>CAXBNA010000056.1:0-30248 GCA_963976915.1 uncultured Verrucomicrobiales bacterium
GATAGCATTTCCAAGCTCGTCCTTCAGAAGGGCGTCGATGCTGGAACCGCCTTCGAGATCCTCTCCATCGACATTGCCGATGTGGATGTGGGTGAAAACGTCGGGGCCAAGCTCCAGGCCGAACAGGCCGAGACGGACAAAAAGATCGCCCAAGCCAAGGCCGAAGTTCGTCGCGCCGCCGCCGTCGCCCTCGAACAGGAAATGGCCGCCCGTACTCAGGAGATGCGCGCACGGGTCGTCGAGGCCGAGGCTCAGGTGCCGCTGGCGATCGCGGAAGCCTTCCGCAACGGCCAGCTCGGCGTCATGGACTTCGCCAAGTACAAGAACGTCCTCGCCGACACCGAGATGCGCTCCCGAATCGCCGGTGAGCCGGACACCGACGGCAATGACGCACCGCTGCAATAAGGCACGATAAGGTTAGGCCACGCCTTTTTCTCCCATGGGAACCACCCGCCACATTCCACGACCATGAACGACGACTTCGACTGGGGACGCATCCTCTTCGTCGTCGTGGCGTTGGGCATCGGCTTTCTGCAGTGGCTCTGGAATCTCTTCCAGCAGAGCCGCCAGAGAAGGACGGGCGACGACGAGGAACCCGAATTCGAGGATCCCGAAATCCGCCGGATGCGCGAAGAAGCCTGGGAGCGGCAAACGCGCGAGCCGAGCAGCCCACCACCCATCAACCGTCCTCCGCCTGCCGCCCAGCCCGATCCCTGGGGTGGCCTGCGCGAACTTCTGGAGGAGGTCCAAGGGCCGGTCGCTGCCGAGACGCCCCCACCGCCGCAAAGGCCCACACCTGCGACGATGCGGCGCATGGCGCCCCCCCCACCGCCGCTGCCAGTCGTCGAAGCCCCGCCTCCGCCCACCCGGGCCGAGCTTTCGGCGGAGGCGGCCCGCCTGTCCCTCGCCTTCGAGAAGTCCAGCAAAGTCCATGTCCGTCGCAGTGGAAGCTCCACGGATGTCGGGAGCGGTCTCATGGCGGATCTGCGCCGACCCGAAGCCCTCCGGCGTGCCATTGTCGTTCGGGAAGTACTTGGTCCGCCAAAAGCCTTGCAAACATCCTCCGACCTGCTTTTCTAACGGCTCCCGTAGAAGACACGTTGCCGGTGTGGCGAAATTGGTAGACGCGCTAGACTCAAAATCTTGTTCCCGTGAGGGAGTGTCGGTTCGACTCCGACCGCCGGTACGTTTTTCTTCTGTGGGGTAAACACCTCCCCCCATGTCCACCCCCAGCGATCACCTGTATCAGAAGGCAGGCGGTGAAGAAGGCCTCGCAACACTCGTTGAAGCTTTCTACAAACGGGTGCTCGCCGACGAGTCCCTGGCACCGTTTTTCAAAGACTCCTCCATGGAGAATCTGCGGCACATGCAGCGAGAGTTCTTCGCCATGGCCCTTGGCGGACCGGTTTCCTACTCTGGAAAACCCCTCGCCCACGCCCATCACGGACGGGGAATCAATGCCACCCATTTTGCCTCCTTCGTGGGTCATCTCGTTGCCACATTGCGCGACACCGATCTCACCCAGGAAGACATCGATGAGATCATCAGTCGCATCGATACCTACGCCAACGAGGTGACCGGCACGTCGTACTGATGGCTTTCAGTCTGGTAAAGCGCCTGAAGACGCTGCCGCAATCCGGCGGCCAGGCGATCCTTACCTGCATCTATGCCACGGGCGCGGGCCTCGGAGCCGTGGCGTTTCAGCTGGCCATCCACGCCCTCTTCGACGTGGGCTTCCTTCAACTCGCCGAGGGAGACTTCCACACCTTCCTGTGGAGCAGCCTCGCCATCGTGCTTTCCAGCTCGCTCATCGTTGGATGGTTGCTGACCCGATTTTGTCCCGGGGCCGCCGGGAGTGGCATTCCCCAACTCAAGGCGGCTTATTGGAAGGACTTTGGCTACATGAAAAGCCAGGTCGTGTGGGTCAAGTTTCTCGCCGGAGTCATCAGCATTGCCGGAGGTGCCAGCCTCGGTCGTGAAGGTCCCAGCGTCCAACTCGCAGGCGGCATCGGCTCCCGCCTCGCTGGCCATGCGGGCGAACCCAAATCCCGTCGCCGCCATGGAGCCGCCACCGGTGCTGCAGCGGGTCTCGCCGCCGCCTTCAATACACCGCTCGCTGCCATCACCTTCGTGTTGGAGGAGATCATCGGGAATCTCAACAGCCGCCTCCTCGGGAGCGTCCTGCTCGCCTCCGTCGTCGGTGCCTTTTGCGTCCACGCCATCGTGGGTCCACAGCCAGCCTTCACGTTGGCGATTGGCGACTCGCCAAGCTGGCTCGGATACGTGCTCACCCCAATCGTCGGGGCCGTGGCCGCGCTCTTCGGCGTCGCCTTTCAATCCAGCTCGCTCTGGGTGCGGGGAAAATGGAAAATGTCACGCGTGCCGCAATGGATGGGACCTGCGATTGGCGGACTCATCACCTGGGGACTCGGAGTCACCGTCTTCTACCACACGGGAAAACTCGGCGTCTTCGGCCTCGGCTACGAAGACCTCTCGGCCGCGCTCGCCTTCGATCTCAGTTGGAAAATCGCCCTCCTTCTTTTGTTCACCAAATGGATCGCCACTGTCGCCTGCTATGGTTTCGGCGGTTGCGGCGGCATCTTCTCGCCCACGCTGTTTTTCGGAGCCATGGTTGGCACGGTCTTCGCGGGACGACTGATGGAGTGGTTTCCGCTAACGCGGGGCGATCAGGAAGCGCTCGCCATCGTCGGCATGACCGCCACGCTCGGAGCCGTCGTCCGCGCACCTGTCACTGGCATTTTGATTGTGTTTGAGATGACGCACGATTTCTCGATGGTTCCCGCCTTGATGCTGGGGGCCCTGACCAGTCAGGCCGTGAGCCGGCAGCTCTTGAAGCACGGCTTCTACGAAGCGCTTCTCGATCAGGACGGCCACGACCTCGAGCACTTCAATGATCCCCGGGATCTTCGTTCCTGGCAGCGCCAACCCGTCGGCAAGCTCGCCAATTCGCGGCCGATCGTCATCGATTCTCTCGATCCCAAGGACCTCGAGATGACCATGAAGAGTCACCCCTATGATCGCTTTCCCGTGGTCATCGACGACGTCATTCAGGGCATCCTCGCCCGCAACGAGGTGAAAGCCGCGCTTCGGGAGGAGCGAAAACCCAACCTCGAGCCCGCCCCCGTCTGCGATCCCTCCGCCTCACTCAATGAGGTCCAGATGCTCCTCATCGAATCCCCCACCGGCATGGTCATCATGCGCAAACCGGGTGAATTCAGTCTCGCAGGCATCCTCACGCTCCACGACCTCCTTCGCGCTCAACAGTCCGCAGCGGATGCTCCGGCCGATGCCTGAGCCACAGGGTCGCGGCGGGAGTTGCGCCAAATTTCGGCATAAACCAGCCCCCAGTCTTTTTCCCGGCGGGATTTGAGCGAGAGACCCGCCCGCGTAAAAAACGGCTGCGGCGGATTGAGTTTCCGCGCGGACAAACCCGTCGCCAGTCGGAAAAACCGGTAGAGCATCCAGACAACCACCGCCGCCCGCCAAGCCTTGAAGAGGCCCTTTTCGGGAATTTGAAAGTCCACCTGCAGCCACTCCCCATCATCGCGCATCATCTTCGCGAGCTTCGGCACCAGCCGTTCCAGCTCCTCCGCTGTGAAACAATCCAGCACAAAGCTGGTCACCACCAAATCCCAGGGTTCCCCTCGGATCTCATCCGTCCGGATGTCCGCCTGAATCCACTCGCATGGCGTTGCACCCACATGCCTGCGCCCGACCTCGATCATCGCCCCGCTCCCATCCACGCACGTCAGGCTAGCCACAGGGAAGCACCGCCCCAACTCCCGCACAAGGGCACCCGGCCCCTCCCCGATCAGCAGCACCCGCCCTGGGGAATTCAATTGATCCAACAAGGCCAAGCGAGCCCTCCGCATCACTCCACCCGAAAGCCACCGCTCCAGCGGACCATACCAACGGGCCAAATCATCGAAGGACGCCATACGCCATCGTCCGCCCTACTCATCGTCCGCGCCGCCGGTTGGATCGGGCAGACTCACTTTCGGCAACCACTGAGCATGCGCAGAGACCACCTCGGCATGCTTGCCTCCCCCTGCCAAATTGGTCCACTCATTCGGATCCGCCCGGTGATCGTACAGTTCCTCCTTGCCATCGCTGTATCGAATGTAACGCCAATTCTCTGAGCGCACGGAATGACTGCCCGGCTCCAGGGTCGTCACCGCCATTCGTTCCCAGTTCGCCTTTGGATCGGCCAGCAACGGCATCAAGCTCCCGCCTTCCAGTCCTGCGGGTTTCTCCTGTCCGATCGCTTCGCACAACGTCGGATAAAGATCGATCAAACCCACCGGCTTTCCACATTCCGTCCCCGCCGGAATCCCTTCTCCCACGATCATCAGGGGGACTCGAGTCGTCTCCTCCCAAAGCGTTCGCTTCGCCCAGTGATACTTCTCTCCCAAATGAAATCCGTGATCGCTCCAGAGCACGATCATGGTGTCGTCCGCATTCGGGCCTGCCTCCAGCGCATCCACCACCGTGCCCACACAGTGGTCCACAAAGCTGATCGATGCCAAATACGCCTGCACCAGGCTCTTCCACAGATCCTGCTTCAAAATCTCCCCGTGATCCGGCTGCTTGTTGATCCGTGTCGAAACCTCCGGGTGCGGCACGTCCTCCAAATCATCGTCCCGAACCTCAGGCAACTTCACGTCCTCGATCGGATACAAATCGAACCATTTCTGCGGCACATGCAGAGGCACATGGGGCCGACGAAAGCCCGCCACGGCAAAGAAGGGCTTGTCATGCTTGGACCCCACGACCCCGGCCATCTCCTTTGCCAACACATAGTCGCCCATATCGTCGTCGGAGTCCGGGTAGGCACCCCAATCCCACACCTTCACGGGCCAATG
The DNA here is from genome assembly GCA_963976915.1 of uncultured Verrucomicrobiales bacterium. Classification (GTDB taxonomy): domain Bacteria; phylum Verrucomicrobiota; class Verrucomicrobiia; order Verrucomicrobiales; family Verrucomicrobiaceae; genus CAXBNA01. The sequence continues at coordinate 4,884 of CAXBNA010000056.1, forward strand.
CACCTGCCCCTTGGGTGAAGGGTTTCTCGCGTTTGACAACTTCACCTCCCACAGATCCTTCACCCAATTTTCACCCAGCCCTTCATGGAAAATCTTGCCACCTCCGACGGTGAGAAATCCCGCCTCTGAAAACACCCCTTGCAGCGGCACGTGATCCTTCAGCGTCTCCGCCTGGTCAAATCGCGGCGTAAACCCGTAGCACCCGGTCGTCCCCGGCATCCGACCGCTCATCACGCTGATCCGTGAGGGCCCGCAGTACGTGGCCTGAACATGGGCGTTCGTGAAGAGCATCCCCCGGGCCGCCAGAGCATCCATGTGGGGCGTCTTCACCTGCGGATGCCCGCCCATGCAACCGATCCAGTCGTTGAGATCGTCGATCGCAATCACCAGCACATTTCGAGGTGCGGCCTCCAAGCGTGGAGTCGCTACCCAACCGGCGATCAATGCCATTCCCAACCCAAGGCGAACTAAAAACATGCGCTTACAAACGCGTCGATGCATCGACAACTCGCATCAAACACGACCGCATTCATCGGCTCAGAACGACGGCAGAGCGTCCCGATCTTCCTTCGGTGCTTCGACAGGGGCCCTCTTCTCCACCTCCACCTTGGCGCCACAAAGTTCCTGAAGGCGCAACGCCACAGTCTCCACCAAACCCGAATGTCCCCGTGGAAAACGGAGCACAAAGGTTTTGCCCTCCGCCACCAGGCTCAGGTGATCGCTCAAAAAACCCGATTCGACCTCCACCGAGGCCCTCGCCTTCGGCAGCGTCAGGACTTGATCACGAAACCCCTTCTTCACCACGGCATAAAAATTTGCTCCCTCCTTGGGCACGACGAGCAGCGCATTCAAATTCGACTTCAATCCACGCCAGCCCCGGCTCTTGCCCGTAATGCCTGATGCCGTCCAGAGAACATCGCTGTCCTTGAGATTCACGTTCGCCAACAAAAGCGCCGCCGATTCATCGTCCAGATGACGCTCCAGTTGCTCGGGATGCGTCAGCGGCTCGCGCCGTCCGGGCATCCGGAGCTTGCTCCAGATGAACCACAGCGAAGTGCGAATCGCCCGAACGATCTGCGGAAACAAGGCCCACAGGAGGAGCAATATCCCGGCGAAAATGCAAAGGGCGGCGATTGGCTGAAGCAGCGCCAGCAGGGTGCCACCCACCACGCCCACATCCTCAGCGAGACTCATCGAGACATTGGAAAAAGGCTCGGGTGAATGATTGACCATCAAGCGTGTCCCTGCCTTGGCACTGTGAGTCGTCAGGGCTGCACCTCCGGCCAACAAGCCGGCCATCACTTCCAAGTAGGCGGGCATGTCACCCATCGCCTGTAGCGCCAACAAAACCCCGCCCACGGGACGAATCACCGTGTGCACGCTGTCCCAGAGCGAGTCCACCCAGGGAACCTTGTCCGCTATGAATTCCACCACGAACAGTGACCCCGCCACCGCGAGCACCCACGGATGCCCCAGTGCCTCCATGCCCTCGAACTTGTCGGCGAGCTGAAGCATGTCGAACCTCACCAGCACGCCGGTCAGAAGGACCGTGAGGTACAAATTAACGCCCGCCAGAGATGCAAGGCCCAGCGCCAGTCCCATCTGATCCAAAAGTTGCATGTTGGGAAACTACCACACCCGTCCAGTCACCGCGATTCCAACGACGCAGGGAAGTTGGAATCCAACAAAGTCATGCCCGGCCAAGAAAACTCGCCATTCGTCATTCCTTGTTCGACATTCGTTGTTCAAATTAGCTGCCATCATGCCAGACACTTCCACCCATCCTCCCTCCCGGATCCTCATTACCGGTGCCAACGGCGCACTCGGAAGTGCCACGGCCCGGTACTTTCTCGACCGTGACCCGACTTGCCACGTCTTCCTCGGCGTCCGCGCCAACCGGGACAATGCCGCCTCCCTCGCCGCCGAGTTTCCCAACCGCGCCTTCGTCCTCGCCCTCGATGTCACCTCGGAAGACGAGTGGAAAGCGAGTCTCGAAAAAGCCATCGAGCTCTCCGGCGGTCCTGTCACCGTTCTCGTCAACAATGCGGGGTTTCACGATGACGCCCTCCTCGCCACGATGAAGCCCAGCCAATGGTCTTCCGTTCTCGACGCCAATCTAAACGCCGTCTTCACGGGCTGTCAGGCCGTCCTCAATGGCATGATGCGCGAGCGTTTCGGTCGCATCGTCAACATCTCCTCCCTCAGCGCCATGCACTCTCCCGCCGGTCAGGCCAACTACGCTGCGGCCAAGGCTGGCGTCATCGGTCTCACCCAAAGTCTGGCCAAAGAATCCGCCCGCATGGGAATCACCGTCAACGCCATTTGCCCAGGATACATCGACGGCGGGCTCCCCGCAGACTGGACCGAAGAGCACCAAAAAGCCCTCAAGCGCCAGATCCCCATGAGGCGTTTTGCGCGACCCGAGGAGATCGCGGCCGCCGTTTTCTTCCTTGCCAGCCGCGACGCGAGCTATATCACTGGTGCCTCCCTAAAAATCGACGGCGGCATCATTTAGGATCTGCCCACACAAAACTCATTCTCGACCCCATGGACGATCTCCGCCAACGAATCAAAGACATGCTCACCAGCGAACTCATGCTGGAGGTCACGGCGGACGAGATCGAAGATGAGACCGCTCTATTCGGCCCCGACGGCATCGGCCTCGATTCCGTGGACGCCTTGCAACTCGTCGTCGCCCTTGAGAAGCACTTCTCGCTCAAAATCCAAGATCAGGACAAAGCGCGCGAGATTCTCAAGAACGTGGCCTCCATCGCGCAGGCCATTGAGGCCAACGAAACGTCCGCATGATCGGAGTGGCGATATTCCCGTCGCCTATCACCCATGTCCGCCGATCACCCAAAACGCGCATGGATCGGCCTTGTCCTCCGCATCGTTGTCAGTGTCGCGCTGCTCGCCTTCCTTTTCACGGAGCATCGCCTGACCTCCGCCATTCTGCCCAAGCTCGGCCTCCTTGCTGAAAATTGGCGTTGGACGGCCCTGGGAATTTTCAGTGCGGGCCTCTCGGCTTGGCTGACCGCAGTCCGTTGGTGGCTCCTCCTCATCCCGCAAGTTCCGGGTGTTCGTCTTCGCATCGTCACCCGCGAGATCTTTGTGAGCCTGTTTTTCAACATCACCTCCCTCGGAGTCGCGGGCGGAGACGCCTACAAAATCATTGCCCTCGGTCGCCGTTACCCTGATCACAAGCTGCCCGTCGCCATGACGGTCATGCTCGACCACATCGTCGGCTTCTTCGCCGTCGCCGTGCTTTTTGTCCTGTGCGTTGGCCTTTCCCAAAAAACCGATGCCGCCATCACCGGACAGATCCAGACACTTCTCGGCGGATTCACCTGGGCGCTCGGCGGTGCGGCCGTCTTCCTCCTCATCAACATGGTCCTCTGCGCCCCCCGCATGCGGGCTTGGGGAGAGCCACGACTGCCCTGGCTCCTCGGCCGCCCCCACGTGAAACGCATGGCCGACTCCTTCGACGGGCTCCGCCGCTTCTGGGTTCAGTCCCTCATGGCCACCGCCGTCTCAGCCGTCATGACCCTGCTCTTCTTCCTCAGCTTCTACTGCGGCATCCGAGCCGTCAGTGGGACGGCTCCCCTCCTCGACGTGCTGATCGCCATGCCGATTGTCGACATGGTCGCCGCCCTGCCCATCTCCGTCTCCGGCCTTGGCGTCCGAGAAAAAACCTTCGAGACCCTCCTCACCGCCTTTTCCAACATTCCCGAAGCCACCGCTATTTCCGCCTCTCTCGCCGGCTGGCTCTTCAACCTCGTCTGGGGCCTCGCGGGTGGATTGCTGTTTCTCGGAAAACGGAGCCGATAATCCTCACTCCGCATACTGACTCAACACCTCGATGGCCGCAGTCACGGACTGCAGGGATGCCGTTTCCTCCGCCGTGTGGTAGCCCGTCGTCGGCACTTGGAGCGTCGTTCCGTTGATCTGGCCGTCGGTCGCAGCCACGAGACGCCCCAGTTCGGTTCGTCCCAGTGACATCGGTTTGCTTCGCGTCAGGTTTTGCTCCTCGATCCACGCGTCCTTGAACGAGTGGCGAAGCCCAAGGCGGCGACAGTGCCCGGCGATTTCCTCCGTGAATTCCGAATCGAACGCAGCCGTGGCGTCCTTTCGGCGCAAAACCAGCTCCTGCTCTGCTGCCGCCTCAGGTGACGGATAGGGGCTTGTGTCCAGCACGAGCAACCGCTTCGTCGTGAGCTGCTCCCGCTGCAGCCACGCCAGGGCGTAGCGCCAGCTCCGGCCGGCTTCCTCCTGAGCGGTGAGCAGTGCCGTCCCGGCAAACCCGTTGCGAAACATGTGCACGATCAGCGCCGCACTCAGCACGTTGTCGAGCTGCGCGGAGAGGTGCGTGTCCGTCACTTTCAGGCGATCCAGAAACGAAATCGGCGTGCCGGGCTGCAGAAACTCCAACCCCTTGATTTCGAAAATGAGATTGTGTCGATGCGGGCACAGGTAGGCCGATGAGATCACACCCTGCCCGAGGTAAGTGCCCGTGTAGGGCAGATGCGCCTGCACTCGCTGCCCGGTGAATCGATCCGCAATGGAGGCCATCATTTGCTCGGACACCGAGTCCCCGGTCATCTCCCCACGATTGCTGGCAATGAAGGCGGCGTATTGAAACTCATTCGGCCCGGTACACAGCAGTCCGTGCCGATCGATGTGCGCCGACAGCATTGTGCCGTCCGGTTTTCTCCCCCGAGCGACAAGAACGCCAAAGTTCAATTCCACCGTCACGTCCACCTCTTCCAGCTCACGGCGCAGCACCCTGAAAAACGAATCTTCCGTGCCCACGACCGACGGCTCTCGCACCAACTGCTGCAGAATCTCCACGAACGCCGGGAGTCCGGCGGCAGCCTCCCGAGGGCGGGGATCGAAAGCCAAGGTGTTCAAGCAGGTGTAGGAATGCTCTGGAGAAAGCACGAAGAGTGCCAGACCTCACGACTTGACCGCGAGGCGCTGGGGCGGAATGATCGCCGCTTCATGCCCGCTCCATCCACTGTCGTCACGCCCGAACAGATTCTCCATCTTCTGGAAGAGAACGCCATCGTGGAAGACGTGTCGTCCCTCTCTCCGGAATCGGACCTTTTCGTCGCCGGACTCGATTCAATGGCGATGATGCAACTCTTGCTTCATCTCGAACAGGCCTTGGGCGTTGCCCTCCAACCCGGCGAAATCACGCGCGAACGGTTTCAATCCGCAGCCGCACTCGCGGCCTACCTGTCCCATCGGTCAGTGCCGTCGGCTTGATCCATGCGCCAAACCGAGGCAGATCTGGAACGCATGCCTGAGCTCGCCGCCTCACCCGCCACGTTCGACGTCGCCGTCATGGGCGGGGGCAGTGCGGGTCTGGCAGCCGCGATTTCTTCGGCGCGCTCAGGTGCTGGAACCCTCCTGATCGAACAGCAGTCCCGTTTGGGAGGCATGGGCACCAACGCTCAGGTCCACACCTTTTGCGGGCTGTTTCATCCCGATGTCTCCCGCGAGCCCAAGTGGCTGAACGACGGCCTTCCCCGTGAGATCGGAGAGGCACTGCTGCGCCAGTCCGCCCGGTCCAAACCGGATCTCGCGGGTCGAGTGTACATCCTCCGCCATGACCCCGCTCGCTTTGCCTCCATCGCTTCCGAACTCTGCGAGCAGGAGTCCAATTTGACCCTCAGCCTGCGCACCCGCTCGGAGCACGTCACGCACACAGATGCCGGGTGGAAACTCAATGCCGTTGGCGAGCGCACCACCACGCCCGTGGTCGCGCGCGCCCTTATCGACACGACGGGCGATGCAGTCGTCGCCCGAACGTTGGGGGACGCCTTCTATCTCACCACGCCACCCGAACGACTCTACCGACCGGGGTACATTGCCACGTGGACCCACATCGTCCGTCCGCTCAATGATGCCGACAAATTGCATCTCGCGAGCCTCATCGTTCGCGCCGTTCGCGACTCGGTCCTCCCTCCAGCAGCCATGGGGGCCTCCTTTCGCAATGGCTCCTCCGGCCGCGACATTCATGTCAGCATTGATCTCGAAGCTGGCGCCGAAAAATGGAACCCGCTCGACCCCGTCTCCGTCTCGGCCGTTCAGGCCGAAGGGAAAAAGATCATGACGGCACTCTGGTCCCACGTGCGGCAGAACCATCCGGCGTTCTCCTCCGAAACCGGACTCTTGCTCCCGGATCAACTCGGCGTGCGGGAGTCCATCCGCTGGCGTGGCGATCACATCCTCACCGCCGCCGAGCTCATCGCCTGCACGCGTTTCGACGACGAAGTCGCCCTGGCCGGGTGGCCGCTCGAAAAACGCGAGTCGGCTCGCGGGCCAAAGTTCGAGTACTTTGCAAAAGCCGAACCTGCGGGCATCCCGTCCCGGTGCCTGAAGAATTCCGACCTTCCCGGCCTCTTCTTCGCCGGACGCTGCCTGTCCTGCGATCATGAAGCGCTCGCTTCTCTCCGAGTGATGGGCACCTGCTTGGCCACGGGTCAAGCGGCCGGTCGCATGGCCGCGGCCTACGCACTGAGGTAGCGCAGGCATCATCCCTGCTCCTCCCCTCCCCCGCCCAAGCCGCCCACAGATCCACCTTGGCAAGCATCCTGCTAAGGCTTCGACGACACTTGGCCCGGCCAACCCGAAGACCATGAGGATCAACGATTTCTTTCACGTCCGTGAAGTGCTCGATTCCTACTCCCTGCTCATCTCGATTCGTCATCGGGAGAGCGAGGAGGAGCTTCAGAATCCGACGGCTTTTTCCTTTTGGAAAGTCCTCTCCGACCTGCCGGTCAATCGCATGTTCATGCGCGATCCGCACCGCACGCACTTTCATCGAGGGATCCCTGACATCGCAAACGACCTCTATGAATTGCGGGATTACATCCTCGAATACATCGAATCTCGAAGGGTCGAACGCCTTGTCCTCGTCGGCACCAGCGCCGGGGGCTACACCGCGCTCGTGCTCGGCAAACTGATCGAAATCCTCCGTCCCCAGCTGCCGCTGCGCGTCCATGCCTATGACCCGCAGACCTCCCTGCGATACGAGGCCATGCGTGAAAAATCGCCCCACAAGTGGGGCTTCATCAAGGAACCCTCTCCGACTCCAGAACTGATGTCGGTCGTGCCCCTCTTCCGGGACAATCCTTCCAAAGGAGATCAAAAATACACCATCGTCATCGGCACGGATTGGGAAGACCACGAGTACGCTTCGGAACTCCGCACGCTGAGCGAGATGCCGGAATACGGAGGTCGCTGGCGACCCCGCTTGATCTTCCGACGAACCCGGAAAAAAGAATCCACCCATGGAACCGAGATCGTACGCCAAACACAAGACGGCCGACTTCGAAAAATTGTCTTTCGCGAATTTGGAATGCGCCGCTAGATAGAAATTCCCCCGGACAACACAATCCGTCCCCTTGCTCTCACACCCCTTCGCTTTTGACCCAACGCATGGCTACTCGATGGAGCAGCTTCTCGCGATTCAGGGTCCGCCAGCACCGCCCGACTACGCAGGTTTCTGGCAACGCACTCGGGAAGAATGGGAGCGGGACGAATGTGGCCGCGTCGTGGGTCGCGGTGACAGCGGACAGAGACTTGAGGGTTACAAGATCGAGTACGTTCGATTCACCTCCATGAATGACTGGGAACTGGGGGGCTGGCTCGCCACCCCCATCGAACAACCGGTCACGCGAGGCCTGATCATTGGCCACGGCTACGCCGGACGGCGCGGACCCGAGGTCGACTACCGCATCCCGGGCGCGGCGCTGCTTTTTCCCTGTGTTCGCGGGATCGCCCTCAGCCGGAGAGAAGGCGTGAGCCAGGTGCCGCAGCGCCATGTGATCATCGGCCTCGAAAGTCCTGAAACATCCATCATCCGAGATTGCGTAGCGGATCTTTGGTCCGCGTTCTCTGCACTGGTCGAGTGCGTGCCGGAAACCGCCGCTCGTCTCGACTATGCAGGAGCCAGTCTGGCGGGAGGTCTGGGCATGATGGCACTCGCGTGGGATCCGCGCATTGAGGCCGCCCACCTCGAGATTTCCACCTTCGGACACCATCGCCTTCGCTTGCGACTCCCCTGCACCGGCAGTGGCGTGGGTCTGGCAAACTACGCTCACAACCACCCCGAAGCCTACGAGACGCTCGCTTACCTCGATCCAGCCGTGGCGGCACAGTTCGTCAAACGACCCATCCTGCACGCCTGCGCCCGTTTTGATCCCGCCGTTCCACCCCCGAGCCAGTTCGCCATCTTCAATGCCCATGCTGGCCCCAAAAAACTCTTTCGCCTCACAGCCGGACACTGGGATTACCCCGACTACACCGAAGAGCGAGAGGATCTCAACCGCGCCATCGAGAAGTTCTTCAATGCCTCCGCAAGAGCCAGAGCGCCAGAGGCATCCTGACGTTCCGTTGCCGATTTTCTCCATGCAAAGTCCGCGCCTCCAGCTATCCATGTCGCATGAGTACAACCGCCGGAAATGGACCTCGCCCATGGATGATTGCCGAGACGAACTGGAAGCACGTCCAATCCAATCCTTACGAGGTGGCAGTGCTGCCTTGGGGTGCCACGGAGGCGCACAACTGGCATCTCCCCTATGCGACCGATAATTTGCAGAATGAGGCCATCAGTGCCGAAGCAGGCCGCATCGCTTGGGAAGACGGCGCGCGTGTCGCCATCCTCCCCAACATTCCCTTCGGCGTACAAACCGGCCAGCTCGACATCCCCTTCTGCATCAACATGAATCCGAGCACGCAGATGCGCGTGCTCGAGGACGTGATCGAGAGTCTTGAGGGGGTCGGCGTGCCCAAGCTCGTGGTCCTCAATGGACACGGCGGCAACGACTTCAAACAAATGCTGCGCGAACTTCAAGCGCGGCACCCAAAGATTTTTCTCTGTGCCATCTCTTGGTTTCAAGTGGACCGCGGAGATTCCATCATGACCCTCGTCGGAGACCACGCCGATGAGCGTGAAACCAGCCTTCTCCTCCACCTGCATCCTCATCTCGTCCTCCCCAAAGCCGAGTGGGGAACCGGAGAAACCAATGCGTGGAAACTTCAGGCCATGAAGGAAAAGTGGGCTTGGGCACAGCGTTCCTGGCTTCAGGCCACGCATGACACTGGTTCTGGAGATCCCGTCGCCTCCACCGCCGACAAGGGGCAGCGCTACTTTCAAGTGATCACGGAAAAAATCGGCGGGTTCCTCTCCGAACTCGCCGCCGCCGATACGACCGCTCTCTACGAAGCACCGGGAGTTTGAAGGCTGTCCTGTTGACACCGCCTCCACCTCTGAGAGACTAGCCCCGTGTGTGCGAACCCTTTGACCGCAGGAATCCAAAACGCACGACTCCTTTGGGTCGCTCTCTACGCTTTGCTCGTGCCTGCCATCACCCTTTCGGTGGCGGGGGCCGATCCAATCACAACGAGGGGCGACGCAGTGGGCCAACTCCTTAACGAGTGGGCAAAGGAAGGGACGTCCGCAGGTCTTGCCGGCTTCGATTACGAGAACCGTGACGGGCAGCATTCGCCGCTTCAACAAGGGCTCTACCCACAGCTCAAGTTCACGAACACCGGTGAGAGCGCAGAAAAAGGGCCTGCAAAAGTTCTTCGAGAGCGCCCGACCATCGGCAATTGCTCCATGGCGGCGCCGCCGATGCAGGGCGGCAGCCTTCCCAGATTTTATCTTCTGGACCCAGCGGGTGCGCAGTTCCTCATGCGCGAGTACCTCGGGAACAATCTTTTCATCTATCCCGAGCATCAGGACTACGACATCGGTGCCAACGGGCTGAACGGATTCGGAGATCTGTACCCGTCGAACAATCCCGGGGTTCTCATCTCCCAAGGTTCATCGGGCTCAGACATGCCGTTCGTCAAAGCCTTCCTTTCCTCCGCAGCGGCGTTTCCTCCGGACACTCAAAAAATCCTCATCGAGAAGCGACTTCTGATGCCGACGCTCCAGGCCATCTTCAGACTCTCCAATCGCATGGTGAAAACACAGGCGGACTACCTCTCAGGGAAAGCACACCCACCGGTCTTCGACAGTGCGGATCTCGATGAGGAAAAAATGATTCGCATGGCGCACTCCATGACGCCCGACAGCATCCCTCCCATCCCCCTGATCAACGTCGAGGAGGAAACCGAGTTCGCTGAAGGGAAAAATTTCTTCGAGCCTCCCAAACCGCACCCCTACCGGCTGGCCAACACCCTCACCCAAGTCTCTCGCATCGTCCGGGGCAACCAGCCTGAGTACGGCATGATTGTGAACGCAGCCCGCACGGGCGACTACAAGAACCGGCCTGTAAAGATCGCGTGGCAACTCCTCCACGGGGATCCAAAGATGGTCAAAATCGAGTCTTCGGGAAAAGGTCCTTGGGCTCGCATCAAAGTCCGCTTCCCCCTCCCGTCCGAACGCGACACGGGCATCCGCACACACCGGGTGGACATCGGTGTTTTTGCGGTTCGGGACAAGTTCATCAGCGCCCCGGCCATCATCAGTTTCTACTTCCTGCCCAACGAACGCCACTTCTACGACAGTCAGGGCCGCGTTTCGGAGATCCACTACCAAACCTACAACCCCGATCTCGGTCTCCCTCCCACCGATACGGATCCACGCTGGATCAAGCTCATGATGGGCATCGCGATGAAGGGCGATGGCATCCGCAGCCGCCTGACCGAGCAATTGCTCAAGCCTGAAGAGGTCGATGGGATTCAGGAGGATTGGTTTCGCCTCAAAACCGGAGCCGAAGTCCTCGAGGAGCTTCGCCGGGATGAGCAACGCAAGGAGCACGCAGGGGCCTATCAAGAACGCCTTGGCAAAGACATCGCGGAGGTTCTTGCCAAAACCCTGCCAGGCGAACGCAAACTCACGGTCCGCGCCGCCATCGTTGGCACGCTGAACGCCATCGCCGGATTCACCGATCTCTATCCCTCCTTTCAGGCCGAGATCGACGCTCGTGCCGCGGCGTCGCCGAAAGGATCCGCCGCCGCTGACATCCGGTCGGACATTCAGAGGCTCATGGAAATCGGTGTCGTCATCCAGCAGGCCTCCGGCCATGTCATGCCCATGCGTCCGCTGGATCAACTCAATGATGGTGAGCGCTACGCGATGCGCGGCCTCAACCTCACCATTCTCAGCCAGGTGCTTTTCCCCGAAGGACTGGACCGATCCACCGCTCCAGCCTGGGTTGATCCAAGACTCACGGTCTGGAAGCACTGGCGGGATGTGTATCGCTACGACGAAGAAACCGGGGACTTGCTCGGGTGGATTCGCCACTACAGCGGTCGCACCCTGTGGTTCAGTCCCGATGGTTCCGCCATGCCTGAAGGTCCGAAAGGCCCCAAAGTGCCCGTAAACTATGCGCGAAACGGTGATGGCCTGCTCGAATTCGAGCTCACCAACTAACTTTCCGGTTGTCAAACTTCCCGGCCCGCATCACCCTGACATCCGTCCAATCCCTCCAGTGAAGGTTATTGGATGTTTCTATCATGGCATTTAGAGGTTCAAGAAGAGGTGGCGGTGGCCGCCGAGGTGGCAGACGCGGTTTTGACAGTCGCGGTAAAAAGCCACGCCCCGAAGACCAAGGCGGACCTGAAAAGGAAGAGTCCATCGAGATCGAAGGAAGCATCACGGCCGTCCTCGCCGGAACCATGTTCCGGGTCAAACTCAAAAACGGCCACGAGGTTCTCGCCCACATTTCCGGCAAAATGAGAAAACGTTTCATCCGTCTCGTCATTGGAGATGCCGTGAAACTTGAGATGTCGCCCTACGATCACGACAAGGCGCGCATCGTGTACCGCCTCTGAGGCCGCGCACGCGATCGATTTCACATCTGCGGTGCTCATCACTTGCGCACCCTGACAGGCACGGGCAATGATGACCGACCATGCCGGACATTGTCTATTTTGACCTCGAAACTCAACGCACCGCCAACGACGTTGGCGGCTGGGGCAACAAGCACCAGATGGGGATCTCTGTCGCCTGCACCTACAGCACAAAACACGACGAGTACTTCATCTACACGGAAGACGAAGCACCCAAACTGATCGAACAACTCGTTCGCGCTGACCTTGTTGTCGGCTTCAACCACATCAGCTTCGACTACGAAGTGCTGCTCGGTCACGCAATCTTCGATTTTCGGGACCAACTCCGAAGCCTCGACCTCATGGTCGACCTCGAGAAAGTGCTCGGGCACCGCATCAAACTCGACGCCGTTGCCTCCGCCTCCCTGGGCACCGGAAAGACGGCGGACGGGCTGGAAGCCATTCGTTGGTGGCAGCAGGGAAAGATCGCAGAGATCGCCGAGTACTGTTGCTACGATGTCAAAGTCACCAAGTGTGTCCACGAATACGGAGCCAAGCATGGCCACGTGAAATTCCTCGACCGAAATGGCCGTGAACAAACCGCCGAGGTCAACTGGACGCTGGACATCTGATTCCCCCCCAGAAGCGTGAACTCCGCTCAGAAAGCCCCGAAGGGCATCCGCTTCCCCGAAAAACTCGCCAAGATTGGGCTTGAAATTGGTTAAGATGTCCTAGTGAATATGGCCTCTACGGAACCCGCCCCGTTTTCCCAAGCATCATGAAATCTTTCGCCCTTCTTCGCATCGCCGCACTGCCAGCTTTGGCGCTCTCCTTTTCGTCTTGTGAGACCATGCAAAACTCACAGACCGCGAGCGATCCGTATGCGTCCAACTACACCGACGGCGGCTACAATCCCTATCCGGGTCAACCAGGCTATGGTGCCTCGGGTGGAAATGTCGGCACTTACACGCCTCCACCGCCCCCTTCCGACCCCTACGCCTTTTCGCCTCCGTCCGAGCCTGCACCCGCCCCCGTGCGGTCGACATCCAGCGGCAGTTCTTCCTCAACCAAGAAGCCCTCGTCCTCCTCCAGTTCGTACAGTCGTTACACCGTGAAGAAGGGCGACACACTCTACAGCCTCGCCCGCAAGAACGGGACTTCCGTTTCCAAAATCAAATCGGCCAACGGCATGAGTTCCGATCTGATCCGGATCGGACAGACCCTGAAGATCCCTTGATCCCGGTGCTCTCTGCGAGAATTGCCGGAGGCTGCACGTTTTGAAGCGGTGATGAACCGCCGCCTTTTTCTCCAGACAAGTCTCGCCACGACCGCGACCATTGGCTTTCCCGCCGTAGTTCGCAGCGCCTCACCCAACTCCACGCTCCAAGTCGCCTCCATCGGCGTCGGTGGCATGGGGGGACGCACGATGCAGAGCGTGGCCAGTCACGACAAAGTACGCATCACAGCCCTTTGCGACGTCGACTCAAAGTACCTCTCCGCCGCATCCAAGCTGTTCCCTGAAGCCAGCCAGCATCGCGACTGGCGCAGCATGCTCGCCGAGGCAGCAGATCAATTTGATGCCGTCACCATCGGCACACCGGATCACATGCACGCCGCACCCGCCGTCACGGCACTGCGTGGAGGCAAGCATGTGTATCTACAGAAGCCGATGGCCACGACGCTCCACGAGTGCCGCGTGATCACCGAGGTTGCTGCCGAAAAAGGACTCGTCACCCAACTCGGCAATCAGGGCCGCTCAAGCATCGAAAGCCGCATGGCCGTTCAGATGCTCCAAGATGGCGTCATCGGGAAGATCAAGGAAGTGTTCATCTGGGAGAACAAGCCGCTTTCCTGGTGGCCCAAGAACACCGAACTCCGGCCCCAAGCGGACGCCATCCCGGAAGGCCTCGACTGGGACTTGTGGTGTGGTGTGCGGGAGCCTGTGCCCTACCTTGAGAACACCTACCATCCCAAAAATTGGCGGGCTTGGTTCAATTTCGGCTGCGGCGAACTTGGAGACATGGGCTGCCATCATTTCGATCCCACCTTCGATGCCCTCCGCCTCACCGCTCCCCGGCGGGTCAGACAAACCGTTGGCGGCAGCAGTGGCCCCTTGTGGGGCAAGCAGCGCAAAGTCGAGTTTGAATTCCCGGCGACCGACATGACCGCCGGAGACAGTGTGCTCGTGACCTGGCATGATGGCGGCATCGAGCCCGACCGGGAAAAGGTCCACTTGCCCAAAGCCCTCCGCGAATTTCCCAGATCGGGCTGCTGCTGGATCGGTGAGCACGGCTCCATGTTCAAGCCCTACACCGTCCGCCCCTTTGTCATGCCCGAGGAAGATCATCCACCCGAAAGCTATCCGCGCGGATTCAAACCTCAGGACCACTACCATGACTGGGTCGATGCCATCCTCGAAGGCCGCAAAGCCTGCGACGATTTCTCCCACGGTGGACCGCTGAGCGAGACCGTCCTCATCGGCACCCTTGCAGATCGATTCCCGGGTGAATGGCTGGAGTGGGACTCCGCCACTCAAAAGATCACCAGCAACGAAAACGCAGCCGCCCTTGTGCGCCGCAATTACCGCGACGGCTGGAAGGTCCAAGGACTCGGATAGTCTCCGACGGACTCGGCAACCTCCATCGGGTGCTCATCTCGATCGCCAACTAAAAAACCCCGATTCCTTGCGGAATCGGGGTTTTTACATGGAGTGTCTGGCACTCAGAAAAGCTTACAGCTTGGCTTTAAGCGCGGACGAAGGAACGAAGCGCACAGTCTTCGAAGCCTTGATCTTCATCGTTTCGCCAGTCTTCGGGTTGCGACCGGTGCGGGCGGCGCGCTTGGCCACCTTGAATGTTCCGAAGCCAATGAGCTGCACTGGGCTGCCTTTCACGCCTTTGGCGATGGCTTCCAGGACTGCGTCGAGAGCTTCACCAGCGGCGCGCTTGGATGTCTCGCCGCCGAGGTTTTTCTGAATTTGTTCGATAAGTTCGGCCTTGTTCATGGTGTCTAGAGTTGCTTGGTGTGTTGTTCTGATCAGACTTTCTCGCCAGTATGGGCGGAAATGCTTCCGAATTAAGAATCGGGTAAGGCATTGCCGTCAAACCAAAAACGCCCACGATCCTTTATTTTTCAGGCAGAAAATGAGTGACAAACTTCTAAAAAAATTCTATCCGGGCGCGATATCCCCAAGAATTTCCTCCTCCGCATTCATCGCTCAGGGAGCCGTGGTCATTGGAGATGTCCGCCTCGCCGAAAACACCAGCGTCTGGTATGGAGCCGTCCTCCGTGGTGACATCCATCATATTTCGTTAGGCCCAGACACCAATGTTCAAGACGGCGTGGTCATTCACGTGAGCGATGACGAACCCGCGCAACTTGGCGAGCGTGTCACCGTGGGGCACCGCGCCGTGGTCCACGCCTGCGAGGTGGGCGACGAAGTGCTGGTCGGCATGGGTGCCATTCTATTGGACCGCGTACGCGTCGGACCACGCTGCATCATTGCGGCTGGCGCCCTCGTGACGAAGGGAACTGTCATCCCCGAAGGCTCTCTTGTGATCGGAAGTCCAGCCCGCATCATTCGGCCTCTCACCGACGCGGAAAAACGTGGCAATGCAAAGCTGGCGGCCAAGTATGTGGAAGTATCGCGGCGCTATCGTGAACTCGGCCTGGCCGGTGGTCCGGTGACGGTCCTGTCAGCCGACGCTGGAAATTGCTGCGAAGGTGGGTTGCCTTCATCAGAGCCGACGCTTTAGTCCTCTGCATGAACAAGGACGTGATCGAAGTGAATCTTCGGGCGGTGATGCCGCTGGAAGGCAGTTTCGCCGTCTTTCTCACAGCCCCGGGGAAGACGTTTGTCATCTACGTGGATGATTCGGTCGGCACGGCCATTTCCCTATTCATGCGTGGTGTGGCCAAGGAACGCCCCCTGACGCACGACCTTCTGGGAAACGTTCTGCTGGCCTTCGGAGCCCGGGTCCAACGCGTCGTCATCAACGACATCAGCGGCAGTGTCTTCCGTGCGCGCTTGATCCTCGAAGCGGAGAACGAGCTGCACTCGCGAAAACTCATCGAACTGGACGCTCGCCCCAGCGACTGCATCGCGATGGCACTGCAGCAGGAGGCCCCCATCTACGTGGCACGGCGAGTCATCGACGAAGTTCGTGACGAGAGTGCCCTCTTGGCGAAGATCGAGAAGCGGGACCTCGAAGCCCTTCTTCAACAGGATGAAGCCGAGTCCGAAGACGATGAGGAAAACGATGACGAATCCATGTTCGAGGAGATCGACGCTCTCATCGATGCCACCGACGGCGACGAGGACGACGAGGATGATTTCGACGAGGATGAGGATGACGACGACATCGACTTTGATGACGACGAAGACGAGGACGAAGAAGGTGAAGAGTGGAAACGGGCTGACGACTGACGTCCCTTCCGCCTCGATCTGATTGGCACCATCAAGCTTTCTCCTTCGGGACCCTTCATTTTTCCTGCAAGACAAGTTGGGCCACATCCGCTATATTTCGGAAACCTTAACCAATTCACCCCGTGAACTTCCCGGATATTGGGCATCTCTTCGAGAGCCTGCAGAAGCTCCCCATGAGCACGCTGATGACAGCCGGTGCGGCTGGGTTCATCGCCTTCGCCGCAGGCTTGGCGTTTTCGCGCGGTGTCATCAAACAACTGCTCAACATGGTTGCCTTGGGGGTTGCCGCCACGGCAGGATGGTACGTCTTCACGCACCGCGATTGGGCCGTTGGGAGCGGTGTGGCCGACATGCCGACCAATCGTCTGCTTCTCATCTCCGGCGGTGCTGCCGTTTTGACGTTTTTTGTCGCCAAGGCAGGCATCCACATCCTCACGGCCGTCGGGATCTTCAAGATCCTCGGCAGCCTCAACGGCTGGAAAGGCGTCATCATCAGCGCCATCCCATCCAGCTTCCTCCTTTGGCTTGGATCGGCAGGCGTGCGTCTTGTTGGCAACATTCAAGGCTTGGAGAGCACCGCCGCCATGGCCGACAGCAAGAAACTCAAGTCCGAGGCCGAGTCCTTCTGGCTCAAATTCAGCCAGCACATCGACAACAGCTCCCTCGGCTCACTCGCCGCCAAAGTCGACCCCTTTGACATGCGTGCGATTGCCAATCTCGCCCGGCTCCTGATTTTGTGGCCCGAGGGCAGCGTCTGGCACTCACTCGCCGCCCAGAGTCCCCGCAACAACGAGATGCTCCACCACCCACGAATTCAAGCCTTGGGAAGGGATCCGGCCGTTCGACGAGCCATCGAAAATCAGGATTTTGCCGGCCTCATTCAGCTCAAGCAGGTCGTCGAAGCCGCAGGTCATCCGGATCTCGAACCCGTTCTAAGTGGATTGGCGCTTGAACAAGCCATGGACGCCATCGTTTATAAGCGCCCGCAACCGGTCCGTCTCCACTAGAGACCCCGCCGCGGATCACGCCCGCACGCCATGGCCCAATACATCGTCACCATCGGACTCGAAGTTCACGCGCAACTCAACACGCGCAGCAAAATGTTCTGCCCATGCCCGGCGGAGTACGGGGAGGAACCCAATTCCCTCACCTGCCCCACCTGCCTCGGTCTGCCCGGCGCATTGCCGGTGCTCAACGAAGGCGCGATTGAGAAAACGATCCTCACCGGCCTCATGCTCGGCTGTGAAATCCCGCCCGTCGTGAAGTGGGACCGGAAGAACTACTTCTACCCCGACATGCCAAAGAACTACCAGATCACCCAGTTTGATCTGCCGCTTTGCGTCGGAGGAGGCGTGCCACTGTATGATCTTTCCTACCCGAAGGATGCGCAGAAAAGCATCGCCAATCCCGGCAAGGTCGTGAAGCTCACCCGCATTCACCTCGAAGAAGACGTCGCCAAGTCCACCCACCACGAACGCTTCTCCACCATCGACTTCAACCGGGCCGGCACCCCGCTGATGGAGATCGTCAGCGATCCCGACATCGACAGCGCCGAGGAAGCCTTCGCCTACCTCTCCAGCCTCCGCCAGATCCTCCTCTACGGTGGCGTCAGCGATGCTGACATGGAGAAAGGTCAAATGCGCTGCGACGTGAACATTTCCGTCCGCCCCGAAGGCCAAACCGAACTCGGTGCCAAAATCGAACTGAAGAACCTCAACTCCATGTCCGCCGTCCGGCGGTCGATCCACTACGAGACCGAGCGTCAAATCGATTGCCTCAAGCGGGGCGAGCCACTCATCCAATCGACCCGCCGCTGGGACGATGACCGTGGCGAGACCACCCTCATGCGCACCAAGGAAGACGCGCACGACTACCGCTACTTCCCCGATCCCGACCTCGTTCCGCTCAACACTCCCGCCATCGTCGAGCGAGTTCGCCTTCACGTCCCCGAATTGCCGCACCAAAAGCGCGACCGCTTTGAGGCCGATTACGGCTGCAGCGCCTATGACGCCGACGTGCTCACCAGCGATCAGGTCCTCGCCAACTACTTCGAAGCCGCCGTCAAAGCCGCCCCCGAGGTGCCTCCAAAAAAGATCGCCAACTGGGTCATCAATGATCTCCTTGGCCAGTTGAAAGAGCAAGAGGACGCCAGCATCTCCAACAGCCCGATCACGCCCGAAGCACTCGCCTCCCTCGTCACCATCGTTGAGTCAGGAAAGGTCTCCAACAATCAGGGCAAAGAAGTCTTCGCCGACATGATTGCCACCGGCCAACCGGCCGCCGACATCATTAAGGCCAAAGGCTTCGAGCAAGTCAGCGACACGGGAGCCCTCGAAGGCATGGTCCAGGAGATCCTCGACGCCAATCCGGAAAAGGTCGCCGAAGTTCAGGGAGGCAACGAGAAAGCCATGAACTGGTTCACCGGCCAAGTCATGAAAGCCTCCAAAGGCAAAGCCAATCCCAAGATGGTCTCCGAAATCCTCAGGGCCAAGCTTCTCGGCTAAGCCCCATTGCCCCCAAGCGACGAACCTACCTTGCTGTCTCAAGCGGTGGAATCGACCGAATGCGCCGCCGTCCCAGTGATTGCGAAAGAGAATGCCGCGCCACTCCCCATCAAATCGACTCCTCGGGACTGGCATGGATTCCCCATCTCATGATGGCCTGTCACTGGAACTCTTTTGTTCCGGTTCACAATTCGCCGGGTTGAATGGCGCGTTCCTTGCGGTATCGAAAGGGAGTGAATGAATCTGTTCGGTCGGAATTGACAAGTGGAGCTGGGCCTCTGGGAGCCAGCGTCGTGCGCGGAGGCGTTCGCTTCGGAGTCAGTGCCCGCAATGCCACCCAGGTGGAGCTTTGCCTCTACGAGAGTTCGGACCCGACATTGGAAACGCGACGAGTGCCGATGCTGCGAGGCGAATGCGGCGTGTGGAGCGTCTTTGTTCCCAACCTGCCAGCGGGTGTGCTCTACGGCTATCGCGCCCACGGCCCCTGGGTGCCGGGTCACGGGATGCGCTTCAATGCCAACAAGCTTCTGCTTGACCCCTATGCTCTGGCCATCTCCGGAGTTCCAAACTTCTCGATGGCCATGCTTTCACATCCCGATCCTGAAACGGGCCCCGGCAGCGTCAACAACGGTGCCACGGCGCTCAAGTCCGTGGTTGTGGACGGAGAGTTCGACTGGGGGAAGGACCGTGCGCCCTCCGTGCCTTGGGAAGACACAGTCATCTATGAAATGCATGTCAGGGGCTTCACCAAGAGGCACCCAGACATTCCCGAGGAATTGCGCGGCACCTATGCCGGACTCGGCCATCCCGCCACAACGAGCTACTTGCGCGACCTCGGAGTGACGTCGGTTCAGCTGCTGCCCGTGCATCAACATCTCGACGATGGGTTTTTGATCGACAAGGCGCTGACGAATTACTGGGGCTACAACACGATCGGCTTCTTTGCACCCCACAACACCTATGCCTCGACGAACGCTCCCCAGAGTCAGGTCAAGGAGTTCAAGGAGATGATCAAGAGTCTCCACGCAGCTGGACTGGAAGTGATCCTCGACGTGGTCTACAACCACACCGCTGAAGGAAATGAAGAAGGGCCGATGCTGATGTTTCGGGGGCTCGATGACGGCGGCTACTATCACCACATCTACAGTGAGGACACGCTCCACTACGAGAACATGACCGGCTGCGGCAATGCCGTGGCTTCCTATCAGCCCACGGCGATGCGCCTCATCCTGGACAGTCTCCGCTATTGGGTGACGGAGATGCATGTGGATGGTTTCCGTTTTGACCTGGCGGTTACCGTGGCCCGGGGCCCGGATGGCTACAGCCCCTTCAGTCCCTTTCTCACCGCCGTTGCACAGGACCCCATTCTTAGAAGAGTGAAGCTGATCGCCGAACCTTGGGATCTCGGCAAGATGGACAGCTATCAAGTCGGCAACTTCCCCGAGCCTTGGAGAGAGCTCAACGGGCGTTACCGCGACACCAACCGGAAGTTTTGGCGTGGGGACAAAGGGGCCACAGCGAACTTCTCCAAGCGGCTCTGCGGCAGTGAGGACATCTATGCCTGGGCCAAGCGCCCGGCCACTGCCAGCGTGAATTTCCTCACGTCGCATGATGGGTTTACTCTGCGGGATCTCGTGACCTACACCAAGAAGAGAAACCTCGCGAATGGCGAGAACAATGGTGACGGAGATAGCGACAATCACAGTTTCAATTGCGGCATCGAAGGTGAAACCGAGGACTCCGACATCAACGAAAAAAGAGAGTGCCTGCGCCGCGCCATGATGGCGTCGCTCTTCTGCTCTGTGGGCGTGCCCTTCATCAACGCAGGCGATGAGCGGGGCCGCACTCAGCGGGGCAACAACAACGCCTACTGCCAGGACAACGAGATCAGTTGGATGGACTGGAGCGATGAAGGCAGCGATCCATGGATGGTTGATTTCGTCCGTCAATTGGCCGCCTTCCGTCAACGGTGCCCCGTCCTTCGCCGCAGGCACTTTTTCGGTGGAAAGATTCATCCCAAGACCGGACGTCCGGATGTGACTTGGCTGGAAGGGGACGGCGGATTCCTCACCCATGGGGACTGGCATGCTCCGGATCGCTGCCACTTTGGGGCCCTGCTGGACTCTCCTGCGGATCTTGAAGGGTCCGCCCTCACCTCAGACCAGGAACTGCGCCCGCTGCTCTTCTTATTCAGTCATCGCGGCAGCGGATGCGATTTCGTTCTTCCTGGTGACAAAAGTTCTTCATGGCAGCTGGTCTTCGACACCTCCCTCCAACCGTCATTTCCGTCGAAATCTTCGAAAACGCCGGGTGGGAATACTTACCCCCTCGCGGCAGGATCTCTTGTCTGTCTCGTACTAACTCGTGGCGACGGACGAGTCATTCCCCCCGAGAAGCCTGAAATCTCGGCCTCGCCTGAAACGCCAATCGACCTTGCCGAACCCACGGAAGCATCGGACTAATCCTGCCCCACATCATGCGCAAAACCAAGATCCTCTGCACCCTCGGCCCTGCTTCGGACAGCCTCGAAGTCATTTCCGAACTCATCGAGAAGGGTGCCAACATTTTCCGCCTCAACATGAGCCATGCTTCGCACGAGTGGACTCGCAACGTCTACCGCTGCATTCGGGAATCGGCCTCCAAATTCAACCGGGAAATCGCCGTCCTCATGGACCTGACGGGCCCGTCCATCCGCACCGGAGATGTTGAAACTCCATGGCAATTGAAGAGGGGGGACTGGGTGGAATTTCTCCTCACCGAAAACGCCCCATCGACGACGCCATACTCTGTCACCGTCAACTACCCTGACCTCAACCGGGACTTGAAACCGGGCTCCACCATCTACATCGACGGTGGGATGATCCAAGTTCGCGTCCTCAAGATCTCTGACGACCGCGTCGTGGGAGAAGTGCTCACGCCCGGAGAAATGAAGTCCCGGAGACACATCAACCTCCCAGGCACACCGGTGCGCCTGCCGCCATTGACTACGAAGGACTATGCGGACCTCGAGGTCGGCATTGAGTTGGGAGTCGACTACTTTGCGCTCAGTTTTGCGCGTGAAGCAGCCCACCTTCAGCATTTGAAGCTTTTGCTGGATCAGAAAGGCAGCAAAGCCCGCATCATTGCAAAGATCGAGAATCAGCAGGCCCTTCAAAACATCGACACCCTCGTCGAAGCCTCAGGAGGCATCATGGTGGCCCGGGGTGATCTTGGCAGCGAGTGTCCCGTCGAGGACCTCCCAATCATTCAGCGCGACATCATTGAGCGCTGTTCCTACCACGGTCGAAAAGTCATCGTCGCCACTCAGATGCTGGAGAGCATGATTGAGAATCCCGTCCCCACCCGGGCCGAAGTGACTGACATCTTCAACGCCGTCATCGAGCAGGTCGACTGCGTCATGCTCAGCGGCGAGACCAGTGTTGGTCGCTACCCTGTGAAGTGTGTGGAAGTTCTCGATGCTGTCATCAATCGCACCGAACAACGATACCCATCAGGGCGATTCGCCTCCGATGCCCCCTTGAAAACGAACAAGCACAAGACGGTAAAGTCCGCCATCTTGCTCGCCAACTCGATTCCAGGGTCCAAAATTCTCGTTTTCACCCTGCGCGGAGTCATGGCGCACCTCCTCGCCCACCAGCGTCCCGAGTTTGCCCCAATCTACGCTTTCACGCCCGAACGCTACGTCAGCCGCACGCTCGTCACCGCACGTGGCGTACATCCCATCGTGATGAACTTTTGCGAGGGCGACCCGGAGTCCTCCATCCGCAACGCCGTGGATCTCCTGATCGAGCACGGCGAAATCAAGCGTGGCGATCCTCTGGTCATCCTGAGCGACGCCCTCTACGAAAGCATGAATCTGAATGCGATCCTTCTCCGGGACGCTTAGGAACCAGGCCCTTTTAACGAAGCGTCTGCGGTGTTGTCGCCACGCGAGAGATCCGCTAGATTCAGCAGATCATGACTTGGATTCGCGGCATTGCCCTGATCTCACTTCTCTCGGCGGCGGCCTGGCTCGTACAACGCGAGCAGAATGCCGGTCGATTGCAGCGAATTGACGACGCCTTTCTCGACTTCCTTGTCGCCAACAGTCGGGATCGCTTTGAGAACCCCTCGGAAGACATTCAGAGCACCCATCCTGTGGTCAAGGTCGTGCTCGATCAGGCAGATGCCATTGACTACTCCGATTGGCCACCCCAGCCACTCGACTGGCAAATGCTGATCAAGGCGTTGCAGCCATTCTCACCAGAAGTCCTTGTGATCACCACCCCGCTTTCGTGGGGACATCCTGCGCCAGATTTTGTCCCGGCAGTTGCCGAAGCACTCCTGCCTTTTCCCAGTGTCGTGCTGGCCGCCGAGGCCATGACCATCGACGAGGGTGAAGAAGACGATGGGAAAACAACGTCATCCGCTTTCCTGGGGGATTTGGATTCCGCTCTTCCACGCTTCAAAAGAATCTCAGGTCCGAAGACCGCTGCGGCTCTTCAAGCGGTTGTTACACCGCCAGACATGCCCTTGCGGCGATCCGGCGAAGTCGGATTGATGGTTCCCGAAACGGAGAATACCGCTTCTGCAGTGGTTCGGTCCGGCAGCGATTGGCTCCCGACTTTGTCCGTTCAAGCACTTTCACGTCAGACACGAACCCCCTATTCGAGAACTCGAATCCGATTGGGGTCAGGTGCCGGGCTCTACCTTGACGGAGGCGTCTACGTTCCCCTGACTCAAGACGGAAAGATCACCAGCAACCCATCCATCGAAGTACCCGAGGTGAACGCTCTAAACCTCCTCACAGAGGGCTTTACCGAACTCTTGACTGAATCTGAAAAGGCGAGGCTAGGCTCAGGGAAACTCATGGTGATTGGCATCCGAGATCCCAATCCCGACACGATCAGTCACGTGGATCAGCAGGCCGCAGCGCTGGCCGCAGCGCTCTCAGCGCCGCGGATTCAGGTCGTGCCCGTTTACGGCCAGTGGGGCATCTGGGCGGCTGTTGCAGGGTTCTCCCTTTGGCTTGGCGTGTTTGCGCCCCGTCCCAAGGCACTGAAAATCGGCATCATCGTCGGCTTTCTTGCGTTTGCGGCAGGATTCGTGGCTTTCCAATCCAGCCTGTGGTGGTGTCCGCCATCCGTCCCGCTTGCCATTCTGGTCGTAGGAACGCTGTTTGGCCGGGTGTTCGGGCACCGTCCGACCCTCCCGTCAGAACCTCCTTCCTCTGATCCAAAGATTGAAGGGGAAACTGCCACTGAATAGGGATTCCCGCTTGCTGAAATGACCTGCCGGGTCCTGTTGTCCTGAGTCAGCTCGGAACAGGGCCGATGCCCAGATTCCCAACGATCATGCGATTTCGAAATCTCACCCGCCGCCGTGAAATCGGCGCCAACTCATACCTCTTGGAAAGCGGTGATGACCGCGTCGTCATTGATGCGGGCATGCATCCCAAGTATCGCGGATTTCAGGCCATGCCTGACTTTGGTCCCCTGCCCCACAACTCTGCGGACGCCATTCTCGTCTCTCATGCACATCACGATCACATCGGCAGCCTTCCGGTCGTTCAGCGCAATCAAGCAGGAGCAGCGGTCGTCATGACCGAGCCAACTGGCGAGGTCGGCTCAGCCATGCTGCACAATTCCGTGAACGTGATGACCAGCCAGCGAGAGGAGAAAGGCGTGAATGAATACCCGCTTTTCACGCACCGCGAGTTGGACTCCTGCAAGGCCGATTGGATCTACCGAGACATTGATCGCCCGTTTGAGATTCCCAACACCGATCTCAAAGCAACCTTTCACGATGCCGGACACATCATCGGGTCGGCCGGCATTCTGATTCGGCAGAATGGTTCCAGCGTCTTTTATACGGGCGATGTGAATTTCGAATCCCAGACAATCACTCAGGAAGCCGCATTTCCGGAGAAGGATGTGGATGTTCTGATTCTGGAAACCACTCGGGGCACGTATGAGCGGCCTGCAGACTACACCCGCCGCATGGAGAAGGAGCGTCTCGCCCGAGTCATTTGTGAGACTTACGACGCGGGAGGCTCCATTCTGATCCCGGTCTTCGCCCTCGGCAAAACCCAGGAGACGCTTGTCATGCTGCACGAACTTCTGGAACAGGATCTCATTCCCGAAATGCCCGTCTACATGGGCGGGCTCAGTGCCAAGATCACGGTACTTTACGACCACTACACGTCACGAGTGCGCCGCAACTACTCTGGTTTCCGCATCTTGAATGACATTGAGATGCTCGTCCCGCCGCGCAGACGCCGTTACGAAATCCCGCAACAGCCGCGCACCATCTACGCTCTCTCCAGCGGAATGATGTCCGAGGGAACGACCTCCAACAAGTTTGCCTGGAAGTTTCTCGACAATCCGAGGAATACGATTGCCTTTGTCGGCTACACCGACTCCGAAACTCCGGGAGCACGAGTTCGCGCGGCCCAGAAAGGGGACATGATCAAGCTGGCCGATGATTTGGCACCCGCCAAGCTGAACTGTCGGGTCGAGAGCTTTGACTTCAGCGCTCACGGCACCCGTGAATCCCTCGCTGAGTACGCCGAGCGACTCCAACCCAAAAAGATCATCCTCGTACACGGGGAAGAACCAGCTCAGGACTGGTTTGAAACTCGATTCAGAGAAACCCTGCCCGAAACTCAGG
>CAXBNA010000057.1:0-29983 GCA_963976915.1 uncultured Verrucomicrobiales bacterium
CTGCAGCCACGCAGACCCTTCTCGCCGTGGGCACACGCTTCCGCACAAAGAGCCTGCAAGAGGAGGCCACCAAGCTCGCTCAGGCCATCGCCGAGCGAAAGGGCTGGTCGCTTGCCGAGCTGGCGGATCGCACCATTCCCAGCGCTGGGCTGGATGATGACGGTATGCTGACGCTCGACTTCGGTCCACGCCAGTTCAGTGCGCGTCTGGATGCGGCGATGAACCTTGTTTTGCTCGATCCTGAGGGCAAAACGATCAAGACGCTGCCTGATCCGCGGAAGGATGATGATGCAGAGCAAGCCGCCGCTGCGAAGAAGCAGCTCGCTGCCACACGCAAGGAGCTGAAACAGGTGCTCGACCAGCAGCGCATCAATTTCCACGAGGCCATGTGCGTTCAGCGCACCTGGCGGTTCGAGGACTGGCAGCCCTTCTTGTGTCTCCACCCCATTGTTCGTCATTTTTGCCAGCGGTTGGTATGGAATGCCCTGCGTGGTGAGCAGGTGCTGCACTTCAGGCCACTCGCCGACGGTAGCTTCACCGATGTGGATGACAATCCGGTCACGCTGGAGCCCACGGACATGATTTCTCTCGCGCACCAGACCACTGTGTCGGCTGATGCTGCCAAAGCCTGGCTCCAGCACCTCAGCGATTACGAGATCGCGCCGCTGTTTGACCAGTTTGGCCGCAGCGCCCCGGAAATAACATCGGAGACGAAGAAGCAGCGCGAGTTGAAGGACTTCGAAGGCTGGATGAGCGACACCTTCAAGATCCGCGGCCGAGCCACGAAGCTCGGCTACACCCGCGGCTCTACCGGCGATGGAGGTTGGTTCAACGAATACATCAAACGCTTCCCCACCACCGGCCTCGTGGCCGTGATCGAGTTTACCGGCAGCAGTTTGCCGGAGGAGCAAATTCCTGCCGCGCTCACCAAGCTCACCTTCCGCCGCGACAACGGCACCCAATCCAGCCCCGACCTCCCCCTCAGCGAAGTCCCCTCCGTGCTCCTCACCGAGTGCTGGAACGACTACCGCCAGATCGCCGCCGAAGGCACCGGCTATGATCCCGAGTGGGAGAAGAAGGGGATGATGTAACCTGACCAGTAACTCAGCCATACAAGACCATGTCCAAGATCCTCGAAGCCATCGATAAGCTCGCCAAACAAAGTTGCCCTCCAGGCTGGAACAATCCCGCGATCAAGCAATTCATCCAGACGGGTGATGAGACGCTGCTGAAGAGCATTCCTCCATTCCAAAACTCGTGGACCTCCTATCTAGCCGAGGCGCTGCCCAGCCCGGATGACTGGTCTGCCGAAGCGGGCCATCTTTTGAGGCTCGCGCACGCCAAATCTCTTTCATCACTGCTGCTAGGCTGGTTGCAACGCTTTGCGAGGTATGGGAAAGCGGATTGGGAAGGTTTTCACGGAGCATTGGTCACCCTGCGCACAACTGGGCTCAGCGACCTCGAGATTCGGAAACTGCTCATGGAGTGCGATACCTGGGATGCGCCGCAGCAGAAACCGACCCCAGCAGGTGAACAGGTGCTTCAGGGCACGGATGAGGAGATCAAAGATGGAATGAAACAGTCCTACTACGGCGAATGGCAAATCCCGGCGCTGCTGGCTCATTCGCAGCCTGATCGACTGGATACCTTGATCTCCCAAGGTCTCACCTTCCGGCACAAGAGCACGACTTACGGGCTAATCGCTCGGGCAAACCCGGCTCGCTTTGCACGAAAAGCGTTTGAGGTCAGCCAAAAGCTCCAAAATAGCAGCGAGCGTATCAGCTTGGCTCTGCAACTGGCTGAAGCAGACGCCAAAACCTACTTCGATAATGCCTGCAAGGAGGTGCGCGCATTCTGCCACAGCAATCCTGTAGGTGAAGACGTTACCGGCCGCGTATGCGCCGAGTTCGTGCTCAATCATGATCTCCCGGATGCGCTGGAGTTGATTTGCAAATGGATGGCAGGCTTCCAGGAGCCCCATCCTTGGAACGCACCGCACCAGCGTGAGATGATTCTGAAGAACGCGAAGGAAAGCCATCCTGAGATGGTGATGCCGATGGCGCAGGCCTGCACAAAGTGCAAAGCGCCCAACGTGATCCTCCTCGGCCTGAAATGGTGGCGAGAAGAGGGCATCGGCGACGCCTCAGATGCCTATCACGAGGCTGTGAAGAGACTTTTGACTCATACAGACCCGGCAGCCGTCGTTTCGGGTGTTTCCGAAGCACGGGCGTTTGATCTCTCGCGAACGCAAAATGACCTCTGGCCGCTCATGCAGCACAAATCGCGTCCCGTGCGTGGTGCGGCGGCGCGGGCGCTGGCAGGTTTAGGCTATGCGGAGGCATCGGAGAAGGCTCTGAAACTGCTCGAGCACAAAAAGGCGGAGATGCGGCAGGCGGCGGTGATGCTGCTAAGCCAGACTGCGGCTCCAGAGGCGGTGCAAGTGCTGAAGCAGCGTCTGGACATCGAAGAGAACGATGATGTGCGGGACGACATCCTGCTCGCGCTTGAGCGAGCCGGAAGCGGAGCAGCCCTCTCACCCGAAGAGCAGCAGGCCCGCATCGCCAAAACGCTTTCCAAGGCCAAGGCCGCGCCTGCGACTTGGATCAACGTCGAGGCACTGAGATTCGCGCGGCGTGATAGCTCTGCACTTTCTGCCGACGAGGTTCTTTACCTGCTCATTCGCCAGTCCCGTTGCAAAGAGATGCGCGCTGACTTGGAAGTGAAGCCGCTCTACACCGCGCTGGATCGCGCTGCTTGTGCGGACAGCGCTTTAGCCCTGCTCCAGGCTTTCCTCGGCAGCCCGCAGGATGCCGCAGATCGCTGGGTCATGGTGGTGGCCGCTTTGACGGGGGATGATCGTCTCGTTCCCGTGCTGCGAAAGGCCATCCTCGATTGGGCGGACAACAGGCGTGGCAAGCTGGCTGAATACGCGGCCCAGGCGCTGGCACTGCTCGGCACGGAGGCCGCGCTGATGGTGGTGGATAGCCTCAGCGTGCGCTTCCGCAGCAAGAACAAGAACATCGGCCAAGCGGCTGCGGAGGCCTTTGCCGCTGCTGCTGAGGCGAGAGGTGTCACCGTCGAAGAACTCGGCGATCTCGTGGTGCCATGGCTCGGATTTGAGCCTGGGAAGCCTCGCCTCATCGAAACCTCCAAGGGGCAGGTCGAGGCACGCATCGACGCGGAACTCAAACTCGGCTTTCGCGATCTCAAAACGGGCAAGGCGATGTCCAAACTCCCAGCCGGAGCATCGGCGGAGATTCAAGCAGAGTTCAAGACACTCACCGCGACGCTCAAGGAAGCCGTCAAAGCCCAGATGCTCCGCATTGAGACACTGCTCGTGCGTCAGTTCCGCTGGCCGGTGGCACGCTGGCAGCAGCTCTACCTCACGCATCCCTTGCTGCGTCCCTTTACCCAACGCCTCGTCTGGGGCTGGCGGGACGCTGCGGGTGAACTGCGGCAGACGTTCCGTGCGCTTGATGATGCGACGCTCAGTGATGTGGAGGACAATCCGGTCACGCTGTCAGCTGAAGGCAGCGTCAGCCTCGTGCATCCGCTGGATTTGATTGATGAAGCCCGCGCGGCATGGATTCAGCACCTCGTGGACTATGACGTCACACCGCCCATTGCCCAGCTCGACCGTCCGGTCATCCGCTGCAAGCCGGAGGAGGCCGGGGCGAAGTTTGGCAAACAAGTCGAAGGTGCTGAAGTCAATGCGATGACCTTCCGCAGCCGCTCCGAGAAACTCGGCTGGTCACGCGGCTCTGTGTGCGATGGCGGCGGAGTGACGACGTATCGCAAAATCTACTCAGGAGCCGGCGTGGAGGCCTTTCTCGGCCTCGAAGGCATGTATGTCGGTATCAGCATGGATGAGACCATCAAGCTCGGAGACGTGTGTTTTGTCAAAACCGGCACCGTGCAAGTCGGCAGCTACACCTATGACGAACCATCGAAAGACGACGATCCACGTCTCATCGCTTTCGCGGATGTGCCGATCGTGCCTTTTTCGGAAACGATGGGTGATTTGATCAAAATCAGCGGCAAGAACGCCGAAGCAGAAACCCCTGCTGAATAATCCACTCCCATGCCTGAAGCGACTTCGATCCAACCACCCGCCGAGCAGCGTTTTGCCGAGGAACTGGCTGCTTTGGCTGCCAATGACAAAGCCGAACGCCCCGAGAACTGGAGGCTTTCGCCACAAGCCGTGCGGCAGTTCATTCTCGGCAGTGATGGCGCGGCTCTGGCGCATGACTGGCAGGGCAAGAAGACCAAGACCGTCATCTCCCGGAAATACTATGGCGAGACGGCGCTGATCGAGCGCTGCATCGTGACGCTGCTCGGGCAGCGCGGTTTGATGCTTGTGGGAGAGCCTGGAACGGCGAAGTCCATGCTCTCGGAGCTGCTGGGGGCGGCGATCAGCGCAGACTCGACTTTGGTCATCCAAGGAACGGCGGGCACGACGGATGATCACATCAAGTATTCCTGGAATTACGCGCTGCTGCTCGCCGAGGGGCCGTCCCAACGTGCGCTGGTGCCCTCCGCAATTCACACATCGATGAAACGCGGCGCTCTGGCCCGCTTTGAGGAGATCACGCGCTGCCAGCCGGAGATTCAGGACACGCTGGTGAGCCTGCTCTCCGACAAAGCCATGCATATTCCCGAACTCGGCGACGACGCCATGCTGTATGCGAAGCGCGGCTTCAACATCATCGCTACGGCGAACCTGCGGGACCGTGGTGTGCACGAGATGTCGAGCGCTCTGAAACGCCGCTTCAATTTTGAAACCGTGCCCGCACTGGATGACAAGAAGCTGGAGATGGAGCTCGTGCGTAAACAGGCCGAGGCGCTGCTCGCCGGATCCGGCATCTCAGTCAAATGCCCGGAAGATGTGATGGAGGTGCTGGTCACCACTTTTCAAGACCTGCGCCAGGGCCGCACCGAGGAAGGCACGGTCATTGAGAAGCCCAGCACCGTGATGTCCACCGCCGAGGCAGTCGCTGTGGCGCACGCGGCGGCACTGGATGCGCATTACTTTGGCAAAGGAGTTCTGGAGCCGGAGCACCTCGCCCGCCAGATGCTCGGCACCGCTTTGAAAGACAATCCCGAAGACGTGAAAAAGCTGCGCCACTACGTCGATGTGGTGGTGAAGGCCCGGAGTGCCAAGAGCAAAGCGTGGACGCAGTTTCACGCGGCTCGCAAATGGCTGGGTAGGTGAGCCGAGATCCTCATGCCTGTCCGGAACGACATTGATGCCTTGGTGGCCGCGCTGATCACGCCGCGCGTGCTGTATTTCCCCGTGCGGCATCACAGTCCCGCCTGCGCATGGGCGATTCGGCGCTGGATTCGTGAGCACAAGCCGCGGGCAGTTCTCGTCGAAGGACCTGACGACTTTCAGCCGCTGATGCCACACCTGCTCCATGAGAAATGTGTGCCACCTGTGGCGATCTACACGCACTACCGGCTCGGCGGAAAAACGGAGCGTGGCGACGACGAACGCCACGCGGCCTACTTTCCCATGGCCGAGTATTCACCGGAGTGGGTGGCCCTACGCGAGGGACACGCGGTCGGTGCGGACCTGCGTTTCATCGACCTCGACTACGCCAGCCAACGGCATGTCGAGGAAAGCGCCTCCGGGCAACCCGGCGCCTTGCGAATCGAGTCGCTGCAGACCGAGCAGCACTTCCGCCGGAGCGCCTATCTGCGCGAGGTGGCGCGGCGCTGCGGCTGCCGCGATCACGACGAGCTGTGGGATCACTTGATCGAGGTGCGCGGTCAGAATCGCAGTGTCGCGCAAGTGGTTCGGGATGTGGCCACCTACTGCTACTTCTCGCGGCTCGATACGCCTCATGAAGTGCTGCTTGCGGACGGCACGACAGCTCGGGAGGCCGTGATGGCGGCGGCGATTCGTGAGGTGCTCGATCAAGATGACACGCGACCGGTGCTCGTGGTCACGGGTGGCTTTCACAGTGTCGTGCTGCCGGCACTCGTCGCCGATGTGCCACCGCAGCCGAAACGGCATACGCCTAAGACACGGCATGCCTGCATCACGCGCTACACTTTCGCGCAGCTCGATGCGCTCTCAGGTTACGCCGCTGGGATGCCGCAGCCCGGCTACTACCAGGCGATCTGGCAGTCTTTGGAGAAAAATGACACCTCGCCGCTGGATACGGTGGCGCTGCGCCTGCTCGTGAACCTGGGCCACGACGCCAGATCACGCGATTTGTCTGCCAGTGTCTCTGTCGCCGATGAAATCGCTGCGTTGGAGCAGGCCCGGCGCCTCGCGCAACTTCGTGGCCATGATGGACCCTCGCGTGAGGACCTTTGGGATGCGGTGCGCGGTTGTCTGGTGAAGGGTGAATTGGGCGCTGATGGCGAGACGGTGCTCGCTCTCGCCCGCAAGCTTTTCACGGGTGATGCGACGGGTGAAGTTCCTCCGGACGCTGGAGTTCCACCGCTCGTGGAGGACTTCCGCCGCGTGGCCCGGGCTCGGAAGCTGCCGGTGAGCTTTGGTGGCACACACGCGGCCAGTTTAGAGATCTACAAAAAGGCATCGCATCGCGAGGTGAGCCGCTTTCTGCATCGGTTGGAGTTTCTGAGCGTGCCGTATGGGAGTCGTCGTGCGGGGCCGGATTTTCTGCGTGGATTTGATCTGCGACGCGTCATCGAGCACTGGGACTGCCAGTGGATCCCTCAGACGGAGAGCCGGCTCATCGAGTGCTCCGTGTATGGTGCCAGCGTCGAAGAGGCGGCCGCCGCGCGGTTGCATGAGGAAGCCACTCGACTCGATGATGAGGCGGCGAACGGTGCCACCAGCGGTGTCGCATTGCTCATTCGTGCTTGCTTAATGGGGCTGCCCTCCACGGCGGCTGATCTCGCCAAGCGACTCAACGATTGGGTCGGTCGGGATGCTTCCTTCGTGTCCGTGGCGCAGGCCTTTGGCCAGCTCATGCTGCTGTGGCAAAGTCGCGAGCCGCTGGAGGCTGCGAAACTCGACGTCTTGCCCGAACTGCTGCGCACCTCCTATATCCGTGCATGCCAGCTGCTCAGTGGTGCCACGCGGCTGCCGGACGATCAGGCCACAGCCTTCGTGGACGGTGTGCTCATTCTGAATAGCCGTCTCGGGCTCGAAACCGAACCGCATGACCTCGACGCGGAGCTTTTCTGGCAGAGTCTCACCACCTTGCTCGCGCAGACAACCACACCGCCTCTGCTGCGCGGGGCGTCGGCAGGCCTGCTGCACACGGCAGGCCGCATCGAAACGAGAGAGGCCATGCAGGCGGTTCAAGGCGCGCTTTCGCCCGCTGTCGGCGATGGAGCCCGGCAGGTCGATTTTCTCGCAGGCTTGCTGAAAACAGCACGCGAACTTGCCTGGCGCGAACCCAGGCTGCTGGAGGCGGTGGAGTCCATGTTTGCCAACTGGGACGACGACGAGTTCCTCCTCCGCCTGCCTCATCTGCGACTCGCCTGGAGCGATCTCACACCGAGAGAGACCGATCGAGTGGCCGCACAGGTCGCCGACCGACATGGCGTCGATAAACGCGATGTCACCCGCGTCTCCACTTTCAGTGAAAACGATGTCATGCATGCGCTGAACGTGTTTGCGCGCGTGGAGCAGGCCTTGGAGGAAGATGGGCTCGAATCCTGGCTGGAGGTTTCCGCATGAGCACAAACGCCACCACTCTTGAGCGCTGGAGGCTTGTGCTGGGCCGTTTTTCCAAGAAGCAGATCCCTGGCGGTCTCAGCGGGCAACAGCAGCGCATGGAGGCTGCATTAGACTATCTTTACTCTCGCGAGTACCGCGGACGTGGTCTGCGCGAGGAGGCTGGCCCTTCAACGGGTGGTGGTGACGAGGCATCCCAGTTCACGATCCCGACCTGGCTGAGCGAGGTGCGCGAGCTCTTCCCACAAGAGACTGTCGAGGTCATCGAAAAGCACGCGCTGGAGCGCTACGACATGACTGAACTCGTCACGGATGCCGAGACGCTCTCAAAGCTGGAGCCAAATCTCGATTTGCTGAAGACCTTGCTGAGCTTTCGCGGGCACCTCAAAGGCGAGGTGCTCGATCAGGCGCGACGCATCATCCGCCATGTCGTCGAGGAAATCCGTCAACGCTGGGAAAGCGAGGTTCGGCAGGCGCTCGCAGGCAGGCTGAACCGCTTCCGTCACAGTCCGCTGAAGGCTGCGCAAAATTTCGACTGGCGCACGACGCTGCGCCGGAATTTGAAGCACTACGACCCGGAGCGCAAAGCCGTCGTGCTGCACGAACAGAAGTTCTTCTCCCGAAACACACGCCACTTGCCCTGGGACGTCATCCTTTGCGTCGATCAAAGCGGCAGCATGGCGGAAAGCGTCATCCACAGCGCGGTGATGGCGGGCATCTTCGCCGGATTGCCCTCGCTGAGAGTGAAACTTGTCGTCTTCGACACCAGTGTGGTCGATTTGACGGCGCATGCGGACGATCCCGTCGAGGTGCTGATGAGCGTGCAACTCGGTGGCGGCACGGACATCGCCGGAGCACTCGGCTACTGCGAAAAGCTCGTCGAGCACCCCCGCCGCACCGTCTTTGTCCTCGTGAGTGACTTCATCGAAGGCGGATCGGCATCGAACATGCTCGCGACGGTGAAGCGCCTCAAAGAATCCGGCGTCACTCTGCTGGGGCTGGCCGCGCTGGATGCGAATGCCATTCCCGTGCATGACCCGCAGATGGCGCAGCGCCTCGTCGAATGTGGCATGGAAGTCGCCGCGCTCACGCCCAAACAACTCGCCGGCTGGATGGCCCGCATCACCTCTCTCAAATGAGCCGCGAAGCCGCCATCCGCCAAACGCACGCAGCTTTGACTCTGGAAGTGCTCGAAGCCCTCGCCAACAAGGGCCTGCTTCGCCGTGCTCAGAAAGACCTCGAACGCGGTGAAGTGGCCGCGTTCGAAATGAACGACGTCGGACTCATTGCAAGTGTCAGTGGCCAACAGGTTACCTTGATCGAAGCTGGTCCCGCAAAGGCGACCTGCTCCTGCCCGGCTCCAGGTGTCTGCCAGCACATCGTCGCCGCCTGCCTCAAATTGATGCAGGACCCTGTCGCTGCTTCAACCGCGTCAGCGTATGAAGAATGGTCGGCCTTCACGGAAGCCGATCTCCTCGCCGCCTTCGGTCTGCCGACGCTGCGCTCCGCCTATGAACTGAGCCTCGCACACGAGCCAGAGATCGTTCGCGGGTCTGTTGTGACCGTCCGGTTTGCGACTCTGAACGCCGAAGTCGTGGCACTTCCGGGTGCGGGCCTCACGGGCATCATTGTGAATGGGCTGACTGAGCGAAAACACTCGCAACTCGCAGCTGCGGCGTTGCTCAGCGTGCGTCGAGCTGCAGGCATTGCTTGGGAGCCTCCGGTCAATGTCAAAGAAGGGGCTGCCCCGATGCATCGGGAGGAGGCGCTCAAGTCCGTCGCATCGCTGATCGAAGAGGCGGCAGGAAACGGCCTCGCACGCCTTTCACCTGCGATGGTGGAGCGTTTTGATGCACTCTCGATTTCCGCTCAGACAGCGGAATTGCATCGACTCAGCCTGCTGCTGCACCGCATCGCCACCCAGATGGGTGATTGGCTCCACAAGCGCCCTCATGCCGATCTTGGTCAGATATTCGGCGAGATGGCGACGGCCTACGCGCTCGTCCATGCGGCCCCACATCTGGCAGGTGTCGGACGGGACAGTTACATCGAAGTTGGTTCTCTTGATTTGACCGGTGTCGCTGCCTGGCCGTGGCGCACGCCTTCTGGATATGAAGGTCTCACCCTGTTGTTCTGGGATTCCACCAACGGAGTCTGGAACACTTGGACAGACGCTCGACCACGTGCTTTCCAGGGCGGCTTTAGCGCGTTGGCCCGCTACTCTCAGCCCGGCCCGTGGGACGGGGCGGAATCACCTGCACGCCTCGTTTACAGCCGCTTTCGTCTGATGAACGCGAAGCGTAATCGCTGGGGGCGGCTGTCGTCATCCGCACAAACGAAAGCGCTCGTCACCTCCCACGCCGATTTGAGCCGTTTGCCAGCATGCGATGACTGGACCGCGCTGGAAGTCACCCCTTCGCCTGGCCTGCGTGAGCGCGATCCCCGCCTCGCCTATCAAATCCTGTGTCCCGAGAATTGGGTGCGGCAGCCCTATGATCCCATCTCCCAATGTCTTTCATGGCGGCTGCACGACCGGCACGGCCACGTCATCGAGATGCGTCTCGCCTTTGACGACCTAACCGAGACGGCGATCAAGCGGCTCGAAGCCCTATCCGCAGCCGATTTGAAGAATGCTCGTCTGCTAGGACGCTGTCTGCCTGTTCAGGGCCGCGTGCTGGTACAACCGCTGGCCTTGATTTGCGATGGCCAGGCGAGCTCGTTGCATCTGGCCAACGTCAAGAGCGCTGGTTCGACACCGTCGGTTGTTGCACCCATTCCTGAGGATGAAGATCTGGATGAAGTGGAAATCGAAGTGCCAGCGACCTGTCAAAGCGCGATTTCCGACCTCATCTTCGCGGCTATCAGTGCCACCGAGTGGCTGGTCGAGTCGGGATTTGGTTCACGCAACTCCCAGGTGGCGGAGCGACTCGACGAACTCGCTAAACAAGCTGCGGCACTCGGTCTTCCAAAGCTCCAAAAACTCCTCAGCGCTGCTCCGAGCACACGCAACTGTCTGCGTCTTCGTTGGATACTGGGGGTGATGCAGCGATCGTCACCCCATTGAAGGGGCAGTTGAAGATCACTCCGGTTGAGATCTCAAACGCCTAAGGATTGCCTCACGAGCGGAAGGCCATACGTGAAGCAGCAGGGCGCCTCTGGGCGCGGATTGGACGAGTCCGACAGTAATCACGTCCGGTTTCAATGCCCATCAATGGATAAATCCTCCGTCGTCTCACGTTCCTTTTCTCGGCGTGGGTAAAGACCTCAGCCAGCCTCATCTCATGACCCCGCCACTCATCCGTCCTCTGGTCGCATGGCTGCTGCTCGCCTCGCCGCTTGCTGCGCAGACGAAGTATGACCCGGCCGTTTTGCCCAAGGGGCAGGCGCACTTCGATCTGCGCGATGGCATCGCCAATGCGCATCTGAAATTCGAGCGAGAGAAGGTCGGACGCATCGCCTTTCTCGGCGGGTCCATCACGGCGATGAACGGGT
The DNA here is from genome assembly GCA_963976915.1 of uncultured Verrucomicrobiales bacterium. Lineage (GTDB taxonomy): Bacteria > Verrucomicrobiota > Verrucomicrobiia > Verrucomicrobiales > Verrucomicrobiaceae > CAXBNA01. Next base: position 11,150 of record CAXBNA010000057.1, read on the forward strand.
GGCGGGATCAGACGATCCGCTACTTCCAGGAGAAGTTTCCGGAAACGAAGTTCGACTTCATCAGCGCGGGCATCGGCTCGATGGGCTCAGTGCCGCACTCGTTCCGGCTGGAGCGTGATGTGCTGTCGAAGGGTCTGGTGGACCTGCTGTTTCTCGAAGCGGCGGTGAACGACACCTCCAACACGGGCGATCATCCCGAGCACATGGTGCGCGGCATGGAGGGCGTGGTGAGGCAAGTGCGGAAGGCCAACCCGCTGACCGACATCATTCACATGCACTTCGTCATGCCCGACCACATGACGGACTACAACGCGGGCCGGATTCCCGTCGCCATCGAGCAGCATGAGAAGGTCGCGGTCGCGTATGGCAATCCCACGCTCAACCTCGCGCTCGAAGTCACCGAGCGGATCAACGCGGGCGAGTTCACCTGGGCGAAGGATTTCAAGAATCTGCATCCTTCGCCCTTCGGCCAGCAGCTTTACGCCAACAGCATCGCCCGCCTGCTCAACGTTGCTTTTGCCAGGCCCATCGCAGCGGACGCAAAGCCCCACGCGATGCCCGCGGCCATCGATCCGCAATGCTACGCTCGAGGCCGCTTTGGCAACATCGCCGATGCTCGTATCATCAAGGGCTTCAAGCTTGAGCCTGCCTGGAAGCCCGCCAGCGGCGAGAAGACGCGTGCTGGCTTCGTCGATGTACCCGCGTTGGTTGGCACCGAGCCGGGCGCGGAGTTCGAGTTCAGCTTCGATGGCACGGGTTGCGGTCTTTTCATCGCTGCTGGGCCGGACGCTGGGCGCATCGAGTTCAGCATCGACGGTGGCGAGTATCGCCAGATCGAGACCTTCACCCGCTGGAGCACCGGCTTGCATCTGCCGTGGGCAGTGATCCTCGATGACAGCCTGAAGGATGGTCATCACATTGTTAACGTCCGCATCGACGAGGGGTACGACGCGAAAGGCAGGGGCACCGCGCTGCGTGTTTTCCACCTCCTGTTCAACTGAGCCGGGAGTCACCAGTCATGCCCGCCCAATACGCCCGTTATCCATCTCTCGTCGATCGCACGGTTTTCATCACGGGCGGGGCCGATGGCATCGGGAGTGCGATGGTGGAGCAATTCGCCCGGCAGGGCAGTCGCGTGGCTTTTGTGGACAAAAACGTCGAGTATGCCCAAGCGACGATTCAGCGCTGCATCGATGCCGGGGCGGCTCATGCGCCGTTGTTTTATGAAGTCGATCTGCTCGACATCGAAGCGCTGCGTGCGGCCTGCGCCAAGGCGATTACCGATCTCGGCTGCGTGACCGTTTTGGTCAACAACGCGGCCAACGATGACCGCCACGACTGGCAGGACGTGACGCCGGAGTATTTCGACAACCGCATCAACACCAACCTGCGGCACTACTTTTTCGCCATTCAGGCGCTGGCGCCGCAGATGGTCGCCGCCCGGCACGGTTCGGTCATCAACATCGGATCCAGCAGCTACATGATGCAGGAGGACTTCTTTCCCGGTTACGCCATCGCGAAGTCCGCTGTGGAAGGCATCACGCGCACCATGGCCCGCACCTTCGGCCCCCACGGAGTCCGCGTGAATACCGTCCTTCCGGGCTGGGTGCCAACCGAGCGCCAATTGACGAAATGGTGGTCGCCGGAAAGCGAGGCCGGCACAATGAACGATCAGGCGATCAAGCGCCGCATTATGCCCGATGAATTCGCCCAAATGGTGCTCTTCCTCGCTGCCGATGACGGCGCCGCCTGCACCGCGCAGAAGTTCATGGTGGACGGCGGGCGTTTTTAGAATGCTCTCCGAATCACTCATGCTCCGCTCAGTCAGACTTACCAGATGAGCGGCGCAATGTTTGATCCGATAGTCACACCATGGCACGCGTTGATGCTATTGGCGTTGCCCATCGGGGTTGGTTTGATTTTGGTTGCACGAGGTCGCCGGACCGAAGAAGCGGTCGGGTTGGTGGTTGTGAGTTTTTTCCTTCCAGTGTTGGGACTGCTTATCTAGGCAATTGGGTTTCAGCACTTTGATGCCGTGATGGAGTTGGTGGCTGGGATTGTGTATGTGTGTCTCCATCCATCGCAAGGGGCCGCCGCATTTTTCGGGGACTACTACCTGTCACTGATCGCGGCTTTGGCTTATCTGGGGCCTGCGGCTGGATTCGCTGTAGGTCTCGTCTTGGTTTTGAGGACGGGTTCTCTCAGGGTGAAGCGAATTGTGATTCCGATGGTTCTTTTGGCCGTCTCATGGTTACTCTATATGGAGTCGAGTGCCTTTGAGTTGAATCGTGCGATTGGCAGTGCCTACAAATCTCTCGAGTCTGGACAGAGTTTCAGTCGTCCCGCCAGACTCACGACGGATAGGGCGAAAAGCGTGATCGCAAGGTTGAGCCGTCCCGGCCAACAGTTTTCCAGTCATGGATCCCTCTACGCCGTGGGGCCAGTTGATGTGTTTGGCCCCTGGACCTACATTCAACGTGGAAGGTTGCATCCGGTGGAGTGGCTGCATCAGACGAAGTGGCCGAGATACATGAGGCTTCATGAAGCGACTTGGCCAATCGAAAGGCCCGAGCCCATCGCATGGAGAGGGCTGTCACCTAGGGAGACGCGCACTCCGTGCGCTGATCGAACGTGGGACGAGTGACCCCTCCCCACAATGTCAATGCAAGGCTGACCAGTTCTGGATGCAAACTTGCAAGGCCCACGCCGTTCTTATGAACCGACCATGACCCTCCCACGTCTCCTCCTCTTTCTGTCACTCGCTATCGTTGCCTCCACGTGCGCCGCCGACAGGCCCTCCCATCTCTTCATCCTGTCCGGCCAGTCCAACATGGCGGGCATGAAACCCGAGGCCGGATTCGTGCCGGAGGCGGCGAAGTTGTTCCCCGAGGCGGACGTGGCTTACATCAAGGTTTCCCAGGGAGGACAGCCGATTCGCTACTGGGTGGAGGAGTGGAACGCGATTGCGGCGAAGCACGGCATCGATGTCGAAGCGGCGCGGGCGAAGGACAAGAACTCGGGCACGATCTACTACCAGCCGATCCTCGATCAATTCGCGAAACTGCTGACCCAGCATCCGAATCCAGCGTCGGTGACCTTCTGCTGGATGCAAGGCGAGCGGGACGCGAAGGAAAATCTCGATGCCGCTTACAGCGACGCTTTGAAACAGCTCATCGACAATCTCCGCCGCGACCTTAAACTGCCAGAAATGCGTGTCGTCATCGCCCGCCTCAGCGACTGGGGCAAGCCCGATAACGCGCCGTGGCAGGCCGTGCGAGAGGCGCAGGTGGCACTTGCGAACAGTGATCCATTCGCGGCGTGGGTGGACTGCGACGATCTCAACAACAAGGAGAGGAACGGGAAAGCCATCGACGATCTGCACTACACTCCCGAAGGCTACAAGGTGCTTGGTGAACGCTACGTTCGCCAAGCCACGGCTCTCATTGAAGGGGAAGCACCGGCTGAAGATGGACGCCCGTGAGTGTCGTTGCGCCAACTCGATCAGCGGTGGCGACTTTCCTGGCACTGTTCTTCGGCGAGTTTGGGGAAGTGACAGGAAACACTTGGCTCGACCAGACAAGATATCCGCGCGGGCAGGAGCGCAGATTTCCGTGTTCGCTGAGATGCGAAATTTGCCAAAGATTGGGCGGGCAATTTGAGGAGCAATTGGAGTAACCTTGGGCATGATGTTGATTCGAACGCCCCACCTTCTTTTCGTTGCCCTCTTGGTGGCGATGCTTCCACTCGCCGCGCAGGATGATTCGTCATCGCTTCCTCCGGGGACGATGCTTCTGCCAGAGTCCGCCCTCCCTGCCTACGAGGCCGACATCGATCATGCCCGCCTGATTCAGAGCCGCGGAAAAGAGGTCTACCAAAAGGGCCAGGAGATCTACCAGCAAATCTGCCACAACTGCCACGGCGACGTGAACCTGCCGGGTTCGATTCCCAATTCGCTGCGCTTCGCTCAGGGACAGTTTCAGCACGGCAATGATCCTTACACGATGTATCAGACGATCACGCGCGGCTGGCGGCTCATGGTGCCGCAGGTGCAGCTCGTGCCGCAGGAGAAGTATGCGGTGATTCACTACATCCGGGAGCATTTCCTCAAGCCACACAATCCCCAGCAGCTCTTCAAGATCACGGACGGCTATTTCGCCACGCTGCCAAAAGGGAAGGACCTCGGTCCGAAGCCGGTCAAACGCGAGCCGTGGAAGGACATGGACTACGGGCCGTTTTTGACCGGCACCTTCGAACTCGCGACCCCAGCGAAACGTGCCAATCCGCGGCCGAAAGGCCAACAGCCGGACTATGTCGCCCCGGATGCGAACATCGCCCTCAAGGTCATCGCGATCCGCCTGGATCGTGGACCGGGCGGTGTGAGCGGAGGAAAGCAATGGGCGGCTTTTGAGCACGACACGATGCGCATCGCGGGTGTGTGGAAGGGCGAGGGCTTCATCGACTGGCATGGCATCAACTTTGACGGACGGCACGTCGAACGGCCGCGCACCATGGGCGAGCCGCTCTTTGAAACAGCGGACGGTCCGGGCTGGGCGAATCCGGCGACGGGTGAGTTTGAAGACCTTCGCTTCAAAGGGCTCGATGGTCGCCGCTTTGGCCCGCTGCCGCGCTCCTGGATGCACTTCGGTGGCATTTTCAGACACGGCGACGACATCGTGCTGAGATACTCCGTCGGAGATGCGGCGATTTTGGAGCTGGATCAACTCAGCGCGAAGGGCGGCTTCGTGCGGCAGCTCAATGTCGGCAAGTCGGGCAAAGATCTGACCCTGCGGCTCGCAAATGCGGGAACGAAGGTGACGGTGAATGGCAGCGAGGTCGTGAAAACTCGTGAGGCGGATGGGTTTGTCGTGGCGACGATTCCGGCATCGGCGACGCCGGTGAATCTGGCGTTTGTGATCGGTGATGGCGGCAACGCAGCGCCTGCCGATCTGAGTTCGCTCACGAAAGGTGGTCCCGCGCAATGGCCGGAGGTTCAGGAGGCGGCGATCATTCGCGGCAATCAGGACGGTGCGTTTCAGTGGGACAGCTTTGCGATGCCCGTGGCGAATCCGTGGAAGAGTCGGCTGCGCGCCAGTGGCGTGGATTTCACACCGGATGGCAGCGCGGCGATCGTTTGCTGCTGGGACGGTGATGTGTGGCGTGTCGATGGCATCGCCGATGAAAAAGCGCCGACGGCGAAGTGGAAACGCATCGCCTCGGGCTTGTTTCAGCCGCTCGGGGTGAAGTTGATCGGGGATCAAATCTTCGTCACCTGCCGCGATCAGATCGTCCGGCTGCGCGACTTGAACGGCGACGGCGAAACGGATTTCTACGAGAACTTCAACAGCGATCACCAGGTGACGGAGCACTTCCATGAGTTCGCGATGGGCTTGCAGGCCGATGCCGAGGGCAATCTCTACTATGCGAAGAGCGGTCGCCATGCGCGCACGCCGCTGGTCGCGCATCATGGCACGCTGTTGAAGGTCAGCGCGGACGGATCGAAGACGGAGATCCTCGCACACGGCTTCCGCGCTGCGAACGGGGTCTGCCGCAACCCTGATGGCACGTTCTTTGTCACCGATCAGGAAGGTCACTGGAATCCGATGAACCGCATCAACCGCGTGACGCCGGGCAACAAATTCTACGGCAACATGTGGAGCTATGGCGCGCCCGAGGACAGCTCGAACTCCGCGATGGAGCAGCCGTTGTGCTGGGTGGACAAGGGTTTCGATCGCTCACCAGCGGAGCTGCTCTGGATCGACAGCAAGAGCTGGGGCGCGATGAACGGCAAGCTGCTCCACCTCTCCTACGGCCACGGTCGTCTCGAGATCGTGCCACATGAAACCGTGGATGGACAGATGCAGGGCGGTCTCTGCCGTCTGCCAATACCTGATTTCCCCACCGGCACGATGCGTGGCCGCTTCCATCCGCAAAACGGTCATCTCTATCTCTGCGGCATGTCCGCATGGGGCACGGCGCAGATGCAATTGCCGGGAGGCTTCTATCGCATCCGCGCCACAGGCAAACCCGCGCATCTGCCGATTGAGTTGAAGGCGCATGCAAAGGGCGTCAACATTACCTTCTCCGATCCGCTGAATGGCGACTCGATCAAGAATCTCGCCAGGCAGTTCCAGGTGCGAAGTTGGGCGCTGCAACGCTCCGCGAACTACGGCTCCAAGCACTACGATGAAAAATCGCACGAGGTCACTGGTGCGACGGTTTCAGAAGACGCTCGGACCTTGAAGCTGGAAATCGAAGGCATGGGACCGGTTTGGCAGATGTCGATTCGATATGAGCTCAAGGGCGCGAATGGCGAGCCGATTTTGGGCGAAATCCAGAATACGATTCACGCCTTGGGCAAGTAATGTCGACCTCACAACACCTCCACCTCATGATCCGCCATCTGCTCACTGCATCCATCTTGTTCGCGTTTGGTATGGCGCACGCCCGGCAGCCCAACGTCGTCATCCTCTACACGGACGACCAGGGAACACTCGACGCAGACTGCTACGGCTCGACAGACCTCAAGACGCCGAACATGGACAAGCTGGCGGCGAGCGGCATTCGCTTCACGCAGGCCTACGCGCACACGGTTTGCTGTCCCTCGCGTGCTGCGCTCATGACGGGGCGGCATCCGCAGCGGGGTGGTGTGATCAACTGGACGCAGGGCGACCGCCACGGCAGCGACGACCGCAATATCAACATGGCTGCCGAGGAGGTCACGCTCGCCGAAGTGTTGAAGGCCGCCGGCTACCGCACAGCTCTGTTCGGCAAATGGCATCTCGGTGCGAAGATCGGCCATGGCCCGCTTGATCAGGGATTCGAAACGTACTTCGGCCATCTCGGAGGTTTCATCGACAACTACCGCCACTACTTCCTCCATGGGCAGGGTTACCACGATCTCTATGACGGCAACGAGGAGGTCTTCCACCCCGAGGAATACTATCCGAACCTGATGATCGAGAAGGCCGTGAGCTACATCGAGGCGAACAAAGATGCCCCCTTCTTCCTGACCGTGACCTTCAATTTGCCGCATTACCCCGAGCAACCCATCGCCAAGTTCAAAGACGACTACGCTGAGATGCCGATGCCTCGCCAGTCATATGCGCGCGTTATTTCATCCGTGGACGATCACATCGGTCGCGTGCTCGACAAGCTCGAAGAAACCGGCCTGCGGGACAATACCATCGTCATCATGATGAGCGACAATGGTCATTCCGAAGAGGACAAGGGCCCCATCGATATTGACAATCACGCCAGCGGCTACCCGAAGGGACATTACTACAGCGCTCATGGTGGCGGCGGCAACACAGGCAAATGGATCGGCCACAAAGGCGATTTCCTCGAAGGCGGCATCCGCGTCCCCGCCATGATCAGCTATCCCGCGAAGCTTCCTCAAGGCGAGACGCGCGATCAGACCGTCACCGTCATGGACTGGTTCCCGACCGTGCTCGATCTCTGCGGGATCCAACAAGACGCCACGGAACCCAAGCTCGACGGCCACAGCATGATGAAAGTCATCGCCGACCCGAAAGCTCCGAGCGCTCATGAGGTCTTGCACTTCGGTTGGGCCAGCGGCTGGGCCGTGCGCAAGGGCGACTGGAAACTCATTGGCAGGGGCATCAAAAAGACCGGTGCCGTGAACTACTCCCTGCACAACCTCTCCGATGCCAAACCCGAATTGAAAGACCACGCCAAAGTGCATCCGGAGATCGTGAAGGAACTCGTCGCTCTGCATGAAGCCTGGGAGAAGGACGTTTCTCCGAAGCATGACCGGTGATGCTTTTCGAAAAGAGGGCGAGGTGAAACCGTTCCAAACATCCATGAAATCCTCCCTGATCCTCTGCGCCCTTGCTTTGACCTGCGTCTTGAACGCGGTCGCCGATCCTGTTCACGTCCTCGTCTGGGACGAGCGCCAGCCGCGGCAGGCGGAGGCGTATGACAACTTCCTCGGCAATGAGATCGCATCCCGGATCAAGGCGGACGATATTGAGGTGCGTTCCGTCGCTCTCGATGATCCCGAGCAGGGATTGACCGAAGGCAATCTCAAGTGGGCCCATGTGCTCATCTGGTGGGGCCATGCCCGTCACAAGGATGTGACGGATGAGAGCGTGAAACGCGTGATGGATCGTCTCCTTGCCGGAGATCTCGACCTGATCGCGTTGCACTCCGCGCATTGGGCCCGGCCGTTTGTGGAGTCGATGAACTGGCGCTCGCGCGACGATGCCCGGGCGCATTTTGCCAGGACGCTTCCCGGAAAGATCGTCACCTTCACCACCATCGATCCGCCCAAGCCCAACACCGTGCCAGCGCATGGCAGCGTGCTCACTCCTGCCTACTTTGCCTGGAGGAAGAACGGCACGAACTACGAAGCCGCGATCCATCTTCCCTGGTGCTGTTTCCCCGACTATCGAAATGACGGCGCACCGAGTTCGCTCACCGTGAAGTCATCCGAACATCCGATCACCAAAGGATTGGCGTCAAAAATGGCGATCCCTCAGTCGGAAATGTACAACGAGCCCTTTCACGTCCCCGCGCCGGATGAAGTCATCTTCGAAGAGACCTGGGAAAGCGGCGAGCGCTTCCGCAGCGGCATGGTCTGGAACATCGGCAAAGGAAAGGTCTTCTACTTCCGTCCCGGTCACGAGCAGTATCCGGTCTTCAAACAGCCGGAAATGATCCAGATCCTGGCGAACGCGTGCCGGTGGCTAGGCGGAAACTGAACGGCAAAATCTCGCGCAAGGCGCCTTTCTATCTCGTGAAACCCATCGTCACCTTCTTTGTCCTCATCGCCTCATGGCTTGGCGCTGCGGAACATCCCAACATCCTCCTTGTCCTCGCGGATGACTTGGGCTACGGCGACGTGAGTTGCTACAATCCGGAGTCGAAGATGCGAACGCCGAATCTGGACCGGCTCGCGGCGGAGGGGATGCGATTCACGGATGCGCACAGTCCTTCGACGGTCTGCACGCCGACGCGCTACAGCATCATGACAGGGCGGATGGCGTTTCGGCTGAACTATCGCGGAGTCTTCGACGGCGTCGGTGGTCCTGGGTTGATCACTGCGGATCGATTGACGCTGCCCGGCATGCTTCGCGAGCGCGGCTACGAAACGGCGATGTTTGGCAAGTGGCACATCGGCATGACCTTTCTCGACAAGGACGGCAAGGCGATCAATCAAAACGGTCTGGAAGCCGTCAAACGCATTGACTACTCACGAGCCGTGCCAGATGCGCCCATTCACCGCGGCTTTGATCACTTCTTTGGCACCGTTTGCTGTCCGACCACCGACTGGCTCTACGCTTTCATGGATGGTGAGCGCATTCCCATACCGCCCACTCAGATCATCGACAAAACGAAGCTGCCAACGCACGAATGGTCCTTCGACTGCCGTCCCGGTCTCGTTGCGCCAGGTTTTGACCATGACGAGGTGGACATGGTGTTCTTGAAGAAGAGCCTTCAGTTCCTCGACCAGCACGCGAAAGGAAATCCGCAGAAGCCCTTCTTTCTGTTCCATTCGCTGCAGGCTGTGCATCTGCCGTCGTTTCCGGGGAAGGACTTCAAGGGCAGGACGAACGCCGGGCCGCATGGCGACTTCATCTTTGAGTTCGACCATGTGGTGGGCGAGTTGATGGCCAAGCTGAAGGCGCACGGCGTGGACGACAACACGCTCGTGATCGTCACCAGCGACAACGGCCCCGAAGTCGGAACCGTGCTCAACATGCGCGAGAAATACGATCACGACGGCGCACGTCCCTGGCGTGGCATGAAGCGGGACAACTGGGAGGGCGGACATCGCGTGCCGTTGGTCGTGCGTTGGCCTGCCAAAGTGAAACCCGGCACTGTCACTGACCAGACTGTCTGCCTCACGGACATCATGGCGACCTGTGCGGCGGCGGTGGACGCAAAGCTTCCGAACAACGCGGCGGAGGACAGCTTCAATCTCCTGCCCGTACTCCTTGGCGAGACGCCTCAAGGGGCACGCGACTTCACCCTGCATCAAACCATCAGCCTGGCGCTCGCGATACGCCGCGGAAAATGGAAGTATCTCGATCACCAAGGCTCCGGCGGGAACGACTACAGCAAGGGCAAGCTGGCTCCACTCAACCTGCCGGAAAGCGCCCCGGACGCACTTGGACAGCTGTACGATCTGGAGTCCGATCCCGGCGAGACAACAAACCTCTACCACCAGCATCCGGAGATGGTGAAGAAACTGAAAGCGCTTCTCGACGAAACCAAGCGCAGCGGTCGCAGTGCCCCGATGCGCCATTGACCGCCATCTCGAATCATGAAAGCCATCTTCCTCCTCTTCGCACTCGCCGCGGCCTCGCTGTGCGCCGCAGAGAAACCCAACATCATCGTCATCCTTGCCGATGATCTCGGGATCGGAGACGTGAAGTGTTACGGCGGTGAGCGTTGCCTGATCGATACTCCGAACATCGATGCACTCGCGGCTGGCGGCCTGCGGTTCACGGATGCGCACGTCAACGCCTCGGTCTGCGGACCGACACGACAGGCGATCATGACGGGGCGTTACAACTGGCGGTTTGGCGCACCAACAAACAACGGACCCTGGGGGTTTTGCGGTCCACGCCCGGGCACAGAAAGGTCGACGCTGGGCAAGGTGATGAAACGTGCGGGTTATGGAACCGGCTACATCGGCAAATGGCATCTCGGCACGATCATGCCGACGCTCGACGGCAAGACGCAGGGGCCGACGAATGTGGATTACTCCAAACCGCTGAGCTACGGCCCGCTGCAGTTCGGATTTGATCATAGCTTCATCCTTCCCGGCTCCCTCGACATGTTCCCCTACGCCTTTGCCCGGAACCATGCGTGGCAGGGCGAGATCACGGCGCAGAAGGGCTGGAGTGCCTTCAATCGTGTGGGTCCGGCCGCCCAAGACTTCGAAGATCATGAGGTGCTTGAGACCTTCTACACCGAAGCGGAGACCTACATCGGCAAGCAGAATGGGGGGGAGCCGTTCTTCCTCTTCCTGGCCCTGACGGCGCCCCACACGCCGACAAGCCCCGGCGTCGAGTGGCAGGGGAAGAGTGCGCTCGGCGTTTATGGCGACTTCGTCATGGAGGTCGATCACGCCGTCGAACGTGTGATGAACGCGCTGAAAAGGCAGGGGCTCGATCAAAACACACTGGTGCTGTTTTCCTCCGATCACGGGCCGGCCTCCTACGCGGGCAATATTCTCAAGGCCACGCCTGCGCAGATGCTCCAGCTCGAAGCGAAAGGGCACCACTCGAATGGTCCGCATCGCGGCTACAAATTCTCCGTCTATGAAGGCGGTCTGCGCGTGCCGCTCATCGCCCATTGGCCGGGCGTGATCCCCGAGGAAGAAACTTGCGATGCCCTCGTGGGCACGAACGATCTGATGGCCACGCTCGCCGAGATCTCTGGCGCGGCGCTCGGTGAGAGTGAGGCGCCGGACTCGATCAGCTTTGCCAAACTCCTGCGCGATCCCACCGCGGAAGGTACCCGCCAGAACTTGATCATGGAATCCGTGCTGCACTTTGTCGTGCGCGACGGCCCCTGGAAACTCTGCCTCTGCCCCGGCAGCGGTGTGCCTGCGGCGTCCGAGGTGGCAGCGGGTAACGACCCGATGCCGGAAGCTGCCTGGAAAACCGCTCTAGCTCAGTTTGAAGGAAAACCCAAGGACGCCGACCTGCTCAAGCCTCCCTTTGTGCAGCTTTTCGATCTCTCCAACGATCCGAACGAGGACCGCAACCTCGCCGTCGAGCATCCCGAGCGGGTCAAGCAGATGATCGCCCTGCTTCAAACACAGATCGACAACGGACGCAGCACGCCGGGTCCGAAGCTCGCGAACGACAAGAATGTTCCGCTGGTGAATATCAACGACAAACGGCTGCCGGGCTTCGTCCAAAAACGACTCCGCGCACCGTGATCCCAAGGAAAGGTGCCGTCCCGGCGTTCTCCCACGGTGCACCATCCACCGTTGCCAAAACGAATCACTATTTGCGACAATGGCTCTGCGTCCTAGCATAGCGCACGCATGAGTGATCCCCACATTGACATCGAAACATCCTTCGCTCCTTACCGAATCAAAATGGAGGCCGAGGGTCTGAGTGATTCCGCCATTCGTGCGTTTCGAGCCAGTTACGCGGCGCTGATGGCGGGGGAGACGGGCATGATTCCTGAAAGCACGATTCAGCCCGCCGAGGACCTTCCGTTCGCCGGTGATCTCACGCCTCCAGACGCCAGTCGTGCAGCCGACCTGCTGAAGCAGACCGTGCTCCTCAAGCTCAACGGCGGACTCGGCACGGGCATGGGATTGGAAAAAGCCAAATCTCTGCTGCCGGTGCGCGGCGAGGACACGTTCCTCGATTTGATTGCTCAGCAAGTGCTGCGCATGCGCGCCCAAACGGGCAGTGAGGTGCCGCTGTTCATGCTGATGAACAGTTTCAGCACGTCGACTGACACGGCGGCTCATTTGGATGCACGATTTCCCCAACTGGGAGGGCGCGAGGCCTGGGAGCTAATGCAAAACAAGGTGCCCAAGGTGATGGCGGACACCCTGGAGCCCGCGACGTGGAGCGCCAACCCGCCGCAGGAGTGGTGTCCGCCCGGCCATGGCGACATCTACGCTTGCCTCGCCGGGTCCGGTTGGCTGGAGCGCTTGATCGAAGGTGGCATTCGCTATGCCTTCGTCTCGAACTCGGACAACCTTGGGGCAACGCTCGATCCGAGCATTCTCACTTGGTTTGCCGACAGCGGCATGCCCTTCGCCATGGAGGTGACTCGCCGGACGGAGTCAGACAAGAAGGGAGGTCACCTCGCCGTGCGCCTGAGTGATGGTCGTTTCCTCCTGCGTGAATCCGCGCAGTGCCCAAAGGAAGATGAGGGGCATTTCCAAAGCATCGACGTCCATCGCTACTTCAATACGAACAATCTCTGGATTGATTTGCAGGCGCTCCAAGAGGCCTTGAATGCGAACGAGGGCCTGATTCCGCTGCCGCCGATCATGAACAAAAAGACGCTCGATCCGCGTGATCCAAGTTCGCCCGCAGTCATTCAGTTGGAGACCGCGATGGGTGCCGCCATCGAGTGCTTTGCCGGAGCGGGTGCGATTGAAGTCCCACGGCTGCGTTTCGCACCGGTCAAGACCACGAGCGATCTCCTCGCGGTGCGCTCGGACGCCTACGAATTGACCGAGGATTTTTGCCTGCGTCTGCACCCCAGCCGCAAGGGCCAGCCACCGCATCTCCAACTCGATCCAAAACTCTGCAAACTGGTGGATGGCTTGGAGCAAAACTTCCCGCACACGCCCAGCCTGCTGAATTGCCGGAGTCTCGTCGTCAAGGGCCCGGTGGTGTGTGGTCCCGGAGTCATTTTTCAGGGGGATGCGGTGATTGAGAATGAGACTGGCGTTCCGATGGACTTGAGTGCTGGGACCTATGGCGGGTAGGGGAGTGATGGGCGAGAGCGGCGTTGGGGGTGAAGGCACTCCTGGGTCAGTTTCCGGCGGGTTCCCGCAAGGGGGAGCGAATGTTCACGTTTTCACGGATTCGGAGTCACTCTTCCCTTATGAAATTCGTTGCTGTTTTGTTCCTCGCCTTCGCTCTCGTCACGTTTTTTGGCACCTCTGGTGAGGTTTTTGCTGCCAACCTCAACGTCATTGTCATCTACACCGACGATCAAGGCTTCGGAGATGCGAGCTGTTTGAATCCGGAAGCCAAGTTTCAGACGCCTAATCTGGATCGACTCGCGAACGAAGGCATCTCTTTCACCAATGGACACAGCGGCGACACCGTGTGCACCCCGTCTCGGTATGCGTTGCTCACCGGACGCTACTGCTGGCGGACAACTCGCAAACAAGGGGTCATGGGCGCAGAGGGAGAGTGCCTGATCGCCGACGGGCGAATGACACTCGCTTCACTGCTCCGTGACCAAGGCTACGACACCGCGATGGTGGGCAAGTGGCATCTTGGGATGGACTTTCCCGGAACGAATCCTGAGAACCGTGATTGGACAAAACCCGTGCAGGACATGCCTTTGGACAAGGGATTCGACTATTTTTACGGCGTCCCCGCCTCGCTGAACTACGGCGTGCTCGCTTGGTTTGAGGGTCGCTATGCCAAGGTGCCGCCCACCGTCTTCACGAATAAGAAGCCCAATGACCGCCACTCGGACTACCGCATCATGCCGCCGTATCAGAACACGCCTGAGGAGACGAAGGAAGTGGTGGGAAAACTCGGGATGGAGGTGGCTCCCGACTTCATCGACAATCAGTGCCTGACGCGATTCACGGACAAGGCCATCGAGTGGATGCAGGGCAAGAGGGAGAGTACGAAAGGCGGGAAACCGTTTTTCGTGTACCTGCCCTACACCTCACCGCACTATCCAGTCTGTCCCCTGCCGGAATTTCATGGCAAAGGAAACGCGGGTGGCTATGGGGAGTTCGTGATCGAGACCGACTACCACGTCGGACGCATCCTCGATTTCCTCAAGGCTGCAGGGCTGGACGAAAACACCATGATCATCTTCTCGAGCGACAACGGTCCTGAGAATTCGTGGAAGGAGCGCATCAAGGAGTTCGATCACGACAGCAGCGGGATTTATCAGGGAGGGAAGCGCGACATTTATGAAGGAGGCCATCGCGTGCCCTTCTTTGTAAGGTGGCCGGGAGGGATCAAACAGCCGGGTCGGGTCTCGGATGCACTCGTGGGACAAGTGGATGTGCTGGCGACCTTGGCGGAGATCCTTGGGGTTGAGTTGCCAGCGGCAGCGGGTGAAGACAGTGAGAGTTTTGCGAAGGTTCTCTTAAATCCTGAGGAGGTGCATGAACGCCTTCCGCTCATCAATCACGGTGTCAACGGCCGCTTCTCGATCACGGAGGGTGCTTGGAAATTGGTCATGCCGCACAAGAAATTGAAACATGAGCTCTACGATCTCTCGAAGGATCCCGGAGAGGAGTCGAATGTGTTCGAAACTCACCCCGAGATCGCGAAGGCTCTGGAGGCAAAGCTCACCAAGATCGTGAGTCTGGGTCGAACGACAGCGGGGACACCGCAACTCAACGACACGGGCTACTGGGACGATCTGACTTGGATGGATCAGGCGGCGTATGACGCCAGTCAGAGGAAGTGACTGAACCCATTGTTGATCACGATCATGCAACCACTCCGTCCATTTCTCGTCCTGAGTTTTCTTTCTGTCGGGGCTCATGCCATTTGCGCCGGGGAGAACTGGCCGCAAGCAGCGGGTCCAAACGGCAACTGGCAGGTCGAGGGCAAGCCGCCGACGCAATGGAGTGCGACACGGAATGAGAACATTCGCTGGCGGACTCCGATGTCCGAGGCGGGGATGAGCAATGTGACCGTTTGGGGCGACCGATTGTTTGTCACAGCGCATGTGCCGATCAAGACACTGGAAGAGAAGGAAGCGGTGACGGACATCCTCGGATTCTGTCTGGATGCGAATACGGGAGAGATCCTGTGGCAGGTGACGCTGCCGGGCACAGCTTTCATTTCTCTGGCAGGTGGCTTCACCGACGGCACCGTCTTTGCACCGATCACGGACGGTGAGTACGTTTGGTTCTTCAACCGCTGTGGATCGATGGCTTGCTACGATCTGAATGGAAATCAAGTTTGGCTGCGGGAGTGGACGCCGCGTTTCAAACACAACAATCGTCAGGCTGAGCCCTGCCTGGTCGGCGACGCGATTTTGTATGTCGAGGTGGCCAACAAAGAGGCGGGGGCGCAGATGCGAAAGTGGGCGGCACCGGGTGTGCAGTCCAAGACAGGCACGGCGGTGCCGGACGGCGTGGAGGAGAGAGAGGTGTGGACCTACATCCACGGCATCGACAAGCGAACGGGGGAGGTCTTGTGGCGGGAGAATGTCGGCACGTCCATTCACACGACGCCAGTAGTGGGACGTTTGGCGGACGGGCGACTGGCCGTCGCTCATGCCCGTGGCGGACCTCATGGCGTGATTGAAAGGCCGTATGGCATCAGCCTCACCAACCTCTCTCCGGGAGAGGTTGGTCAGACACTCTGGAGCACCGAATTCCCCAGGTATGATCCCTCCTTCGCCTGCCATTGGAATGAGCGGTACGTGTTCGGATTCAATCAGGGCCATCACGTTGTGCTCGAGGCGACGACGGGATCACTCCTGCGGGATCAACCTCTCTACGATGACGCCACTGTGTGGAAGTATCTGCCGGAGAAAGAGGATTGGATCAGGGAGGAACATGTCGCCGTGAAGGCTGGCAAAGGGCACCCCAACACCAACCAAGCCAATTTGGCTGTCGGTGACTGGCATTGGTTCCTGTCACACAACCTGCCCTACCTCGGGCGGGTCCACGTGGAAACCGGCGTGGTGGAGTATCTGGAGTTGCCTGCTCAACTGATGCCAAGCGCTGAAAGTCGTGCGCAGGATGTAAACCTTTGGGGAAAGGGAAATCCAGGCAATCGTCCGCTCAATGCCAGCGGGTTTGCGGTCGGCGACAAAGGTCACAACGGAATCGGCTGGGGGCATATCTCCGCAGCGAGTCCAACGAGGGTGGGGCGCTACCTCTTCCTTCCAGTCGTGACCGGGACGGTTTACGTGATCGAC
Source organism: uncultured Verrucomicrobiales bacterium (assembly GCA_963976915.1). Classification (GTDB taxonomy): domain Bacteria; phylum Verrucomicrobiota; class Verrucomicrobiia; order Verrucomicrobiales; family Verrucomicrobiaceae; genus CAXBNA01. The sequence goes on from CAXBNA010000057.1 coordinate 27,734, forward strand.
ACTGAGGCGGAGGCGCTGTCTCCCGATGCCATCGTGGCCATCAATGATCTCGGCCCCGGTGGAGAGACTTGGAGCCTCGCCTCGCTGACGTTCTCTGCCGGTCGACTCTACGCGCACACGATGCGGGAGATTCTTTGCATCGAAGTTTCCGGGAAAGAGTGAACCCGTTGTGGTCACAGGACCAACTGCCACGCGGGGCGATTTGTTGAAAAGGCGCTTAGAATTGCCCCCTTGGTGAACGTTATGAGGCCTCTATCGCACGATTTGATCGCCAGACTCCATTCCCATGACACGACTCCTCACTTTTCTGCTCGCTTCTGCATGCTCCTTGGGCGCTCTACAGGCCGGACCTGTGGCCCTGTTTGACGGGAAGACCTTTACTGGGTGGGAAGGCGATACAGCCCAGGTTTGGCGCATCCAAGATGGGGCTTTTGAGGCAGGTTCTCTCGAGCAGAGGCAGGCCCGGAACGAGTTTCTTGCGACGACGAAGGAATACCAGAACTTTGACCTGAGCCTGAAGTGGAAACTCGAGGGGACGGAGGGATTTGTGAACGGCGGGGTACAGTTTCGCTCGAAACGGATTCCGAACCACCATGAGATGATCGGCTATCAGGCTGACCTCGGAAAAGGCTACGATGGTGCGCTTTACGATGAGAGCCGTCGCAAGCGGATGCTGGCGCAGCCTTCTGAGGACGTTCTGAAGCAGGCTCAGAAACCGTTGGGTGAGTGGAACGATTATCGAATCCGTGCCGAGGGACCGCGCATTCAGATCTGGCTCAATGGGGTGCAGACCGTGGACTACACGGAGCCCGAGCCCGGCATTGCGATGACGGGGATGATCGCGGTGCAGATCCATGGCAATGCGACTTCCGTGGTTCGATACAAGGACCTTCAGATCGAGGAACTGGAGTCGACGCCCGCCACCGAGGAGATGGCGGCTTTCAACCTTCGGGCGAATGAGGTGATCGCTCTCGCAGGGGGCTCGAACATGGAGCGGACCCGCTTCAATGGCTTCCTGCAAACACACCTCATAACATCGCAGCCCAAGTCGGACATTCGCGTGCGCAATTTTGGTTGGGAAGGGGACACCGTCTTCGAGCAGTGGCGGGATGATGGGAACGTTGATCGCCTGGAGGCAAATCGCCGGGCCGCCGAACAACGGAATCAGCAGCAGACGGGTTCCACCAGTTGGCGGCAGCAACGCGACTGGCGGGAGCAGCTGAGCGAAGTGAAGGCCACGGTGGTGATCGCTCAGTTTGGTCAAATGGAGGCGCTCAACGGCGTGAAGGCCCTGCCTGCGTTTGTCGACGCCTACGAAAGACTGATCGGTGAATTCGCGGACGAAGGGCGATCCGTCGTTCTCGTGTCGCCGATGCCCTTTGAGAAGACCTCGATGCCGCATCGGCCCGATCTCACGGAGCACAACGCCGACGTGGTGGCCTATGCCAATGGCATTCGGGGACTCGCAGTCAAATTGAAGCTGCCCTTCATCGATCTCAGCCTCCTGCCGCCGGGTGACATCGCTCTGACCGACAATGGCTACCAGCTCCATGAAGCCGGTCATCGGGTCATCGCGGCAAAGATCGCCGAATCCCTGGGCATCACGCCAAAGCCTGAAGCTGAGACGGCCGCAGTCCGCCGGGAGGTCGTCGAAATGGAGCGTCTGTGGTTTGACTACTGGCGCCCGATGAACTGGGCCTTCCTCAGTGGCGATCGCACCTCCCAACCGTACTCGAAGGATTGGAAGGACAGCAGCAAGCGGATCTTCCCAGAAGAGATGGAGGATTTCCTCCCGCTCCTCAAGCAGGCCGACGACAACATCCGAGCGGCGCTGGCAGGCAAGGCCACGACTCCCATTGGGGTTCGTTCGTCGATCCCAGTCGAGCCGCCTTCAGCGCCTCCCCAATCGCCCGAGGAGGAGCTCGCTTCCTTCAAGATTCTCGAGGGTTTCGAGGTGAACCTTTTTGCGAGCGAAGCGGATGGAGTCGTGAAGCCGATCCAGATGCGCTGGGATGAACGGGGTCGGCTTTGGGTGGCCTGCACGGTCAGCTACCCTCAGATCAAACCGGGTGAAAACCCCAATGACTACGTGTTGGTTTGCGAAGACACCGACGGCGATGGTCGCGCCGACAAGTTCCACAAATTCGTCGAGGGGCTGTTCATGCCAAGTGGTCTGGAACTGGGGGATGGCGGTCTCTACGTGGCGCAGGGAACCGAATTGGTGCACTTCAAGGACACCGATGGCGACGG
>CAXBNA010000058.1:0-29702 GCA_963976915.1 uncultured Verrucomicrobiales bacterium
CCGTCTTCAGCGCGAACGCCACGACGCAGGCTCCTTTCGTTGCCAACTTGGCCGCGCGCTCCTTGCGGGAGTCGGATTCATCAAATGGCGATGCCTTGCCTCCAACATTGACGATCACCCTGCCATCGAGAATCAGCGGCGACGAACCTGCCCCAAAGAAGTCCTGTGGCACGTTGTAGCGCTCCCGAAGATCAATCTCCCAAAGCACCTTTCCAGTCGCCAACTCAAGCGCATGGAGCATGCTCGTCACTCCAGCAGTCACCACGACCCCATCCGCCGAGATCACCGGACTCGCACGAGGTCCGTTGGAAAAACCGTACCGGTCCTGATACTCAATCGGATAGTCAAAGACCCAAAACCGCTTTCCAGATTCGCGATCCAAACACTCCACGGTTTCACGTCCATCGATGGCGTGAAAAATCACGCAACGGTCCCCCAAAATGGATGGCGAGTTGTAGCCCTCACCCATCGCCACCTCCCATAGTTTCGTGGGTCCACCCGGCGGCCATTCCTGAAGCAGGGGCGTTTCAGGTGAGGTTGCATTGTCGAGCGGCCCTAGAAATCGCGGCCAATCCGTCACCACTGCGCCCTCCGCCAGCGGTTTGGGCTTCGCGTGGAAAGTCAGGCGATCAAAGGACTGCGCCTCGACTTCTCCAGACGAGTTGGTGGCCAGCAGGCCAACGAAAATGATCGAAATGCAAAAGACAAAATTTCCCATGCGTCCGTACCGTAGAGTCTTCGTTGCCAATGGCGAGTCCTGTTTTCCCAATGAGATCGCTTGATTCACCGATGGGTTGCGGGAAAGACAATGACTCCACAAATCGTATTCCTGCGCCCCTCCACCGAATGCTTGGATCTTCCCATTCCTACTCCCCCGCCCTTCTCGCCATCATGACGTCGAGCCTCCTGTCATGGGTGGGACTGGCCAGCGCGGAGACCTTTCCCCGTGATCAGGTCGAGTTCTTCGAGAACGAGATTCGACCACTACTCGCCGACCGCTGTTACGAATGCCACGGCGCTCATCGCCACGAAAACGGGCTCCGACTCGATCAACGGCCCGCACTGCTCCGGGGCAGCGACTACGGTCAGGTTGTCGTCCCGGGAAAACCTGCAGAGAGCAAACTCGTCAAAGCCATCAAACACACCCCCGGGGTCGAGGCGATGCCGAAAAAGGGTGATGCCCTCTCACCCGCGCAGATCGCCTCCGTTGAAAGGTGGATCACTCTGGGACTTCCGTGGCCGGATGAAGCGGCGGTTGCCAACGAAGGTCACGGCAAGTCCGACCCATCACAGCACTGGGCATTTCAGCCCGTTCGCAAGCCCGCGATCCCGTTGAGCAACCAAGACTTGGGCAACCCCATCGACGGATTCGTCGCTGCAAAATTGAAAGCAGCGGACCTCGAGTTCGCTCCGGCCGCTGACCCGGCCGATCTTTGTCGGCGCATTCACCTCACTCTGACCGGGCTCCAACCCGACTTCCCTGCCGTTCAAGCCTTTGCATCGGCGCACCGAGAAAACGCCTCGCTGGCAGTACAGCGTTTGGTTTCAGAGCTCCTCGCAAGCCCTCAGTATGGCCAGCGTTGGGCCCGACATTGGCTTGATATCGCTCGCTACTCGGATACAGAGGGCTACACCGCTGGTGGGCGGGACAACCGTTTTCCCCATTCCTACACGTACCGCAATTGGGTCATCAACGCGCTGAATGCGGACATGCCGTATGATCAGTTTGTCCGAAACCAACTCGCTGCGGATCGAATCATTCCCGAAGCTGATCTCGTTCAAGCCTCTCTAAAAAACGCGACGCCCCAATCCAAGCCTGAGATCAAGAATCTCGCCGCTCTCGGGTTCCTTACCGTCAATGACCGCTTCCTTGGAGATCGGGTTCTGCAAACCGATGATCGCATCGATGTCGTCGGTCGCGGACTGCTGGGCCTTACCATCGCCTGTGCACGCTGCCACGATCACAAGTACGATCCCATTCCCAGCCAGGATTACTACTCCCTCTACGGCGTGTTCAACAGTTCCACAGTGGCTGAGGACGATGCCATGCCCATCATCGGGCAGCCCGACGCCGAGGACGCTGTCGCCGAGTTTCAAAAAGCCACCACCGAAGTCGAACAGCGCATGCAGGAGTTTCGGGTGGAGGTGATGGAGGATCTCCGTCAAGCAGACCGTCTTCGTGAATACCTTCTTTTTGCAAACAAGCACCTGAAGACGGAATCCGCCCTCTTCAAGGGAACGGCCGGCAAGGAGAAAATGAGGGACCGGATTGCGGACCGCTGGCGCTCTTTCCTCACCAAGTATGCAATGACGGACAAACCCCACCCCGTCATGCTCGCATGGAACCGCTTCGCCAACACGCCCGAGGATCAGCTCGCTGCCAAGGCTCCCGCGATCATCGCGTCCCTGCAAGGCGATGCAGCCTCCTCGAACACCGTCATCGCGTCAGCGTTCGCAGCAAAGCCCCCACCGGCATCGCTTGCCGATGTCGCATTGACCTATGGCGAAGTGTTTCTCGAGCACCTCACAGCAGAACCCATGGAGGACAAACAACGCGAGTCCATCCGGGCCTTGCTCCGCAGCAGCACCTCCCCCATGTCCGTGCAAGTCGATGGAGTCGACACCTTCTTTACCCGTAAAGACCGCGACCGGATGACGAAGATGAACAACGAGCTCAAAAAGCTCGAGATCAACTCTCCCGGAGCGCCCTTCCGCGCCATGGCCATGTTGGACAAGGAAAAACCGACCGACCAACGCATCATGATCCGGGGCAACCCCGGCCGCTTGGGCGATCCCGCCCCTCGCGCCTACCTCACTTATTTCGGCGGCGAAAAGTTCACGGACGGGAGCGGACGCCTCGAACTTGCGAACCGAATTGCCAGCAAGGACAATCCACTCACAGCTCGAGTGATGGTAAATCGAGTTTGGATGCACCACTTTGGAAAGCCACTTGTCAGTCAGCCCAGTGATTTCGGCGTGCAAACACCCAAGCCTGTTCACGCGGAACTTTTGGATTACCTCGCCGCGACGTTCATGGAGGAGGGCTGGAGTTTGAAGAATCTGCATCAATTGATTCTGACCTCTCGAACCTATCAACAAAGTTGCGAGAGCACGGCGATGAAGGATGAAAACGATGCGGACAATGATCTCATCGGTCGCATGAACCGCCAACGGCTCGATTACGAGACGCTCCGCGACAACCTCCTTCTTGTGGCAGGAGCGCTCAACACAAATCAAGCCACGGGGCGCCCCGTTCCACTCAACGCCAAGGACGTTGACACTTGGCGCAGCATTGCGCTTTTCGTGGACCGGTATGAGCAACCGACCGTTCCTGCGATGTTCGACTTCGCAAATCCCGACAGCCACAGTCCTCAGCGCTTTGTCACCACGGTCCCACAGCAGGCGCTGTTCCTCATGAACAGCCCTTTCATGAAGACGCACTCCGAGGCGTTGGCAAGATCGCTTCCAGTCGAAGGCAGCGTGCCCGACTCCGAAACGGTGAAGGCTCTCTACCAGCGAGTGTTGCTCCGTGATCCAAGCCCCGACGAGGTCGAGCGCATCCAGCGTTTCTTGACCGATGCGAGTGGACTGAAGGCCCCACCTGCTCACCGCTGGTCCTATGGCACCGTCAGCCTCCCAACAAGCGACCGAGGTGACAACGGCCTCACCGGATGGAAGCCTTTTGAGGTTCTGGATCGCAAGTCCAATCGCTGGTCCCACACCGGCAAGATTCCGGACCCGGTTTGGTCCTACGCCTATATCGCCAGCAGCAGCGGCCACGCAGGCAAGGCCACCGGAGCACCGGCCATCCGATGGACGGCCCCTTCTGAAATGACCGTTCGGCTAAGCGGCACTCTTGAACGCCCAAGCGAGCACGGCAATGGCGTGGGAGCATGGATTTCCCATAGTCGCAATGGCCTGATTCGTCACACAGTGGCCAAGCCAAAAGAAAAGGTCTCCCTCAGCGCCAGCAACATCTCGGTCAAGGCAGGAGACATCCTCACCATCGCCTTCGACGCCATTGACGGCGAGACGAGTCACGACACCTTTCACTGGGCTCTGGCGATCTACGAGGGCGACACCCGACTGACCGACGCAAAGGCCGACTTCTGCGGTCCCGATGGATGGCCCCTCACGGGACGCCCCCGGCCACAGCCTGCCCTCGCCCAGCTCACCCAAGTGCTGCTGATGTCCAACGAATTTCAATTCATCGATTGAGCTTTCGGAGACCTCTCCCTCAGGACTCTGGCACCGCCGCAAACGTCCCGCTTGCCCCGACTCGGTTTCTCGGCCAATTAGGCGGCCCCATGAGTCAGACTTTCAAACTCGCAGTTCTTCCAGGTGATGGCATTGGCCCCGAAGTGATGGCCGAAGCCATTCGTGTCCTCGACGCCGTCGGCACCAAATTCGACGTGTCATTTGAATACAACGAGCAACTCGTTGGCGGTGCAGCCATCGACGCCACCGGAAAGGCGCTTCCTGAAACAACCATCTCTGCCTGCGAAGCCAGCGACGCCATTCTGTTTGGCTCTGTCGGCGGGCCGAAGTGGGAATCCCTGCCGCCTGCCGAGCAGCCCGAACGCGCCGCCCTCCTGCCCCTTCGGAAACACTTTGGACTCTTTGCCAACCTCCGCCCAGGTGTCTGCCACCCAGCCCTCACCTCTTCCTCTCCGGTTCGTCCCGATCTGATCGAGGGTGGTTTTGACGTACTCTGCGTCCGTGAACTCACTGGCGGTCTATATTTTGGCCAACCCAAGAGTCGCACCACCTTGGAGGATGGAGACATCGAAGTCATCGACACCATGGTTTATCGGAAGAGCGAGATCGAGCGCATCGGTCACGTTGCCTTCAAAGCCGCCCAGCTTCGTGGAAAGCACCTCACCTCGGTGGACAAGGCCAACGTCCTCACGAACAGCGTCCTCTGGCGCGAGACGATGGTGGAGCTCGGCCAGCAGTACCCCGACGTGACACTCGCCCACCTCTATGTGGACAATGCCGCCATGCAGCTCATTAAAGCACCCCGTAGCTTCGATGTGCTGGTCACCGAGAACTTGTTTGGCGACATCTTGAGCGATGAGATGGCCATGATCGCAGGTTCCCTTGGGATGCTGGCCAGCGCCAGTCTTGGCAAACCCCGCGGGGACGGCCTTTACTTTGGCCTCTTCGAGCCCAGTGGGGGCACGGCACCTGACATTGCAGGCCAAGGGATCGCAAACCCCGTGGCTCAGATCCTCTCGTCCGCGCTGCTGCTCCGATTCTCTCTCGGTCTGGAAGACGCCGCCCAAGCCATCGAAAAAGCGGTCAACAAGGCGATTGAGGACGGCCTTCGCACAGGCGACCTTTTCACTGGCGCTCCAGGAACCCGCAGAGTCAACACCCGCGAGATGGGAGACGCAATCGTAGCCGCACTGTGATCTCCGCCTCCGTCACAAGCAATTGCCTGACGGCTTGATTTCTGTTTAACGCACCCTTACTTTCGCCCTTTATGAGAGCACCCTCACTTTCGGTCCGCACGTCATCTTCCGTGCTGCTTGCCACCTTTCTGTTGGCCCAATCTCCCGCCTCCGCATTTCTCGGGCTCTTTGAAAAGAAGGAGAAGAAGGCTCCTTCCGCCAGCCAGCGCCAGATTCAGGATGCTGAGGCGGCCGCCATGCTGATGGAGGGCAAAGCTGCTCAGAGTGCCGGAAAAGGCAGCAAAGCCCGCAAGATTTACGAGGAAATCATCAAGAAGCACCCGTTCTCACCCAGCGCAGGGGAAGCCGCCTACGCCAAGGCGGTGATGTCCAAGCAGACCGAGCGTCTTGAAGACGCCTTCGACGACTTTCAGACCTTCGTCTCGCAATATCGCCAGAGTCCTCGATTCAATGACGCCATTGAGCAACAGTTCCAATTGGCCGAAGAAGCCAAGGCCGGCAAGAAGCAGCGGAGCTTGATTCTTCTGCCGATGAAGATGGGTGGAGAGGACGTAATCAAGCTTTACCAACAAGTCATCGACAATGCGCCATTCGGTCGCCTGGCACCGTTGGCACAGTTCAGCATTGGTGAGGTCCACCAAGATCTTGGGGAAAAAAATGAAGCCGTAGCCGCCTATCAAAAGGTGGTCGACAACTATCCCAGCACGAAGCAGGCCTCCGAAGCTCAATTTCGCATTGGCTCCATTGCCAACGTGGCCGCGAAGCGCAGCGAAGACTCCCAAAATCTCACCACAACCCGTGACGCACTGAACACCTACATTGCAGCCCATCCTGAGGGTGCCCGTTCGGCTGAAGCAGAAAAGATTCTCTCCCAAGTCAACGAAGCGGAAGCCTCCCACTCACTCGAAGTCGGCAAATTCTATGAAGGACAAGGCAAAACCAAGGCCGCCGCCATCTACTACAACGAGGCTTTGAAATTTGGTTCCGCTGAAGCCTCTTCCGAAGCTAGGGATCGTCTCTCAGCGCTGGCAACCGTTGACCCTGAAGCGGTTTCGAACGCTCAGAAAAGCATTCCTGATCAAGACTACATTGGCCCAGGTGCCAGCAACTTGCGCTCCAGAGATGATTACGTTGGCCCGATGTCTCCCGAACTTGCTCGGCTCGCCAGCAAACCCAAAATGCGCACCGGTGACGACAATTTCACTCCCATTCCTCTCCAAGAACCCGACCTCCCTGACAGTCCGATGAACGCACCAGAGGCAGGAGACCTACTCCCTCCGGTTCCCACTTTGGAGCGTCCTGCTCTGCTTCCAGTCCCCGCCATGCCGGGTGGCGTCATCCCTCCGCAGCCTTCCGGTTCAGCTGAACTCCCCGTCCCGCCTCCACCGAGCAAAAAGGCCGAGTGACGGACTCCCACGGCAGGCCAAGCTTCGGTGCCGTTTTTTCTTTAGCTTCACAATTTCCCGACCAACTCTCCCGCATGACCTCACCCCGCGCCCGCAAGCTTCTGCTCATTCTCGCTGCCGACATCGTGGCTTTTATGATGGTGGGCTGCGCGGGCTACCAACTGGGAGGTTCCAAACCTTCCCATCTTGCTGAAGTCACCAAGCTCTACGTTCCAACGTTCGAAAACAAGACGCTCGAACCGCGACTTGGGGTCCTGGTGACCAATGCGGTGATCAAACAGCTCCAAGTCGACGGCACCTACGAAATCACCACGGCAAAAGACGCTGACGCGGTTCTAGATGGGCGAATCGAAGGGATCAATAGGAGCCAGTTTCGTGCGGATCGAACCAATGTCCTGCGTACCTCCCAGTTGCTGCTCACCCTGAATACCAGCTACACAATCAACAAATCGGGTTCAGGCATTCCGCTTCACGAAGGTTCTGCATCAGCCAACTCCTACGTCATTCTCGATGCCAATTTCCAACTGTCGGAAACTCAGGCGCTCGAAGACGCGGCTCAGCGTCTGGCAGGACGACTCGTGACGGATATCTCCGAAGGTTGGTGAACCAGACCGTTTCCCCCGGTGATTGGGTCCGGCCGTCTAGCAGAACAGCTTCTGCCCTCACCCCGATGACCGACGACGCCACCCAAGAAGCCCCTTCGGTCCCTCTGTCACCCGCTCTTTACGTGGTGGCCACTCCGATTGGCAATCTTGCCGACGTCACCCTGCGTGCGCTTGATACGCTGCGATCGGTCGATCTAGTGGCATGTGAAGACACCCGCCATTCAGGGCGCCTTCTCAAACACCACGGCGTTCGCGCACCTCTCGTTAGCCTCAACGAACACAACGAAGCGCGCAGAATTCCTGAGTTTGTCGAGCAGATCACCAGTGGCAAACGCATCGCCCTCATCTCCGATGCCGGCACTCCGACGGTCTCCGACCCTGGCCAACGGCTTGTCCAAGCCATCGTCGCGGCAAATCTGCGAGTGGAGCCCATTCCGGGGCCCTCCGCACCCATCGCGGCATTGTCCGCCAGCGGACTCGCGACAACTCCCTTTCAATTTGGCGGTTTTCTACCCCACAAGAAAGGAGCACGGGCCAAGGAACTGATTGCCGCGCTCGGGCGGGACTGCACCTCCATCTACTTCGAGTCTCCCTATCGCATCATCGACACCCTTCGCATTCTGGCTGAAAATCACCCTGAACGCCGCGTCGTCGTAGCGAGAGAAATCACCAAAAGATTCGAGGAATTCCAACGGGGAACGGCAAGCTTTCTGCTTTCGCATTTTCAAAGTCATCCACCCAAAGGGGAAATTTGTCTCTTGATCGAATCCAACCAACCCGCCAAGTGGATCCATTGGCAGTAAATCCAACGCATTTTCATTCATCCCATGTCGACAAACGCCACTGAAACCCCTGCGCCCGCGCACTCGGGCAGCATGGAGAAGTTCATCAAACGCTCCATCAGCAACCACCTCAAGTTTACGCTCGCTGCCGAGTTGGACACAGCCAGCACCGAAGACTGGTGGGTGGCGACCTGCCTCGCCGTCAAGGACACCACCCTTGATCGCTCCTCCCAAACTCGCGCCTATCATCGCAAAAACCACGCACGACGCGTGCACTATTTGTCTCTGGAGTACCTCATGGGACGTCTTTTGGAGAACAACCTTCGGAACTCAGGCCTCTACGACGATGTCAAAAGTGCTCTGACTGACATGGGTCAGGATTTGGATCACTTGCTCGCCATTGAACCCGATATGGGCCTTGGAAATGGCGGCTTGGGACGGCTTGCAGCCTGCTTTCTGGACTCCCTCAGCACCCTGAATCTACCGGCTGTCGGATACGGCATCCATTACGAATTTGGCCTTTTCCGGCAAAAATTCGTGAATGGCAAGCAAGTCGAACAACCCGATGCTTGGACACAAAATGGCAACCCTTGGAAGACGGCACGGCCTAGCTATCGCCAAACCGTGAATTTGTACGGCCGTGTCGTGCAAAAGTTTGACGACAACGGACACCCTCACAATGAGTGGATCGAGACCAAGCCCATCATCGGGCTCCCTTGGGACATCCCGATCGTGGGATACGATTCCAACACCGTGAATGTGCTCCGCCTTTGGCAGGCACAAGCCTCTGATGACTTCAATCTGGAAGCCTTCAATTCCGGCACCTACGTGGAAGCCCTCCGCGAAAAGGTCGAGGCCGAAACCGTGTCAAAAATCCTCTACCCCAATGACGCGACCGAGAGCGGCAAGGAACTCCGACTCGTGCAGCAATACTTCTTCGTTGCCTGTTCATTGGCGGACATCATGAAGCGGTTCAAACGCGACTACGATCTCCCATGGGAGGCTTTTGCAGACAAGGTCGCCGTTCAACTCAATGACACCCACCCTGCGGTGGCAATCCCGGAACTCATGCGCATCCTCGTGGATGGCGAGGGCATGGAATGGAAGGACGCATGGGAAATCTGCCAAAAAACCTTTGCCTATACAAATCACACCCTGCTTCCTGAAGCTTTGGAAACGTGGAGTGTGCCGCTCTTCGGGCGTGTCCTTCCCCGCCACCTCCAGATCATTTTCGAAATCAATCGGCGCTTTCTCGATGAGACCGTGGAGAAATGCTGGCCGGGTGACAACGAAAAGAAGCGCCAACTGTCGATCATCGATGAGGCAGGTCCCAAATCAATCCGGATGGCCCATCTCTCAGTCATCGGAAGTCATGCCACCAATGGCGTTGCGGCTCTTCACACACGTCTACTTTGTGAGCAACTGTTCCCTGACTTCCACAAACTGTATCCCAACCGATTCCTGAATCTCACGAATGGAGTGACATTCCGACGCTGGCTGACCGTCTGCAATCCCCAGCTCAGCTCTCTCATTTCGGAGAGCATCGGAGACCGTTGGAAAAAAGATGCATCGCTTCTTCGCGAACTCGAACCCTTCACCAATGATGCCGGTTTCAGAGACCGATACTTCTCGATCAAACACGAGCACAAGGTCGTTCTAGCTGAGATCATCCACAAGCACTGCGGTGTCAAAGTATGCCCGGATGCCATTTTCGATGTCCAGATCAAGCGGCTCCACGAATACAAACGTCAGCACCTCAATTTGCTGAACATCGTCACCCTCTACCGTCGAATTTTGGACAATCCGACAGCCGACTTCCATCCACGAGTTTTCATCTTCGGCGCGAAAGCAGCACCGGGGTACTTTTTGGCCAAGAACATCATCCACGCCATCAACGCTCTTGCGGCCAAGGTCAACAACGATCCGCGCGTCGGCGACAAGCTCAAGGTTGTATTCCTGCCGAACTACAGCGTCTCGCTCGCTGAACGCATCATCCCGGCTTCCGACATTTCAGAGCAAATCTCTACCGCTGGCAAAGAGGCCTCGGGCACAGGGAACATGAAGCTGGCTCTAAACGGAGCCCTCACGGTCGGCACGCTTGATGGGGCCAATGTCGAGATTCTTGAGGAGGTCGGGCCGGAAAACATCTTCATCTTCGGCATGACCGTTGAAGATGTCAGCGAACTCAGGGCCAAGGGCTACAACCCATGGGACTACTACTGGGCCAATCGATCCTTGAGAGATACCATTGATTGGTTGTCCTCCGACTTTTTCACAGGAAATGCGGATGACTTCAAACCGCTCCGAATGAGCCTGCTGGATCACGGGGACCCCTTCCTTGTTCTGGCCGACTACGACTCCTACGTCAACTGTCAGGACCAAGCAGACGCCGCCTACAAGGATCGGGAGCGTTGGACACGCATGGCCATCATGAACACGGCGAGGATGGGCAAATTCTCCTCGGACCGTACCATCCTCGAATACGCCGAGAAGGTTTGGAATCTCGACCCGATGGATGTACCCCAGTGATGTGATTTGTCAGTGATGGGGATTCTCGTACCAGATGATCCCCAACTGATCCCTCTCTTCGCAAGTCAGCACATCCAAATCTCCATCTCCGTCCAGGTCGATGGTGACGGGATAGTCGTATTTGAGACCTGCTGCACCTCCAAGCGGTCGCTGATTCCAAGCCCCCGCTTCTCGCTGCTCCAGCCAAACGATCCCACTGAGAGGGCCATCGGCATGTTCGCATGTGAAGACGATGTCCAGCAATCCGTCAGCATTGAGATCGCCCAGAGCCACCCCTTTGGCATCCCCAATCTCGCCCCCGAGTTGGACAACCTCCTCTTGCCACTCGTTCACCTCGTCTCCGCCCAAAAAGAGGTGAACTTCCCTTGGCTTCACTGCCGCGACCACATCGAGATGTCCGTCAGCATTGACATCACCCGCATCAAGGAACATCACCTCGCGACCCGGAGCACCCACGGCAAACTCACGCCATTTCTTCCGAAGCAAAACCTTTTCGGCACCCGGATTCTTCAGCCAAAAGACACCCGATCGGTCCCCTTTCCGGTCCACGATCAGGAGGTCGCTCAAGCCATCGCCATCCATATCTTTGGGAACCACCGACATGATCCAGTGACTCTTTCGCAGAACCTGGGTCGTCCACGCACCGAGGTCCCGAGCGCGCTTGGGTGACAACGCCAGACTAACGGTCGCGCCTGAACCCTTCGAAGCGGTCACGAGATCCAGTCCGTTCTTTCCATCAAGGTCCATCGCAACACCCTGCATCCAGAGTTGAGCGGGTTCGGGCCACGGCAATAGCTCGGTCTTCCACGCGTTAGGATTCAAACGCAGCGCCCCATCCCTTGGCCCCCAATGCACGTGAATGGCCCGCGTCTTGCCTTCCGCAAAACTCACCACATCCATCCCGCCGTCTCCATCGAGGTCTGCAAGAATGGCATCCTCCGGAGACTTGATCTGACCGACCTCGACGAAAGGCCAAAGATCCCTCACCGCATCTGTCCCGGGATTGAGATAGACACGAATCACCCCACCTTCCTCCCAGCCGCAGACCAGATCCAAGTCTCCGTCCAGATCCACATCGTCCAACTTGACCCCATCTGCCCCTTTCGACCCATTGTCCACGATGTGGCGTTCCCACTCTGGCCCATCAACCGGCACCGTTTGGGCGGTGACGGCGGCCAAAAACACCCAAATTGCAGTCGTCATGTGACGAACTAAACACCCGCCATCGCAGATTCTTGCCGATAACCTTTCATTCCGTATTCAAGCGGCTCAGGCAGCTTAGCGATCATCGCCGCAGCTTCGAAGAGCTCTGAAAAATCCTGCGACACGTCCCCTATCAGACAGTCGGTCAGCCGACCGCGAACTTCCGGCTGAGCCTTGATCAGTCCGCCGAATGAAAACTCCTCCTGATAGAAGGCATAGACGATTTTTCGCATGGTTTCGACATGCTTGCAGAGCATCTCACCGTATCCATCAAACTGGTCTGCCGTGTAGACGCCTTTACTGAGGGCAGTGTCCACCGCTTCCGCAACAGCCTCTCCACTCTTGAAGGCCAAGAACACGCCCGAAGAGAAGACTGGATCCAAGAAGACAAAGGCATCACCCGCGAGAACGATTCCATCCGCTGCACAGTGCTGAGCGCGGTAAGAATACTCACCTGTAACCCAGTACTCTCCGAACTGTTCACCAGTCGAGAGGTGATCCTTGATCCACACATTCTCTTCAGCTTCTCTCGCCATGATTTCAGCGGGATCACGGCCATCTCGGAACAAATAATCTCTCTCAGCAACGACCCCCACACTGGTGACCCCATTACGGAGAGGGATGTACCAGAACCAACCTTTATTCGGAATGTATGCCACCGTGGTCGAACCCGCGGCGAGCCCCTCGTCGCGCTTAGCGCCTTTGTAGTAGGTCCAAATGGCCACCTTTTTCAGTTCCGGGTCACGCTGACGCCATTGATTTTTGGACATCCAAAAGGCATCCCGACCCGAGCAATCGATGGTCATCGGAGCACGATACTCCTGCTCAGTGCCGTCATGGTGACGGGCCACCACTCCGCGCACTGAACCTTCCTCACTCTTTAGAACCCTCAGCACCTTGGTCTCATCCTTCGCATCGACGCCACACGCCCGGGCGTTCCGATAGAGCATCATGTCGAAGTCTGCCCGTTCAACCTGCCAAGTGTAGGAGGACGGATGGTCATTGTGCTCGAAGAAATAGAAGGGCCTCGACTGCTTTCCATCCTGATTCACAAATTGAACGCTCAACTTCTGGATGAAGTCATGCTTCTTCATCTCCTGAAGCACTCCGAGCTTCTCCAATGTGAACCAGCAAAATGGCATCAGCGACTCACCGATGTGATAGCGGGGCATCTTCTCTTTCTCCAGAAGGAGAACCCGCCGTCCTTTTTTGGCCAGCAGTGTGGCGGCGGTGCAACCAGCCGGGCCGGCACCGATGACAATGACATCGTAGGACGTTTGAGAAATCATAAGATCAAGGAATTTCCTTCCATTCCAGTTTACGCCTTGTCTAACTTTTTTGGACCATGCTGCTTCTGGGCAACACCTCCACAACTTCCGCCAAAACCGAACCATCAGCACAGCGCAACTCATTGCATCGACCAAAGAGCACCTGACCGCTGGTCGCCCCCAGCAATTCCGCCAATCGGGAATCCACAGATATTCGGAAAAAGCCACTAGGGTGGCTAGAATGTGGCACTTGGTGTGTTTCCAAAATCGCACCGAATGGTATCAGACCTTCGACGGTCAGCTCTCTAGCCTCTGGGGGAAGATGGTCGAGATGGATCCCAATGGCGCCAAACTCGACCGGCTTCCCATCCGATTGTCGGGTCAAAACGGATGCCCTCACCAAGTAGTGTCCCAGCTTCGCCTTTGCATGAACATCAAGATCGATCTCGGCCTTGTGATACTCCCTCAATCGGGGCGTCATATCCGTGTCGTGAGCGAGTAGCCATCGCTCCTCCTCCGGCAAATCCTCAGGTTGCACAAAAGTCACCTTCGGACGTGCACTCCCAATCCCGTAGAAAAAAACGAGAGGGGCCAGGAGATCTGTCTGGAGGGCTTCGGGCACGCCCGTTTCACGTGTAGCGCTCATACTGACGATGCTCTGGCAGGAAGAAGGAGTGCAACAACCGGTCCACCTGAAGAATTCCGTCACGAGTCAGCTGAATATCGTGATCGGTGATCTCGGCGAATCCTTCCTTCTGCAGATACTCGAGTTGCGGAGCAAAGAAAGTTCTCGGGTTCTGCCCAAACTTCTCGATGTAGTAGCCGAAGTCGGACCGTCCCAGCTTCAGCGTCAGAATGAACTCACGAACAAACCGCTCAATCTCCGAAGTCTTATAGGCACGAGTGACCGCCAAACCGCCCGCATCGATCATCTGCATGTAGGGCCCCACATCCGCAGCATTCTGGTAGTGCACGCCACCGAGATGCCCAAAGGAGGCAACACCTGCCGACAGCAGATCCGAGCCCTGCCAAAGTCGATCACGATACACAAACTTGAACTTGTTCGGGTCCTTAACCGCAGTGGTGGCACTGGTGATCGTGTAACCCGCCGCTTGCAACTCGTCGAAGGCGTAACTCACCCAATCACGCTTCGTCGGCCAGTCCGCCACGGGGGCCGTCACTTTCCCGTCATCCTTCATCCGCTTGTAGATGGTCGTGTTGTAGGGAACCTCCATCTGATAGATAGTCACCGCGTCCGGGTCCATCTCAATGGTCTTTGCCACGCACTTCTTCCAGTTCTCCTCTGTCTCATTCATCATCCCGGCAATCAGGTCGATGTTGATGTGCTCAAATCCGAGTCCGCGAGCAAACCGGTAGGCCTTGTCAATCTCCCCGGACCGATGAGCCCTGCCATTGGACTCCAGGATGTGATCATCAAAATTCTCCACTCCCAAGCTCAACCGTGTCACACCGATCTCTCGTATGCCCGTCAGTTTTGTCTCATTCAGCGTTCCCGGCTCAGCCTCAAATGCAACTTCCTCAGCCTCGTCCCAAGGAATCAAGGCCTTCATCTTGTTCGTCAGATCCTTGAGTTGGGGGACGCTCAAATAGGAAGGTGTGCCACCCCCAAAATACACATAGTTGGCCTTCCGACCTTGAATGTAAGGACGTTCCGCAAACCGGGCCAACTCACGAATCCCGTCGTCAATGTAGGCCCGAATCTCCTGCGCATTTTTGTCGGTATAAACACGGAAATAGCAGAAGTGGCAGCGCTTGCGACAGAATGGGATGTGAAAATAGACGCCCAAAGGATTGTCGGTCGGCGCCGGGCTGTCCAAGACGGACTCGATTTCCCCCACCTGTTCCGCTTTCCAGAAGGAGAAAGGAGGGTAATTGGAGACAAAGTAATTTCCGACCTCGGTCTGCTCCGCAATTTGGACCGGGGAGTCGGACGCCGTCGGAGTGGGGGGTTTGGACGTGGGCATACAGTGGGAACGAAGGGTAACGGTGAATTCTAGGTCAAAAAAGCCTCAATGTCTGGCCTGTTTCTGGCGCATCAAGACCGGTATCGCATGGTTCGACGTTGATCGCTCTCCGGATGTTCAGATTCCGAGTTCGCAAGATGACCCGACCAATAGAAAGGCCGGGAAGCATGCGAGCTTCCCGGCCTGAAAAGGAACGCAACACTACTCGGCTTTGGGCGTCGCCGTGGCTGGATTCGCATCGGGATTCGGGGCTGGCTTGACCTCCGTCTTGGGCAGAGGAGGCACAGCCACCGGTGGCGTGGTCACAGAGATCGGTCCCCGCGAGATCGCCGGTGGCGTCGTCGGACTCGGATTCCCGGGATTGGCTGGCGCCACCCCCACGGGAGATCCTGCAGTCGGAACATCACCGCCAGGCTTGTCCGCATTTGGTTCGGCCGAGGTCACAATCTCTGACCGTTTCTTCAGGAGGTTGTTAATCGTGTACTCCGACACCTCGTAAACCCATCCCTTCATGGTCTTCTCGGAATCCAATTTTGCCTGAAGTGCTTCTTTCCGTTGTTTGAACTCAGCGTCCTTCGTCTTCTTATCTTCCTCGGACTCATCCTTTGCAACTTCCCGCTGCTCCGGAAGCGTTGCCGCCACGTCCACGCTCATGTAGTATTTGCTGGAGCCGTCCTTATCAACCTTGGCGACTTTGAGCTTGTAGGTGAAGTCATCAAAAGTCGTGATCGTCGCCTCGACTGCTGCCTTCAAAAGCTCTGCGGACTTGGCCTTCCCATGAACATCATTGAATGTCGGTGAGGTCAACAGTGACGAGAGGGACACCTTTGTGTTATCAAGCGACCCCCCATCCAATTCAAACTCTCCATCCTTGTCCTTGCGCGACGCCTTCCAAGACTCAGTGCCATCGGGCTGTTTGACCGCCACCGACTTGATGTCCGTCACTTTGATGAAGTCCTTGTCGAGCCACATCTCTGGGGAGGTTTCGAACTCATAGAAGGCATTGTTCACGCTCCAAATGGTGTTTCCATCCTCGGGAATGCGAACAAACAACTCATTGGAACCACCTCCAAATGGCGATGCGCTGCTGCGACCGCCAGAAGTATTGATGCTGTCTCCCAAGACAAATGAATGCGCCACCTTTCCTGCCTCGTCCATGAGCTCCACCATTTTCCCCGTGTCCTTCTCGCCTTCCTTGGGCTCATCGACATTGATCTCCGACCAAGCCGACTCACCGATGACTCGCTTGTCCTTGATCTTCTGCTCACTGAGTTCCACAAGCGCCCGACTCACTTTTTCAAAGCTGGCCGGATAGTTGTCGCGGTCGGTCACGACCCATTGCTTGTCTGTCTTCTTGACAAGAACGGACTCATCTCCGGTGCGAACGCGGATTTCACGGATCGCATTCACACTGAGATCAGGGAGCAATCTCTCCCGGAGATCCGCTCCCTGCTGGACACCGCGATTGACCACGGATTCGCGGTCATTTTTGACGTAGATCGAAGCACCCACCAAGGCACCGAGGATGATAAGTAAAAGAACAACCTTGTTCATGATGTTAAGTCGAATGAAGGGGTTAAAGCGTTGGTTTTGATGTCACTTAGACGGCAGCCGTTGCAGCTCTTCTGCGAAGGGCCAGGAGACCACCAATGACGATGACGACAAGGGGCATTCCAAAGACGTTGAGCGACGTCAGGAACAGTTCCGTCCGGTCCAGCTCCTTGTTCTGCTCCTTCTTGATTTCTCGAATCTCACGGTTGATCTGAGTCTGCTTGTCCATCAAGGCCTCAAGGTCTTTCTGCTGCTGTGGATCAATGACGAAGGCCTGCGTCTTGTCATCGCGAGTCAATCGCAGGGTGCCAATTTTCTGGGCCGTGTCCTGAAGGTCTGCGTCCAATGCCTGAAGCTTCGGACGGAAATCCTTCTCCACTGCCTCCCGCATCTCATCCAACTTCGTGAATGGGCGCTGGGTGGAGGCCCGGCTTCGAACATCCAAAAGATCACCACCACCGCTGAGAACCTCAATGGCGTTCAGGAATAGTGGAATGTTCGAGTTCGTGGGAATCAGAGATCCAGTCAACCGGTCCTGCTGAACGCAGAACGCGTCATAAATCATGTCGACGTCGGAGAAGAGAATGACGATCCCATCTCCATTTTGAGATTCCAGGATTGAGTTGGGCTTCTTCTCTTCGACCTTCGGCTCCTCTGCCGGGGCATCCACCGTCTTGGAGGTCTCCGCCTTGTCTGCCTGTGCCGGTTTTGGTGTTGGTGTTGCCTTGGCTGCTGCTGGCTTCGGCCCCTCGGCTGCCTTCCCTTTGGCTTTGGGAGCGGACTTGTCCTTGTCCGATTTGGCTTTGGGCTTCGCCTCCTCCTCTGCTCCCCCTGTCTCACCGCTGGCTGGGACCGGTCCTGCAGGTGGCCCATCCGGAAATGCCGTCTTGAATCTGCCCGTCAATTGCAGTCCGAGGATCTGCTTGCGGCCAGTCGGGGTAAAGGATGTCAAATTCTCGCGGCGGAGACGCTCGGACTCGGTGGTGTCAATCATCTCAGACTGCTCCGAGCTGTGGAGCAACTCGATCACATCAATGCCCTCGGTTTTTTCGACGCCGAAAGAACCTGCCGAGATCATGGAAATCGACTGCAACTGACGCGTGATCGGGGCCTCACCGTCAATGGCGGCACCCGGCAGTTGAAGAGCGGTCGGATTGACCCGCCCTTGCAGCATGCTGCGATAATTCACGTCCGCCACGACCATGTCTTTGTTGAAGGAAATCCCCCAAGCCGAAAGCAGCTTGGGCAAATCGGAGTTCGTGTTGACGGTACTTTGCTGACCCGTCATTGGATTCTGCTGCCCGCTGTAAGCTTGAGCAATCCAGCTTTGCGGATCGAGAAACGCGATGACTTTTCCGCCCTTCAGCAAATACTGATCAACGGCGAACTGAGCTCCGTCACTGATGTCCGCAGGGTGAAGCAAGACGAGGACGCTGATGTCGTCTTCAATGGAATCGGTTCCGATTGGCACATCACGAACCTCATAGTCCATCTTCAAACGCTGAATGGCAATCCAAGCGGGCGGACCCTGTTGCTGCTGTTGGAAGGGCATCTGTGGTGTGCCTTGAACCGGCATCGCGCTCATCACGCCGATGACGGTCTTTTGGGTTTGAGTCACCTTGTTGATCGCACGCGCGATATTGTATTCCAAGGCCGTCTCTTCGTTCGGGTTGAGGAAGGGCAGGACTTCGCGCTCCTGAAGGCATTCCACCGCCATACCGAGATAAATATTGTCTCCCTCAGCATTGACCTGCATTCCCTGAAGATCGTCCTCCCGGGCCCGGTCTTCGTCCTCCGTATTCGGATTGGGAACGAGTTTTTCCAAGATCAGACGACCATCGGAGGCCTTCTCGAACTCGAGCAGGAGATCTTCAACCGTCCGGGCATAGCTCTTCAACATCGGAGGCATGACCCGGTCATCTGTGGAGACGTAGTACCGGATGGAGACAGGCTTGTCTGGATTCAAACGATCCAAGATATTTTTCGTTCCCTCGGAGAGTGTGTAAAGCTTGTCCTCCGTGAGATCGACTCGGAAATTTCCGAATCCGACGCCGCCGACGAGGTAATTCAGGACCGCGACAATGGCCACCACCAAGATGGCCGATAGGCCTGCCGTGGATTGTTTGCTGTTCAAATTGAAACTCATGTCAAAAAAGGGTTGGAGTCTAAGAAGTGGAGGGTTCGATCAGATCACGCACGCTTTGCACGAAGGCCCAAACTGGTCACGACGAGGGCAACCACGATCATCGACAGGAAGTACACCACGTCGCGGATCACGAGAATGCCCTTCGACATCTCAAAGAAGTGATCCATGAAGCTAAGGTAGCTAATGAAACGGACCACCCATTCCATCGACGAAGGCATCGCACGAACCGCGACGTCAATGATGCCGGGGTATCCGATCAAGGTGAAGACGAGACAAAGCGCCACTGACAGGATAAAGCAAACGACCTGGCTCCGAGTGTAAGCACTCGCCGCAGATGTGACGGCAAGACAACCCAGCGCATAGAGATAGCTGGCCAAATAACCCGTGATGATCGGACCCGAATCCGGTTCACCAAGGAAATTGACAGTCATCACGATTGGGAATGTGAGAGCCAGCCCGATGAGCCAGACCACTGCTGCGGCGAGGAACTTGCCCACAATCGCGCTCCATGGAGAAAGCGGCATCGTCATGAGCAACTCGATTGTCCCAAGCCTGTGCTCCTCCGACCAGAGTCTCATCCCCACTGCCGGGGCCAGCACCACGTAGATCCACGGATGCCAGAAGAAAAAGGGCTGTGTCAGAGAGGCATTGTTGGTATCGAGAAACTGGCCGAAAAAGAAGGCGAAGCCCTGCGATGCCAGAAGGAAGATCACCACGATCACATAGAGCACCGGCGAGTTGAAGTAGGCGAGAAACTCGCGCTTAAAAACCGCCAGCGTGTTGTGCAAATCACGTTTCGTCATAGAGATGAAGATAGAAAAAGTTGGAAGATAGGGGATTCAACGAAGAAAGGATCAGGCGGCTGCCGGAGCCTCGACCTCGGAACGGGTGATGCTGCGAAAGACCTCATCCAGCTTGCCTTCCTCCTGATGCAGTTCTTCAAGGACCCAGCTTTTGGACTGCGCCAATTGAGCCAATTCGCGAGCCAAATCACTGCGTTTGGTTCCGTTGCTGGCAAAAGCACGTAGAACGAGCTGGTCTCCGGACTCTTTGACAATCTCCGAGCGACTGACGCCCTTGACTTTCTCGACCTCAGCCTTGGCACCGGCTGCTTTCGAAAGCCCCACAAGAACCGATCCCGCCGTCGGACCACGTTGCTTCAATTCATCGGGAGTCCCGTCTGCGACGACCTTTCCGCGATCAATGATGATGGCCCGGGAACAAGCCGCCTCGACCTCTTCCAAAATGTGGGTGGAAAAGATGATCGCCTTGTTCTCGCCCATGCGCCGGATCATGCTGCGCACCTCATGTTTCTGATTTGGATCCAAGCCGTCGGTCGGCTCATCCAAAATGAGCACATCAGGATCGTGAATGATTGACTGAGCAAAGCAGGTCCGGTGACGATAGCCCTTGGAGAGAGTGTCTACACTCTGATTGCGAACATTCTCAAGGAAACAGAGTTCAAGCACTCGATCCAGCGCTTTGGATTTTGCTACACCCGAGAGACCACGCAACTCTGCGGTAAACGCCAAAAACGAGGCCACCGTCATATCCGAGTAGAGAGGCGCATTTTCAGGCAGATACCCAATGGACTGCTTTGCCTGTTCAGGATTCTCAAGCATGTCCACTCCTCCGACGGAGATGGAGCCTGCCGTCGGGCGGAAATATCCAGTCACCATTCTCATGGTGGTGGACTTGCCGGCACCGTTGGGTCCGAGGAAGCCAAGGACCTCTCCCTTTTCGACAGCAAAGGAAACGCCGTCGACGGCCACTTTGCTACCGAACTCTTTTCTCAAGTTCTGCACTTGGATCATATTGTCTCTATTAGGTTGGTTGGTTTTATCAGGCAGAGATGCCTTTTGAGGGACAAAACAACCCGTTTGGAGGTTCACAAACAGGGTTCAGGTGATATGTCTGGCTTGAGCAAGATTGCAACTGCAAACTTGGGCAATTACCGCCCTGCCCATAATCACCGAAACTATTGAGGGAACCCTCAACTGAAGATACAGCACCTTCTATCGACAGATCACGTCGGCAGATTTGAGGCTCATGCAAGCCCCCTACCCCCATTTGCCCCGATGTCACTCTGATCCTCTTTCGCCCAGCATTCCAGCAACCTTGGCCTCCAATTCGCGCACGCGACTGATGACTTCGGGGATCTTGGCGGGAGCCATCATGAATTTTCGACCTTCGGATAGAGGCTTGGCCGGAGATCCAATGTAGACGCCAGGGTTCAAAAGGCTTTTCGAAACACCCGACTGAGCCAGCACAGTCACCTGATCTCCCAGTTCCAGATGCCCAGCTACTCCAACCTGCCCTGCCAGAGTGACGTAGTTCCCTAGGCGCGTACTTCCAGAAATCCCGACCATCGACACGATAATGCAATGCTTTCCGATGATCACGTTGTGGCCTATCTGAACGAGATTGTCGATCTTTGTGCCCTCACCGATCCAAGTCCGCCCAAAGCGAGCTCGATCAATGGTTGTGCCAGAGCCAATCTCGACATCGTCGTCGATCTGAACAATCCCCACCTGTTCAATCTTCACGTGACGCCCATCTGTGAACTCGTACCCAAAGCCATCAGATCCAATGACTGTGCCACTATGGATCACCACTCGGTTCCCTAGTCGGCACAATTCGTTGATCGTTGTATTGGCATGGACAACACAGTCCTCTCCGATGACAGCTCCTCTGCCCACAAAGGCACCGGCCCGAATCACGGTGCCGGAGCCAATACGAACGCCTTCTTCAATCACCACGTGCGCCCCGATGGACACCTGTTCAGCATCAAACAGAGCATCATGGGCGATCACAGCGGTGGAATGGACCCCAGCCACCCAATTGCGTGCCGGAGGACGGAAAAAGCTAATGACCGATGAAAACGCCAGCGTTGGGTTCTCAACCTCAATCAAAGCAGGCCCCCCGACAGCGTGATCAAATCCTTCGGGCACCAATGCCACGGCGGCTTCCGTAGTGGGCAGTCGGCTGAGGTACTTGGCGTTGCCCAAGAAGGTGACATCCCCCGGTTGAGCCTCACCGATGGAATTCAATCCAGTTGCGATGCAACTTGCATCTCCTCGTGTGAGTCTTCCACCCACAAGTTCAGCAAGTTTCTCAAAGGTGATGGAAGAACTCATACGCCAGCGCATTGAAAATGCAGAGGGGGCGCGCTGATTGCAATCAGCCGCGCCCCCAAAAAAACACGAATCAAAAGGTGATGTTACTCGGCCTTGGGGGCCTCTTCTGCTGCGGCACCGCCATCCGCTGGCGCTTCCTTGTTGAGTTCAACGATGACTTCGTCCGTAAAATCAACCGCATCTTTGTAGTAAATAAGCACTGGAACCGTGGAAAGGCTAAGCCCTGACTTGTCGAAAACGAAGTCATAGGCCTCCTTGCCAGCCTTGTCCTTCACGACGACCAAGATCTCATCGTAAATCCCTTTGCGGATTTGCATGTCCTCTTGCTTCAACTGCTGCTGGCGACGATTTTGAGCCTCGGTAATCTCTTGCTCAAGAGCGCGAAGCTCTTGGGTTTTCTCCTCAAAATCCGCAGCGACCTTCGCCTTTTCTTGCTGCGTCGTGATGGGATCCTGCATCTCCTTCTTGAGCTGCTGGATGTCACCCAGAAGGCTTTTGTACACATCCCAACGCTCGTTCATCTCCTGCTGAGCCTTGGTAACGTTGCCCTTAAATTTTTCCGCAGATTCCTTGGTTTTGTGGAACTCGGCAAACGCCTTGGCCATGTCCACCACGCCGAACTTAATGTCGGCGGCATGAAGCGAAGCCGTTTGAACGGCGAATAATGCTAAAATCGTAAGATACTTCATAGAGAATGGAGAAGATGAATGTGATCGGGGGTAGGCTCAAACGAAAACTCCGACAAACATGCAGGGAGTCACGTCACGGAGCGCTTCCGCTTGGAATGGTTCAACTCAGAACTGGTAGCCCATGTTGAACTGGAACCGACCGGAGTTATCATTGAATCGGTCAGACTCCACTGGGATACCGTAATCCACTCGGATCGGACCCACGGGCAGAAACAGACGCAGTCCGAGCCCCACGTTGGAGTTGATGTCTCCATCACCCACCACGGCAGGAAGGTCTCCTGAGATTGAGCCCACGTCATAAAACAGAGCACCTCGCACCTTCTCAACAATGGGGAAGGTATATTCGATGCTACCAAAGATCGATACATTGCCACCAATGGGCTCACCCGTTGCATCCTTCGGACCCACCTCGCGGAAATCAAATCCCCGAAGGTTGTTGGCACCGCCGAGGAACTGACGCTCGAAGATCGGCACTCGGCCACCGCCATAATTGTCGACGACGTTCGCTTCTCCCCGAAGGCTTAGGATGCTATCGAAGGGCAGCGAGAAGAATTGCTGTCCGCTAAAACTCGCACCATACGCCTCGACATCCCCTCCCGATGCCATCAGAGCAGCTTCAAATTTATGGCCTCTGCGAGTAATGAAAACACTGTCCCTCGTATCATGAACAAGAGCCAAATCAAATTTCGCCTGCGCGTAATTGCCTGCCTCTGCTGCGATAATGGCGCTGGATCCCGGCTGAATGTTTGAGATCCGGGTTTGCTGAAGGGTCAATGTTCCTTCGACATACATATATTCACCCAGTGGCTTCCGAAGGCCGAAGTTGGCCCCAAAATTCCGCTGATCGAATCGGTTCGAAAGGAAGAACAAGTCACGATAGAAAGTGCCCACAGTGAAAGCGAGTTTCTGACCCAAGAACCAAGGCTCGGTGAAAGACATGTTGAAATCGCGACGCTGGAGGCCCAAACGCAAACTCATGTTGAAGCGTTGACCCGCGCCACGGAAGGAGGGCCAGTCGTTGAGATCAAAGTTTGTCTGCGTCAGGTCGATAAACCCAACCAAGCTGTCGATGGAGCTGAATCCTGCACCGAAGTTGACCGTTCCGGTTGACTGCTCCGTCACGGTCACATCCACATCTTTGAAGCCTTCAACGCCTGTGGGGTTATTGCGGAAGTC
This sequence comes from uncultured Verrucomicrobiales bacterium, assembly GCA_963976915.1. Taxonomy (GTDB): domain Bacteria; phylum Verrucomicrobiota; class Verrucomicrobiia; order Verrucomicrobiales; family Verrucomicrobiaceae; genus CAXBNA01. Next base: position 23,892 of record CAXBNA010000058.1, read on the forward strand.
AACTTCGCTGAAATAGTTCAGATTGTTCAGGCGCTCCTTACCAATCTTCATCTTCACCGTGTTGAGCTCTTCACCTGGAGCAAAGGGCAACTCGCGACGAATCACGCGATCCTGCGTCACCGTATTACCTGCGATGTTCACCTTTCGGATGTAGGACTTCGTGCCTTCCGTTACGCGGTAAACGATTTTCACCAAATTTGGGCCAGCACTCAGAATGCTGGTGTCTACGAAGGCGTCGGCATAACCGCGGGCTCCATAGTAGTCCTTGATCATCTCCTCATCGCCCTTGATGTCCGAACCACTGTAAGGGAAGCCTGCCTCTGCCCGGATGGCGGGCTCAAGTTCCTCCTTGGAAAAGATCGTCACACCCTCCAAATCCACAGATGCAACGTCGTATTTCTCGCCTTCGGAAATGACATAGATCAAGTCGACCTTCTTCGAACTCGCGGGCTCTTTGCGAATGTCCGTCACCTTTGCGTAAACATAACCTTCATCCTGGTAGGCACCCTCAATGAGCTTGACGTCTTCACGAACTAAAAGGCTGTTGAACTTGCCAGCCGCACCCCAGAGGCGCCAGAGGGTTTTCTCCTTCGACTTGATCAACGAACGCAACTTGCGACTGCTGAGAACGCTATTCCCTTCGAACTTGATGTCACCGATGTAACCGCGGGAACCCTCGTCGATGTCAAAAATCACGCTGGTGAAACCAGGCTTGGTGGACGGTGACGTCTTATAGGTCACCAGCACGTCAGAGAAGCCCTTTTTCTCATAGGTCTCACGAATGGCCTGCTGGGCTTCGCTCAACTTGATGTCGTCGACAGGATCACCCACCTCGACTTCAATCTCCTTGCGCAGCTTCTCGTTGCTGAACGCCATATTGCCAAGAAACCCAATTTCCCCGATCGCGCCACGCCCTGAAACGACCACGGTTACTTTGACTCCACCAGCGACATTCACCGCCCGGATGTCCACGTTCTCAACGGCACCTGTCGCGTAAAGATTGCGAATGTCGCGCTCCACTGCTTCATCGCGGAACGGAGTTCCCTCGCGAGTGGACATTTGCGCACGAATCCGAGCTTCATCCACGGTGACCGGACCATCGAAGACCACATCAACCTGCTTCACAATCCGAGTGGCTGCAGGGGCGTCAAACTGAGCGCTCACCGAAACCGGTGAAAGGCTCGAAAGAGCAATAATGGCTGCGCTAAACAGCGCGGTGACTTTGGGAGGAAAAACTCCTGGATTCATACAAGGGCGGGTTGTGGACGGGAGGTCAGGTTTGCGTATTGGAAGTGGAGCCCGAAAAGGAGCAACAACACCGGTGCATTACTGCTGACCTGCTGCTTTCCGTCAAGGTGGAAGTTCAGCAGAAAGCAGACCAATTCATTCCGGCTTTTGGGTTTGCAGGCCCCTCGCCCATGATACACTCAGTCCATGCGCCCTGTTCTTCAGCTCGCCATTGTCTGTATTTGGCCTCTGCATTTGCTGGTGGCGGAGCCTGCAACTCAGGACCAAGAAGCCAGCGAGAAAAGCCCCCTTCCACCCGTCCGCACCGCCATCGAAGTCTCAGCCACCCGCCAAAATGTCCAACTCAGGGATCATTTCGATCAACTGATACTGGGAGGGCAGGTCTTTGATGGAACGCTGGCCGCACTGTCGAACGCGCGACTTGAGTCGTCTCTCGGGGGCTCTTTCGCGCTGGACTCAAAGAATCTTGCCGGATTGGCGGGCGGAGGCGGCACCGGCCGAGTCCACCGAGCTTATTTTCGGGATGGCACCGTTCTTTCGGGCAAATTGTACTGGGATCGATGTGCCTTTGAGAGCCGCCAGATGAGTCCCCTGGACCTCCATCCAGACTCCCTCGAAGTCCTTTTCCTCAAGAATTCAGGAGAAGCCCCCACCATTCCGCCAGGAAGGCGCAGTCTTGCCCTTGAGGCCGGTCACCAAGTCATAACGAACCCAGCACCTCACGCCACGATCACCTTGCTGGGCAGATGGGGAACCATCCGCCCACCTCTAGAAAAGATCCGCCGCATGTGGCAAACCCTTGAGCCGACACCCCAAACCTGGGTCGAATTGACGGATGGAGCTCAACTGAACGTTTGGACGATTCGATGGCAAGGCGATGTTTCCGTTCAAGGCGAATCCATTCCGATCGACGAGCGCGTTCTAGCCGCTGCGGATTCTTGGGAAAATCTTCAAAAATTGCTCTCAACGGAACACCACGTGCTGACCACCCCGTCGGATCCCGGCCGACCGGCAATCCAACTTTTGGATGGCTCCAGCATTCCCTTGGCTACCGAAATCCCCGGCATCAAGTTTCGAGATTCGCCCTCTGGCGCAGTCGTCAGAGGGGAGGCACTCACTCGAATCACCCGAGTTTCTCCACTCGCACCTCCAACGTTCGAGTTCGCGGGAACCGGAGGCCTCCTCACAAGGGGCCAACCATCCGCCCCAGTCCTCAAAGCACGTGTCGCTGGTGATCCATTGGCCTTGCCATGGCACCTGATCCAAGAAGTCACCTTTCCCGCCCCAGCGAAATCTTCCCCATGACCCGCCTCCCCATCTACTGTCTCTGCATGCTGGCCGCATTTCTTGCCTACGAGACTTCGGACGGCGCCCCCGTCCCGGCGATGGTTCCGTTTTCCCAGACGCCGATCACAGACCGTCACGGTCGCGAGTGGAACATCGATCAAAACGGCAATGTCCAGCGTTCCGACACCTCCCCTTCCCTCATCTCCAACGCCGCAGTCTTGATGATGGGGAGCCAACAATTCTATTGTCAGCAGCCGGCCATCAGTTCGGATGGAACGACTCTTGAGATGGCAGTGCCCAAACCGTACCATGGGCTCGCGGTCACACGTCACCTCCGAATTCTCGACAAAGAGGGGGGCGTCGCCTACGCGGATGTCTTTTCAAACATCACAGGTCGGGAAGTTCAGACCGTCGTGGAGTTTCGATATCATTTCTCAGGGAAGATCAAGCGACTCGTCACCAGCTCAGGCCGAACCTCCCCAACGAGCCTTGATCCCGGCGACGAGGGGATCTTCATCGAGCCCGCCCAAAACGACTCCAACCTACCTGCCGTAGTGCTCTCTCTAACGGATGAGCACACTGAAGCGACACCCAAGATGTCTCTCCGCAACGGCTACCAACTCTCCATTTCCCATACCCTTTCAATCCCACCAGGAGGCTCCTCCACCATCATCCATGCGGTCGGCCAGACCCGCCTTGATGCGACCGGTGAGGTTGACGCATTCGCTCAAAATTTCCGAACTTGGAGACTGAAGCGCATTGCACAAATGCTTCCAAAAAGATGGACTGAGAGCGCTGTCAATCTCGTTGTCGAGTCGCCACTCAACACCTTGAAAGAATGGTTTCCGGCTCAACATTGGGGCATCGGCAGGGACGCCTCGGATATCCTCGCACTGGGAGACGAGACCCGATTAAAGGGTCGGGCCCAGATCAGCGGACTTCAACTTGAGCACGCCCTTGGTAAACTGATGATCGAATGGGACCAAGTGGTCGCGATCGCCGGTCCCTCTTATCTTTCAACCGATCAACCCATGATCTGGCTTGCCGATGGGCAAATCCTGAAAGGGACACTCACGGCGAACGAACCCAAATTTGAAATGCTTAGCGGGACGTCCATGCCGCTCGACTTTGACAAAATGGATCGCCTCGTGCGAGGAACCACGCACGGGCCGCCCGAAGGCATACCAGACCCAGCGCCAGAAGGGCTGATCGAACTCTGGTCGGGGGAACGAATTTCGATTTCTCCAGATATGGAATGGAAGACGCTCTCCCGGTGGGGGCCCCTCGCCATCCCGTGGCGTAGTGTGATCACTTGGGTCCACTCTGACGGGATGGAACTCGCACCGATGCTCGTTTTGCGAGATGGCTCTCGCATTCGAACCATTGCTCAAGGCTCTCCGTCTCCTTTCCAAACCCGACTTTTCGGAAAGCAGTCACTGAATCCTGCGGAGACGCGCCGCGCCATTCACCCGACAGTGATCCTGGCGGAAGTTGGCAACGATCTTGAACCCGCAGAGAGTTTCCTCGAACTCGCAGGAGACCAACGCCTCGTCGCCCACGTCACCGACACCTCGCTGACCATTGCCACCGCCGGAGGACCCCTCACAATCAGTCCCGGTGAGATCCGGGAGATTTTGGACACTACGGATGATCGAAATGATTCAACGGCCGGAGACCTGCGATGGCATCAAGTCGAACTCTGGGGCGGAAGTTCAGTTGTTGGCCAACTTCAGAATCCAGTCCTCACCGTGGAAGGACAAGGATTCTCTTGGACGATCCCGGTTCGCGAAATTCGCCGTGTGGTGAATCCGGTCCCCCGAATCGAAACCAACGTGGTGCAGCGCGTTGCGGAACTCATTCAACATCTGGGTCATGCCGACTGGAAAATACGCGAGGATGCATCGGCAGAGCTGGCTGAACTGGGCCCCCTCGCCCAGGCGAGTCTGCGTCAGGCGATCCGTCAAAGCACCGACCCCGAGGTCATTCGTCGACTGGAAGCCCTATTGTCGCTCGACGAGTAGCCCCGAGCCGCAGAATCCTGACACCCGCCATTTCCAGACACGCGGATCACCAAGGCCGGGGAACGATTACATAGCCGCCATTGCCCCGACGCGTGTAACATTGGTTGCCATGCGTCCAATAGGTGTTGCCATGATACGAAAACCTCCGCGCCTCACGCGGAAGGACCACCACACCACCCGGGCTGTATCGACTGTGCGGATGGGTTTCTCGTGGGACAATGAAACGTCCGCCCGGGCTTTGAAGTGACCGGGATCGCCATCCCGCGCCCGCCGCTGGTCCATAGGGCGTGACGTAGCAGGACGTCAGCAGCAATGGAACGGAGACGGTTCCGAGAATCAGCGATCTGGATTTCAGAGGATTTTTCATGAAGACACTTTCCGTTTTGAGTTTGAGGAAACAGGCTCTTGCACGAGCTCATGAATGTTCGACAGATTGTCCAACGGGTTCATTCATTTCAAACCCCACTCATCTCGCCGAAAGGCCTGCGTCCATCCCCACGTTTTCAAGCGTTCCCACCGACACTTGTTTCTTTTTTTAAAACCAACCCCACTCCCATGACACCTGAAGAGGCCAACTCCCAACTCGACCAGCACGTTCGCGAGATCATTCAATGGCATTTCTCCCCTGAAACCGGCTGCCCCTTTTGGCTGGACTGGGCTTCCAAAGCAGGATGGGATCCCAAGGCTGAGATCCAAAGCTACAGCGATATCGTCGCCAAGTTCCCCCACTTTCAGGACGAATGGCTCCGCGACCTCCAGCCTGACGTCTGGGTACCCGCTGCCTTCAACGGCAAGCCGTATAGCATCTTCGAGACCGGCGGCACGACCGGCATGCCAAAACAGCGCATCGGCTGGAACGACTACAAGGTCGACTACGAAGAGTTCAGCGGCAAAGTCAGCGACGAGCACTTTCCACCTGGCGTCGCATGGATCATGGTTGGCCCCACGGGTCCCCGCCGCCTTCGACTTGCGATTGAACATCTCGCCAACCACCGAGGCAGTTCCTGTTACTTCATCGACCTCGACCCCCGGTTCGTGAAGAAGTTGATCTCCAACAAACAGGGTGATGTCGCCAGGCAGTACATGGACCACGTCGTCGACCAAGCGGTCACCATCCTGAAGCATCGCAAGATCGCTGGCATCTTCACCACTCCGAAGCTTCTCGAAGCCATCGCCGAGAAAGTCGATCTCTACGACATCGGAATCCGCGGCGTTTTCTGCGGCGGCACCACGATGGATCCGCAATATGTCCGCT
>CAXBNA010000059.1:0-29519 GCA_963976915.1 uncultured Verrucomicrobiales bacterium
AGAGCCTCGCCAAAGTCACGGGTCCGGAACTCCAGCGGTGCGGCCTGAAGCTTGTTCAAAATGGCCGGGACGACGGTGGCATCGTCCTGAGCCCGGAAGGCGCGGATGGCGGCCATGGCGAGGGCTTCGTTGAAACTCGGGGTGGCGAGGAAGGTGCGAAGCCGGGTCGAGATGGCTTGGTCCGCAGGTCGGCTGCCCCAACTCTTGATGACAGCGGCCAGGAGTTCCGGGTTCTTCTCGTTCTCGGCAAAGTCGGCCAGGGCCGTCTGCGCGTCAGGATGCGGCTGCGCGGCGAGGGCCTTGATGAGGGCTTCCCGGACCCGGGCATCGGGGTCGCCACCCTGCAGCCCTGCAACGAGCACTTGGCGCGCTTCAGGAGAGGCGGCGCGTTTTCCGAGGGCTTCGGCGGACTCGATGCGCACGGCGAAGAACGGATCGTCGAGTAGGCGGGCTTCGAGCTTCTTGAGGCTGGCCAGATCTTTCGCCTCGCCGAGTTGCCGGATGGCGAGCATCCGGCCGATGACATCGCTTTCCAGCTGGAAGTCGAGCAGCTTGCCCGGCGGCTTGAAATCGATCTCGGCGAGCACGGTGTAGTCGGGATCGATCCGGACGCCCTCGGGCTGGCCCGGCAGCGGGAAGTAAAAAGCCTCGTCAGCCTGATGGACGTCCATCGTGAAGCGCAGGGGCTGTTTTTGATCCTTCACAAAGAAGGCGACCGGCAGGGGCAAACGGAAGAGCCGGACGCGGTCCGAGAGCTTCTGAGTCTGTTTGACCGTGATCTTGGCGAGCTTGGTCCCGGGCTCCCAGGCGTAGTCGATCTTCAACTTGGGCGTGCCTCCGTGGTAGAGCCATTGGTCGAAGAATTGGTCGAAGCTCAGGCCGCTGAGTTCCTCGACCACATCATGGAGATCGTCCGTCCCGACGACCTGATTCCGATGACGCTCAAGGTAGGTGCGGATGCACTGCCGATACAGGTCCGGCCCGAGCTGACTGCGGAGCATGTGCAGGATCCACGCACCTTTGGGATATACGCGAAAGTCGAACTGCTGCATCGGATCTCCGTAATCCCGCCAGACGGTCGGCTTGTCGTCGGCCTGTTTGAGAACATCCGCTGCCGATCTCCAGAGCGAGTATTTCATGCCGTCCGCGCCCGAGCGCTCTTCTTCGTAGAGGATCGTGTAGTAGCTGGCGAACCCCTCGTTCAACCACAGATGCGACCAGTCGCGGCAGGTCACAAGATCGCCAAACCACTGGTGCGCCGTTTCGTGAGCATCGAGCCGGTGCAGAGTGCGGAGCTGCTCGGTGTCCTCGTTGAAGAGGATGCGTGCGGCTTCGAACGTGCAGCTCGTGTTTTCCATGCCACCGGCCACGAAGTCGAGGCAGTAAACTTGGAAATACTTGTCCCAGGGAAAGGGCACCCCGATCTCCCGATTGTAGAACTCGATGATCTTCTGAGTGTCTGCAAAGGCGGGTCCGGCCTGGGCTTTGTGGGATGGCGGCACCAACAGGGCCAAGGGCACGCCATCGGCCTCGCCTTCGAGGGTGTGGAAGTAACCCGCTGCGAGGGCGATGAGGTAGTTCACGTGCGGCTGATTCTGCTTCCAATGCCAAGTGCGGAGTCCCTCAGGCGTCGTGGCCTCCTTGGACACGAGCACTCCGTTGGAGACCACCTCCATGCCTTCGGGAGCATGGCAGATCACCTCGCTGGTGAATCGTTCGTTCGGGTAGTCGTAACAGGGAAACCAGAACCGATGCAGGTCCGCCTCGCCCTGGGTCCAGACCTGCGTGTCGCCTTCCTTGTAGCCCATCTCGGGTGTGCGGAAGTAGAGACCCCGCTCGGGCTCGGCCGAAAATGCCACCGTCACGCCCGCCTTTGTGCCGGGAGCGATGGGCTTCGAGAAGGTGATGACCAGCTTCTCAGCGGTGGGCCGATGCTCCGCCACGTCCGCTCCAGTGGCGGCCACGCTGGCGATGTCGAGATCCACCGCATCGAGCTCCAACTCCGCCAGCGGAAAGGCAATCGGAGCGAAGGTCATCGTCATCGTGCCCGAAACCGACCGCTTCGCAAAATCCGGCGTCACATCGAGCTTGAGATGATCAATATCGATCCGCCGATCCCGCGCATACTTGCGCCCCTCGACGAGCTTGGTGATGCCCGGCAGCAGTTCCTTGGCGCAGTGCTCGCACTCGAACAGGGCATCTGCTCCCGCCGGAGCGGACAAGACCAACAAGGCGGCGAGGATCATCGAAAGTCGTCTCATCATCCGGGGATGATGACGATTTGAATCAGGAATGCGAGCAGGTTTGCGTAATGAGAGCGACCATTCTTCTGCGTTGAAGAACATGAAGCAAGCAACTGCCGCGAAGACGAAGCGCCGTTGAGTTGCTCAACTCAGGATCACACCAATCTGAATGGGTCGCCACGCCATGAGGTGACTTCGCATGCAGATACAGAGAGGAACAATCACCGGACGGGCCGTTTCAGATAATGTTCAAAGAACATGCCCCCTCATTTTCGATCTAAAATCCAATGAACGCAGATCTTGATTGTCGGGCAACCATGGCATTTCCATTGTTGGGCTCGCCTTGGACGACGAGGGGCGTCGCCAGTCCGCGTCTCCAAACTGGACACCATCAACTGTCCGCTCGAGTGATTTCCAAAACCTTCACCTGACGATCCACAGCGTCTTCCCAGTAGGTGACGGCATACTCGCCGACAATGCTGACGTGAAGAGGTCTCCCTGTGGAGTCCTTCTCTTCGTAGTCCACCCACTCGGAAGGGAGTTCTTGAATCCGTCGGAGCATTTGGTGGATCAACTGTTGCGCCGATTTCTTCAGGCCGGAGAGAACCTTGAAAGCTTCGTAGTCAATGAGCAACCGATACGTCATTCTTCCGAGAGTCCGAGGCGCTTTTCTGCGTCCTCCAAGCTGACCCACCGAGAGGGATCTGGGTCGTCCAACTTGGACGCAAGCTTCTCGAGCGTACCTTCCTCACGTTGGTGGCGAAGCGTCACCAAAAATGCTTGGAAGCGCCGGACTTGATCGTCCGGCCAAGCAGCGACTTCGCGGGTGAGGGCTTCAAAGGACATCGCGGGAGAAGATACTTGCCGAAGCTAGTCTCGGCAAGCCCCAAGACTTCAAGTGGTGCCTTGCTCACACCTTCGCCAAGATCGCGTTGAACGTGGCGCTGGGGCGGAGGGCGGCGGTGGCTTTGTCGTCGTTGGGCTGGTAGTAGCCGCCGATGTCGGCGGGGTGGCCTTGGACGGCGAGGAGCTCGGCGACGATGGTGTCTTCTTTGGCGGTGAGCTCTTCGGCGATGGGCTTGAACTGGGCCTGGAGTTCGGTGTCGGCGGTCTGCTCGGCGAGCGCCTGGGCCCAGTAGAGGGCGAGGTAGAAGTGGCTGCCGCGGTTGTCGATGGTGCCGAGCTTGCGACCGGGGGAGCGGTCGTTTTCGAGGAACTTGCCGGTGGCGGCGTCGAGGGTGTCCGCGAGGACTTTGGCTTTGGCGACGCCGAAGGTTTCGGCGATGTGCTCAAAGGAGGGAGCGAGGGCGAAGAACTCGCCGAGGGAATCCCAGCGGAGGTAGTTCTCGGCGGTGAACTGCTGGACGTGCTTCGGTGCGGAACCGCCGGCACCAGTTTCAAAGAGGCCGCCGCCGTTCATGAGGGGAACGATGGAGAGCATCTTGGCGGAGGTGCCGACTTCGAGGATGGGGAAGAGGTCGGTGTTGTAATCCCGCAGGACGTTGCCGGTGACGGAGATGGTGTCGAGACCCTGGACGATGCGCTCGAGGCTGAACTTGCAGGCCTCGGCAGGAGGGAGGATGTGGATGTCGAGCCCGGTGGTGTCGTGGTCCTTGAGGTAGGTTTCGACCTTGGCGAGGATCTGGGCGTCGTGGGCGCGGTTTTTGTCGAGCCAGAATACGGCGGGGGTGTTGGAGGCGCGGGCGCGATTGACGGCGAGCTTGACCCAGTCTTGCACGGAGGCGTCCTTGGTCTGGCAGGCGCGCCAGACGTCGCCCGCCTCGACGGCGTGCTCGATGAGGACGGTGCCGCTGCTATCGACGATGCGGATGGTGCCATTGCCGGGGGCGGCGAAGGTTTTGTTGTGGCTGCCGTATTCTTCGGCGGCCTTGGCCATGAGGCCGACGTTGGGGACGGAACCCATGGTGGTGGGATCGAGTGCGCCATGGGCGCGGCAGAAGTCGATGACGGCCTGATAAACGCCGGCGTAGGAGCTGTCCGGGATGACGGCGAGGCAGTCCTGCTCTTTGCCTTCAGCGTTCCACATTTTGCCACCGCCGCGAATCATGGCGGGCATGGAGGCATCGACGATGACGTCGGAGGGGACATGGAGGTTGGTGATGCCTTTGTCGGAATTCACCATCGCGATGGCGGGGCCGTTGGCGTAGGCGACTTGGATGTCGGCCTCGATCTCGGCCTTTTTGTCAGCGGGGAGTTTGTCGAGCTTGGCAACGAGGTCACCGAAGCCGTTTTTGAAATCGACGTTGAGTTCCTTGAGCGTGTCGGCGTGTTTGGTGATGAGGTCGGCGAAGAAGACTTCCACGGCGTGACCGAAGATGATGGGGTCCGAGACCTTCATCATGGTGGCCTTCATGTGGAGGGAGAAGAGGATGCCCTCGGCCTTGGCGCGGGCGATCTGATCGGCGAGGAACGCGCGGAGGGCGGCCTTGCTCATGCGGGTGCCGTCGATGATCTCGCCAGCGAGGAGGGGGGTGCTTTCCTTGAGGACTTGGGTGGTGCCGTCGGTGCCGACGAACTCGATCTTCACGTCGGTGGCGTCGGTGACGGTGACGGATTTCTCATTGGAGAAGAAATCGTTGGCGCTCATGGTTGCGACGTTGGTCTTGGAGTCGGGTGCCCATTTTCCCATCGAGTGGGGGTGCTTCCTCGCGTAGTCTTTGACGGCCTTGGGGGCGCGGCGGTCAGAATTGCCCTCGCGGAGCACGGGGTTGACCGCGCTGCCCATGACTTTGGCGTAGCTGGCGCGGACGGCTTTTTCTTCGTCGGTCTGCGGATCCTCAGGGAAATCAGGGAGGTTGTAGCCTTTGCCTTGAAGTTCTTTGATGGCGGCCTTGAGCTGGGGAACGGAGGCGGAAATGTTCGGCAGCTTGATGATGTTGGCCTCGGGTGTGGTGGCGAGCGCGCCGAGTTCGGCCAGGTGGTCGCCAATGCGCTGCTCTTCGGTGAGGCGGTCGGGGAACTGGGCAATGATGCGTCCGGCAAGGGAGATGTCGCGCGTCTCGACGTTGATGCCCGAGGACTTGGTGAAGGCTTCAACGATGGGCAGGAACGAGTAGGTCGCCAGGAGGGGAGCTTCGTCGGTCTTGGTGTAAATGATGGTGGGGGCCTTGGACATGTCTCGGGGATTTATGGGGTTCCGAGAGCTTTAGCGAGGGTGGCCCGGGTTTCAAATGGGGAGTGGGGTGGAGGTTGGGTTTGGGAATTGCGGGACTCTGTGAGAGCTGCGTACCACCAGAAGGGTTTGTTTGAAGTGCTCGATATCCTGAGCTCTAATCCATTTCATGAGCGAGGAGAGTGAGCAGCCGCCCGTGATTCGTCGACTTGGAGGCCTGAAGGGAATGGTGCTCCGGATGGACGACTCGTTTGACGACGAGTTGGAAGACTTTGCGGATTACGCTCCCTTCAGCTGAGCAAAGCCTCACTCGTGGCACCAGTTCGTCAGGTTCCAGACGAGATCGGGGCGACAACCCCCATCTCCAGCCCCGAGCCTACTTCTTCCCCTTATTGGCCTTTTTGAGTTCGGGATTCCAATACGGATCGACCTTGCGGTCGGCGAGGACTTCGTGGGAAATCTCGATGGCTTTGGCGCGGTCGGCTTCGTCGTAATCCCAGAATTCATCGACGACTTTCTTGATCTCGGGGAAATCGGCCTCGGTGTCGCCGATCTCTTCGCGGCGTTTTTTGAGACGGGCTTTCAGGGTGATGACGGTGTCGGCGTAGGCGGGGTCGGCGTAGACGTTGGTGGTTTCGAGGGGGTCTTTCTCGAGATCGTAGAGTTCCTAGGCAGGCGGCGTCTGCTTGTCACCCTGCATGTCGCAGGCGTAGTAGAAGATGAGTTTGTGAGTCTTGGTGCGGATGCCGAAGTGCGCGGGATTGTCGTGATGCGCGAGGTGCATCCAGTAGCGGTAGTAGGCGGCGTCTTTCCAGTCATCTGGCTCGGTTCCGGTCTCGACGATGGATTTGAAACTGCGGCCCTGCATGTAGTCGGGCGTCGGCAGGCCGACGAAGTCGAGGATGGTCGGAGCGAAGTCGACGTTCTCGACGATGGCGTCGGTCGTGCTGCCCGCAGCGATGGTTTTTGGGTAGCGGATCAGGAAGGGCATGTGCTGGCTCTCTTCGTACATCCAGCGCTTGTCCATGTAGTCGTGCTCGCCCAGCATGAAGCCCTGATCGCCGGTGTAGATGATGATCGTGTTGTCGTAGAGACCTTCCTTTTTGAGGTAGTCAATCAGGCGGCCCATGTTGTCATCGACGCCCTTCACGCAGCGGAGGTAGGCCTTGAGGTACTCCTGGTAGGCCTGGGATTTTGCGGTCTCGCCGGAGAGGGTTTCGTCCTTGGCCCAGAGCCGGGTGTAGTTGCGGCGCGGATTGCGGCGACCAATGGAGGTGCCGATGTAGGGGAGGAGCTCGTCGTTGGCACCGCGGGTGGCGATGGAGCCAAACTTCCCGGGGAAGGTCCACATGGTCTCAGGCTCGGGGATGTCGGTCTCCTCGAGGTAGTCGGCGTAGCGCGCGGCGTACTCAAACATGTCATGCGGGGCCTTGAAGTGGTGCATGAGAAAGAAGGGCTTCTTGCGGTCCCAGCCGTTGGCGAGCCAGTCGAGTGAGATGTCGGCGATGGCATCGGAACTGTGCATGCCCTCGGCGGTCGTGACATTGTTGGGCCAAGGCTTGTCCCCGCGAGTGATGAAGTCGGGGTTGTGGTACTTGCCCTGTCCTGGGAGCACTTTGTAGTAGTCGAAGGAGGCGGGTTCCTCCTTGAGGTGCCACTTGCCGACCATGGCGGTCTGGTAACCGGCCTTCTTCATCTCGATGGGCAGAAACTGACGCGCGGGCTCAATGGCCTCAACGAGGGTATAGACTTTGTTGACGTGGTTGTACTGACCCGTGATCACGCAGGCGCGGCTCGGCGTACAGATGGAGTTGGTGACGAAGCAGTTCTTCATCAGCATCCCTTCCTTCGCGAGCGTGTCGATGTTCGGCGTCGGATTAAGCCCGGCCAAGCGACTGCCATACGCGCCGACGGCCTGCGTCGTGTGATCGTCCGACATGATGTAGAGGACGTTGGGTCGATCCGCAGCAGTGGCGGCGACGGAGGCAAGAGAGAGGAGGGCGGCGAGGCGAAAGATCATGGGGAATGAAAACGCAGGGATCGGCTCCTGTTTTCGTGGGATGCGGACGAAGTTTGTTGAGGATCGGGCATGGGGGAGTGAGAAGACCCAATGAAAGAGCTTGGCATTGCCAAGTTGTTTGATGGGGATTGATGGAAGGACGTGCGTCGGCGAGACTCGGGTCACTCAAGATGGCAGGTGAATCCAATCAGACATTTCAATGGATGGGGCGGATCGCGTTGATCGTGATGGCCTGTCTGTCTATACCGTTGGGATTGGGATGTTTTGTTACGGCGTGTGCAGAGGCCTTCACAGGAAACAAGCAGCCATTGTTTCTGGTGGGGGCTGCAATGCTGGCATCTATTGTGGTGGGAAATTTCTTCTTGGCGACTTGGGTGGCTTTAGTGAGAGGGGGTGACCGCCGGAAAGCCGATTTGTATGCAGCATCTGTTCTCCTTGTTGGCATCTCGATGTGGTGGATTGCTGTCCTGTTGATTCGGGTCGCCTATACCTTCCCCGATCACCGAATCCCTTGGTGAAGATCGATCCGGTTCATTGTGGTGCATCGCCACTTTATTCCGGACGCTGGAACGCCGCCGGGAGTTGCTACTCTCCTTCTGCCCCGAATATCTCATCGCCGAACTGCTGGCGAAGGAAGAGGAGGTCGGGGGCGTCTTTTTCCCGATGGGTGTCTTTCTTCATGCGCCACAGCAGACGAGGGGAGGCGAACGGAATCGGCACGCCTTCCACAAGGCGGATCACGATTTCCTTCGATGCCTCGGCGTAGTCGATCCCTCCGGCGGACGCCATTAGATCCACCACGATCTCGTCGGCCACTCGAACGACGGTGTAGGCGGCGACTTCCCCCAGAGCCAGATCTTTGACCGCTTGGTCAGGAAGAGACTCCAATGCTGAGTAAACCCTGGCTTCGTTTTCGGGACTCGTGTCGATCACGAAATCCAGGTCCATCGTCGACCGAGGGTAGCCCGAGGTGATGATTGCAAACCCACCCACGACGACGTACCTCGCCCCCAACGAATTCAAGACTCGGCAAAGATTGACCAAATCCGTTTGGGTTGGTGCTCGTGAGACTAGCTCTTTTTCTGGCTCAATCTTTGAGTCCATAGGTCTGCCTCTTTATGACTGCGGAATCGAAACACTCCTCGGGGATGCAGGCGTTGGCGCTGCCCTGTGGAACTCAACAGCGATTCCGCGATCTGATTTAGATCACTCGCCACCCGCAACGGATCGGTCGGAGGCCGACGTCGACCGACTTGCTTGCCGATCTTCTCTTCGAGGTTGATGATGGTCCTAGGTTCGTTCACTCGGAGAAGTTAGCACAGTCGGCGCAGCTGGCGAGTGGGTGTTTGCAATCGCTGAGGTCGTCACTCCCCAAACCGAAACGCATACCAATCCGCATCCTCCAGCACGGCTCGGAGGCGGACGGACTTGCCGTTGAGCGGCTTGAGGCTTCCGCCGCTCCACTCGACCGTGGTTTCGATCTCGTCGCACTTTAGCGGCGCACCGTCGGCGAGAGTGAAGCCGGGAATGGTGGTGCCGGTTTCGTCTTGGAGTTCGAAACGGGTGGAGCCCCGGCTATGAAGATTCACGCGGAGGGTGTCGCCGGTGAAGGTGATCGGTTTCGTGACCATCTCGCCTGACTTCGTGGTGTGGACGGAGACGAAGCCGTCCGTGCGATAGGCAAAGCGGCGGACGCGACTGCCGGGACCGGCATAGTAGGCTTCGGTGGCATAAACGGAGAGTTCGCGATCGTTGCCGGGGAGTTGGAGGAGGCCGCGCGTCATGTAGTTGCTGCGGTTGCCATCGCGATCTTTGGGCGCGGTGATGGGGATGATCTCCTCGGGCCAACGTTTGAAATTGACGCCGTCGCGGCTGGTCATGAAGACGGGCTCCACCTGCTGGTGCTTCGGCTGGTAGCGGGTGGGGAAGCCGAGGAAGAGATGCGGAGCGCGGTCGTAGGCGCGCACGGCGTTGGTGTAGAGATGTTCGTCGGGCATGTCGCCGTAGGCGAGGTCGGCCTGATTTTCCCAGGTGAGGAAATCCTTCGAGGTAGCGGTGCGGATGGCGCGCACGCCCTTGGGTTTCCAGCCGTTCTCATCCGTGCTTCCGGCGGTGAAATAGCGCCAATAGGCCCGGTACTCACCCCGCACGTCGTCGAAGTAAGCGATGTTTTGCGAGTCAAAGGCGCCATCGGTGATGACGGGTTCTTCACGCGTCGGTTTCCAGTGGATGCCATCGGGCGAATGGTAGGCCTGAAGGACGCGCTTTTTCTTTCGCAGCTCGCCGTCGCTATGGCCAGCCAGAGCTTTGTAGCGGGACTCGGGTGGACACTTGGGATTCGTGTCGAGAAATGGAGCAAAGTTGTGAACCCCATGGCCGTCCCAGACGATGTTGTTCTCCTTGGAGCCCTCGAATTCAAACAGCCCCAGCTTGGGCTTGATCCAGTGAACGCCGTCGCGGCTTTCGGCATAGCAGACAAAGGCCCGATGGGTTTTCATCGGGACGGATTTGTCCAGTGCATGGGAACCGCGGTAGTACATGCGGTAGAGATCGCCATCCTGAAACAGCGTGTAGTAGGCGGAGGTGTTTCCCTCCCAGGGTTCATCGCAGGTGATGACGACCTCCCGCGCCTCAGGCTTGTGCAGTTTCAACTCCACGCCCTCCATGCGCTCAACGAGAAAGTCATCGATGAGCAGCTCCCGACGGGAGCCGAGGTCAACGGGATCTGCGGTGGCAATGGTGGTCCCGAGAAGGCAGATGGAAAGCGTACGGTGCATCCATCCACTACGGAAGACCGAACGCGATTCTTCGCCCAACCCCGTTCCTTCCGGGGTGGCTTCAGCTTACAGCAGAGACTGATCAGACACCGACTGGGGTGCCACGCTGCGAGTCAGTGCTTTTTCGCGAGCGCTTCAAGTTCGGCCTCGGTCCAGGGCGTGAGGCGAGACGTCTCGGCCTCGCGCACCTTGGCCACGTCGCCCGGCTTGGCGACTCCCTTGTCCCACTGATTCCATTTCTCGCCAATGAAATTGATCACGTTGGCCAGAGCTCGGTCGTCGTAGACGGTCTCCAGAGGAATCATGATGCCTTCCCCATAGGTCCGGCCCTGAATCGGCCCCATCTGCCCCTTGAGCAGGACCCGTGCGATGATGTCGATGCGACCGCCGTCAGCGAACCAATGATTGCCCTTGGGGGCCGGAGCGAGCTGCTTGGTGCCGTCGCTCGCTCCCTCACCATTCGCCCCATGACAGGTCGTACAAAGGGACTCGTAAACATTGCGACCCGCGACCGCCGACCGACTCATCCGGCCCTCATCGGCCAATCGTTCCTGCCGAGCGTTGAGTGCTGCCACGAGAGGATGGTCGGCACTCAGCGCCTGAATCTGACCACGAATCGTGGCGTAGTCTTTGTCGGTCTTTGCATTGAAGGACAGGTACAGTTGCATCGCCGTCTTCGGGTCTGATTCATCGAGTTTCGCCACCAGGGCTTCGCGAACCACCGCATCGCCTTTTTCGAGGAATGCCTCAGAAAGATGGATCGCCGCCGTGCGCACGCGGGGTTCGGGAGATTGCAACGCACTCAGCACCAGTTCGCGGTCCAGAGCACCCAACCCTTCGAGCGACCACAGCGCAGTGATCTGAGCATCGGCGGTACGTGCAGCGGAAGCCAACTCCTTCAGCGCAGGCACCGCATCCTGATGTTCACCGGTCACGATCAATTTCTGCGCCGTATCACGCCACCACCCATTGTCGCTCGTCAGGTGCTCGGCCAGAGCAGTACCGTCTTCATCGCTCATGCTCGGTAGCGGGCCGGGTTGCTTGTCGTCCGGCACCAGTCGGTAGATTCGGCCATGGCGGAAGGCTTTGAGCATGCCCCACTTTTTGACGCGCTTGTAACGATTCACCCAAGCCACCCGCTCGTCACCGTCTTCGGTCGGAAACCAGTTTTTCTCCTGAATGATGCCGCGAGACATGTCAGCAATGTAGAGGCAGCCATCGGGTCCCGACTCTGCCCACACCGGGCGAAAGTACGGATCGGCGCTGCGAATGAATTCCGAACCCGGAAAGGCATTGTGAGCCGTCCCCTTGCCTTTCTCCCATTGCACCTCGGTCATGCGCAGGAAGCGCCCGACCGGTTCACAGGTGACCAGGTTGCCATACCATTCCGGCATCAGCGGGCTGCGCAGCACCGTCTGTCCACAGGCGGCGGAGAACTTGGTGAGCACGACCTGCTTCTCCTCATTGTAGCCACCGGAGGATTGGTCCCACACTTTGCACGACGCATACGGCGTGTCGTAGTCCGGCCCGTGTTCATCGATCTTCACCAGTGGATAGCCGCCCGGGAATTGAAAGGAACTGGCCGGATCACCCCCACCTGCCCAGGAGCAATACATGCGGCCATCGTCATCGCGAGCCAGTCCCCACTGACTGATGCGGGCGACGGAATGCGGTGTCGGCGTGAGCTTGCCCTGATGGTACCCCATCCGGGCGTAGTTGGTGTAGATTTGGTTGTCGAGATTGAAGACGAGCCCCGAAGACTGGTGCTCGATGTTGCCTTTGTTCTCGTCGCCTTCGTAGGCCACCTCGCGTCGATCTGCGACACCGTCCCGGTCGTCGTCAAAGTAGGCGTAGATGGTGTTGGAGTTCGTCAGATTCACCAGCACCCGATCCCCGAGCAGCAGCACCGTGCGCGGGAGCAGGACGTTGTCGATGAACACCGTCCGCTGGTCCATCTGGCCATCGCCATCGGTATCAACCAGTTTCACCACCCGGCTCACGGGAGCGAGCTGATCGGTTGCATACTCGTCCTGCATGTACGTGCGCCACTCGCACACATAAAGCTCACCATCGGGACCAAACGCGATCGAGGCGGGCTCCTCGACCATCGGTTCACTGGCCACGACTTCGAGATGGTAGCCCTTGGGAACTTCAATCCTCTGAGCTGCCTCCTCGGGGGTCGGAATCGGAAACGTGGTGTCGGGATCCCAACCCTTCTCATCGAGATTGAAGGAATCGGGATTCACTGCGAAGACGGATGAGGTCAGGGCAACGCAGCCAGTGAGGAAGAAAAATCGGTTCATGGGGAGGGAGTGGTGATCGCTCAAAACGGCGGCACGACAGTGAATGTTTACACCCCCGACTATCGCAAACGCACTTGGCTGTTTCCCGGTCCTTTGAAACTTTTGCCCCCCACCGCCTGTTGTCTGAGTCTTATGCGTTTCTTCGGGCCTCTCTTTCTTGCTCTGGCATCCATCTCATCTGCTCAACAGGCACCTTATGATGTCGTGCCAGACATCGCCCCGCCCTACTACCGCGTCCGCTACGAGGCCTCGTCGAAGCCCGGGGAGCTGATCTTCCCGGTGAAGTACACGGTCTGGATTCCGCCGGGTGTTGCGACCTTGCGCGGGGTGGTGGTGCATCAGCACGGTTGTGGCGAGGGCTCGTGCAAATCCGGTCTCACCGGTGCCTTCGACCTGCACTGGCAGGCCCTCGCGAAGAAGCATGACTGCGCCCTGCTCGCCCCGTCCTACGAGCAGCCCCAGGCAGCCGATTGCCAGATGTGGTGCGATCCCCGCAACGGCTCGGACGCGGCATTTCAAAGGTCGCTCGTTGACTTGGGCAAGCAATCAGGCCATCCGGAACTCGCGACCGTGCCTTGGGCGCTCTGGGGTCACAGTGGTGGTGGGCATTGGGCGGGCGGCATGATCCTGCTGCATCCTGATCGTGTCGCGGCAGCCGTCTTGCGATCCGGCGTTCCGCTTCTCAAGGCGAATCCCGACCGCGCCGCGATCCAGCCCCACACTCTCGACGAGGCCGTCTTGGCCGTGCCGATCCTGGGAAACCTCGGCACCAAGGAAGGTGTCACCGTCAAAGAAGGCAAGTTTTCTGGAGCCTGGGCCGCCAATGAAGCGTTCTTCAACGCCGTCCGTGGGAAAGGCGGCTTGATCGCCATCTCAGTGGATCCCTTCACCTCGCATGAATGCGGCAATCAGCGTTACCTCACCATCCCCTGGCTGGATGCCTGCCTAACGGCGCGTTTGCCCAAGAAAAGCGGTGAGCCACTGCAGCCGATGCCGACAGAAGGTGCCTGGCTCGCGCCCCTGCTCGGAGCCGAAGCCTTTCCTGCCGCGACATTTGCAGGCGACCCAACGACGGCCATGTGGCTGCCGAACGAGGCGATCGCACAGGACTGGATGCACTACGTCAAAGACACGGAAGTTCCCGACACCACCCCGCCTCCTGCGCCGACCAACGTTCGAGTGAAGAACGGTGAAGTCACCTGGGAAGCCGAGGCCGATCTCGAAAGCGGCATCGGCCACTTCATCATCGAGCGCGACGGAAAAGAAATAGGCACCGTTCCCGACGAGCCCAAAAATCCGTTCGGGCGCCCCCTCTTCCAGGGCCTGCAATACAGCGACACCCCGCTGCAACCCCTCGTCGAAATGCGTTTCACCGACCCCGCTGCCGAGTCGGGGAAAAAGCATGACTACCGCGTCATCACCGTGAACACGGTGGGCTTGGAATCGAAGTGATCCGAATGGGTTGCGTTCATCAGCCGGGAAGAACCCGTGGATCAATCGCGTTTGGTTCTCCATGTACCGCCACCTTCTTCCCGTCCTGTGCATCGCCCTTCCGGGTATCGCTCTCACTGCCGAACCCACGCCTCCCGATGGCTTCCGGGCCATCTTCAATGGCAAGGACCTGTCCGGCTGGTATGGCTTGAATCCGCACACGGCAGCGAAGCTGGAGGGCGAGAAGAAGGAGGCAAATCTGGCGCAGCAGCGCGCGGAGTTTGCCGATCACTGGCACATCGAGAATGGGGAACTGGTCAATGTCGGCACGGGGCCGTATGCGACGACCGAGGAGGAGTTCGGCGACATCGAATTTTTGATCGAGTACAAGACCGTCGCGAAGGCAGACAGCGGCATCTACCTGCGCGGCACGCCGCAGATTCAGATCTGGGACACGACGGTTGAGGGTGGGAAAACCGGAGAACCACGTTTCGCCGAAAAGGGTTCCGGTGGACTATTCAACAACACGAAGGGCGCGCCCGGCCAGTTGCCCTTGGTGAACGCCGACAAGCCCTTTGGCGAGTGGAACAGCTTCCGCATCCGCCAGATCGGCGACAAGACCTGGGTCTGGCTCAACGACCAGCTCGTGGTCGATGGAAATGTGATGGAGAACTACTGGGACCGCGAAAAGCCCCTGCCCGCGAAAGGTCCGATCATGCTGCAAACCCACGGCGGGGAGATCCGCTGGAAAAATCTGTTCGTTCGGGAAATCGGAGCCGAGGAAGCGAAGAAGATTCTGAACGGCGAAGAGTAGCGTTCGAAATCCCTACTTCTTCGCTGATTTGCCTTTGGCAGGATAGCGGGTGACCTTCACATCGTTGGATTGTGGAGCGCCCGGGGTGCTGCGGCCACGGGTGATGAGTTTTTCCAGCACCTCCTTCATTGCCTCGACGCGTTCGGGTTGCTGCGCTGCGAGATTCATCGATTCACCCATGTCGGTGGCGAGGTCATAGAGCTGAACAGGCTGGCTTTGGTCGCCGCCCTTGCCCCAGCCGCCGGAACCGGGTGCGGGGATGTATTTCCACGATCCTTTGCGTAACGCGGGAGTGCCACCGATGGAAGCGCTCACGGCCGTTTCCCGGATGGGTTTGTCATCGCCTTTGAGCAGGGGCACGAGGCTGAAGCTGTCTTCGCCGGTGGAGTCGGGAAGTTCCGAGCCGAGCACGTCGGCGAAGGTGCGCATCAAGTCGGCCTGATGGACCAGTTGATCGCAGGTGCTGCCCGATTTCACCACGCCGGGCCAGCGCACGATGAAGGGCACGCGGTGGCCGCCTTCCCAGGCGTCCGCTTTGTAGCCGCGCAGGGGGCCTGAAGAAAAGTGACCTTGCTTTTCAAGTTCCGTCACGCCGATGTAGGGCGCGCAGCCGTTGTCGGAGGTGAAAACGACCAGCGTGTTTTCCGCAGCGCCGCTGTTCTCCAAGGCCTCGAGCACCTGACCCACGACGGCATCCGTTTCCATCACGAAGTCCGCGTAGGTGCCGAGGCCGCTTTTGCCCTGCCACTCTTCATTCACGGCGAGCGGCGTGTGCGGTGCGGTGAAGGGCAGGTAGAGAAGGAAGGGCTCGGGTGTCTTGGCCTCCTTCTCAATGAACTGAGCGGCGCGCTCACCGAGAGCGGGCAGGATCGGTTCCAGCGTCCAGCCCTCGAGCGCGGGCCCCTGATTGCTCGCCTGATGATTCTTGAGGAGCTCGGCGGAGAGAAACTCGCTGGGGATGCCGACGGTGCGATCCTGGTCGATGAAGCAGTAGGGCGGCCAGTTGGGCACGTCGGTGCCGAAGTACTCATCGAAGCCGACGGCGATCGGGCCTCCGCCGATGGCTTGCGAGAAGACCTCTTTCCACACCGCGCGATGAGCGTCGGTCGCCACAGCATCTCCTTTCGGCTTGTCCTTGAACAACTTGGCGTTCTCCGGCGGGATCGGCCAATTCCATCCGAGGTGCCATTTGCCGATGCAGGCGGTGCGGTAGCCCTGTTGCTGGGCGAGCGTGCCAATGGTCATCCGATCCGGAGTGATCAACGGCTCGCCCCAAAGTCCGACGATGCCTTTCTGCAATCGCGAGCGCCAGTGGTAGCGACCGGTGAGAAGGGTGTACCGCGAGGGCGTGCACACGCCAGAGGAGGAATGCCCGTCGGTGAAACGCATCCCTTCCGCGGCGAGCCGATCGATGTGCGGCGTGGGGATCTTTCCGCGCTCAGGGTTGTAGCACTGCACATCGCCGTAGCCGAGGTCGTCGGCGTAGAGGACGACGATGTTGGGTGTATCGGCTTGCGATGAGATCGCGGAGAACAAGGCGGCAAGGGTGATGCCGAAGGTGAAAAGAGGTTTCATCAAGAGGGGTTGTATCACGCGAAGATCTCCTTCACCACCTTCGGATTCTCGACACCGGTGAGTTTCTGGTCGAGGCCCTGAAACTTGAAGGTTAGGCGCTCGTGATCAAGACCGGCGGCGGCGAGGATGGTGGCGTGCAGATCGTGAACGCTGACTTTGTCGGTGGCGGCTTTGAAGCCGATCTCGTCGGTCTCGCCGTGGTGATAGCCGCCTTTGACGCCACCACCGCACATCCAGACGGTGAAGGCGTGCGGATTGTGATCCCGACCGGGCTGGGTGCCTTTCTGCGCGATGGGAAGCCGCCCGAACTCGCCGCCCCAGATGACGAGCGTCTGGTCGAGCAGGCCGCGCTGCTCGAGGTCGCTGATGAGCGCGGCAACGGGTTGGTCGCTCTCGTTGGCGAAGCCGCGATGGTTGCCGAGGATGTCTTTGTGCCCATCCCAACTGAGTTGGTTCTCCATACCGCCGCTGTAGATCTGGATGAAGCGGACCCCGCGTTCGACCATGCGCCGCGCGGTCAGGCACTGCGCGGCGAAGTGGCCGCAGTGCTTTTCGTTCACGCCGTAGAGCTGTTGGATGTGCTCGGGTTCGCTTTGGACATCAAAGGCTTCCGGCGCAGAGGTCTGCATCCGGTAGGCGAGCTCAAAGCTCTCGATGCGGGCTTCGAGTTCGCTCTCGATGGGCGATCCGGCGAGCGCCTGACGATTGAGTTTCGCCAAAAGATCGAGTTGGGATCGCTGGCGCTGCGGGGTGAGTGAGGCGGGCACAGCGAGGTTGTCGATGGGAGCGCCGGTGGGCTTGAGCCAGGTGCCTTGGTAGATGCTCGGCAGGAAGCCCGCGCCCCAGTTCGCCGCGCTGCCCTTGGGCAGGCCACGATTGAGCGGATCACTCATCACGACGAAGGACGGCAGGGAGTCGCTCTCGCTGCCGAGGCCGTAGTTGACCCAGGAACCAACGCAGGGATAGCCCATGCGCGTTTGCCCGGTGTTCATTTTGAAGAGCGCGGGCGAGTGATTGTTCGAGTCCGTCCAGCAACTGTGGATGAAGCTCATCTTGTCGACGTGCATCGCCGTTTTCGGAAACAGGTCGCTGCACCAGGTTCCGCTCTGGCCGTGCTGCTTGAACTCAAAGGGTGACTTCATCAAGCCGCCCACGGAGCCCGGAAAGAAACCGGTTTTCGGATCGAAACCCTCCAGCGTCTGGCCGTCGCGCTTTGCGAGTTCCGGTTTGTAATCCCAGGTGTCCACATGCGAGGGACCACCGTTGGCGAAGATCCAGATGATCGACTTCGCCTTGCCGCCGACCTCCATCGGAACCTTCGGCGCGAAAGGATTGCTCGCCGCTTCCAGCATTGAGGAAAGCGCCAGCATACCAAAGCCACCGCCCGTGCGGGCGAGCATTTGTCGGCGAGAGTAGAGGGGCGTTTTCATGTCAGTTCACGTAGATGAATTCGTTCAGGCCGAGCACCACCTGGCAGTAGTCGGCGAGTGAGGCGCCGGATTTTAGAAAGTCCGCGCCCGCCGTGAGTTCGTTGGAGTTGGGATCGCGATTGAAGCAGAGGCGATAGGCCAGGGTGATCTGTTCGGGCACGGGGCCGGCGGATTGAACGCGCTTGGCGAGTCCTTCGGCCCACTCGCGAGCTTGCGGGCTGTTCATCAGGATGAGGGCCTGTGGGGCCACGGTGGTGGTGGGGCGACCGCCCTGGCTCACGAGAGGTTCGGGCTGGTCAAAGGCGACCATGCTGCCGATGAGTTGGCTGCGCTTGATGTTGAAGTAGATGCTGCGGCGCTTGCTGTTTTCATCGCGCGTGCCGGGGCCGAACATCGTGTCATCCAGCAGACCGCTGACCGCGAGCATCGAGTCGCGGATGGCCTCGGCTTCGAGGCG
Organism: uncultured Verrucomicrobiales bacterium; assembly: GCA_963976915.1. Classification (GTDB taxonomy): domain Bacteria; phylum Verrucomicrobiota; class Verrucomicrobiia; order Verrucomicrobiales; family Verrucomicrobiaceae; genus CAXBNA01. The sequence continues at coordinate 18,184 of CAXBNA010000059.1, forward strand.
CTGCGGCACGAAGCGCATGAAGAGGCCGTTGTCAGGATCGGCGGCCTCTTTCTTCGGGTCGCGGGCGCTGCTCTGCTGCCAGGCGCGGCTGCTGAGGATCATCTTGTGAATGGGTTTCAATTTCCAGTCGTGGGCAATGAGCTGGCCGGCGAGCCAGTCAAGCAACTCGGGCTGCGTGGGCAGTGCGCCGGTCTTGCCAAAGTCATTGGCGGTCGGAACAAGTCCGGTACCGAAGTGATGCTGCCAGAGGCGATTGACGATCACGCGGGCGAGCAGCGCACCCGCGCCGTTTTCGACGTCGGTGATCCAGTTGGAGAGCGTTCGGCGGCGACCGCTGTATTTCGCGTCCTTGGGCGGCTGCCATTGCCAGCGATTTTCGGCACCGAGTTTGCTGAGGACTTGGAGAAAAGCCTGCGATGCTTCCTCTTCCTTCATATCCGTGCTGCCGCGGCGCAGAACGTAGGTCTTGTCGAAGAATGGCCCGCCCTGGGTGTGCATGACGATGGGCTCGTAGCCTTCACCGCAGATCATCATGCGGGTGGCACCCTCGATGGGCGGCGTGTCCGCGCCTTTCTTTTTCTTGGTCGTGATCGCTGAAGTGATCTTGCCGTCGGGATGGATGTCGATGTTCATCCGCGTCGTCGTCGTGAAAGTGGCGAGCATGGCGTAGTAGTCGCGCGTCGGGAACGGGTCGAACTTGTGATCGTGGCAGCGCGCGCAGCCGACGGTGAGCCCGAGCATGGCGCTGCTGGTGGTGCTGAGCATGTCGTCCATCGCGTCGTAACGCGTGCGCTCCACTTCGTTAGCGGTGATCTGCGAGGGAAACACACCTGCGCCGAGGAAGCCGGTCGCGGCGAGCGCAAGCGGGTTGTCCGGTTCGTATTCGTCGCCAGCGAGCTGCCACTTCACGAACTGGTCATAGGGCATGTCCATGTTCAGCGCCTTGATGACGAAGTCGCGGAAGTGGTAGGCGTGGGGGCGGTCGTAGTCCTGCTCAAAGCCGGTGCTCTCGGCGTAGCGGGCGACATCGAGCCAGTGGCGCGCCCAGCGCTCACCGTAGGCTGGAGAGCAGAGGAGTTTGTCGATCTGATCGGAGAAGTCGGACGCATCATTGGGGTCAGGTGGAAGACCCGTGAGGTCCAGCGACACCCTGCGTGCGAGGGTGGCTTTGTCTGCCGGCGGATTGAAGGTCATCCCGTTCGCCTTCTTCAAAAGCAACTCGTCGATGGACTTCGCCTGCACCTTCTTCAGCGGCTGGAAGGCCCACCATTGACGATCTTCATCGGTGACGAGGCTGGAGTCGCGCTTCGGCTTTTTGCCGGCGATGAGCGGATCCGCGTAAGGTGCGCCATCATTGATCCAAGCCTTGAATTTGCCAATGACCTCATCGGAGAGCCGGGGTTTGTCGTCAGGCATCATCGGCTCCTTCACGTGGCTGATGAGTTCGATGAGATGGCTGGCCTCCGCATCAAAGGGTACAATGGCCGGACCGTGCGATCCGCCGCGCAGCAGGTCCTCGCGCGTGGCGAGTTCAAAGTCGCTCTTCACCTTTTCGCCGCCATGGCAGCGCAGGCAGTGCTCTTTGAGAAGCCCGGAGATGTCCCTTTCAAAGAGCTTCAATCCACGCTCCATGCGCTCGGCGTGATCGGATGGAACCGCGGCGTGGAGAGCGGTGCTGGTGAGGGCGATGAGGACAAGCAGGTGACGCATCAGTATATACCAACGTTGAAGGAGCAGGTGGTTTCGCGTCGTTTTTGTATCCAATCATGAAACAACGACGCAAGTACCTGAACTACACCACGCCGTGGGGCGTGGATCTGGCGCGGGTGGCTGCGGCGGGATGGACGCCGTTTCTGATCCATGAAAGCGGATGGCAGGCGGCGCTCAGTGATTGGAACCATCAAGGTGTCGACTCGCCGTTCTGGCGCTTTTACTACAATCCAAAGCCGGGATGTCACCTGCGATTCCAAGGTCGGGAAATCCCCTTGGAGCCGGGCCACGCGGTCCTGATTCCGGCAGACACCGTCTTCGATTGCTGTGGCCCGGTGGAGGCCTGCCACTACTGGCTGCACTTCACGACTACCCGCCCTGGTGTGTCTTTTCCTGCGGCTCCCATCGAAATTCCAGCGGACGACACCCTCCTTCCACTTCTGCACCGGCTTATTCATACCCACGAGCAACCTGCCGGAGAGGCTAGAGATCATCAGCTCCTCCACCTCGGCTCCGCCTTGCTCCACACGGTGTTTGCGACGCTGGAAACTCCAGCCTCGGCTGCGATGCCCGAGGCGTTGATCCAAATCCTGGCGCTGATGGCGCGCGCGCCTCACACAAAGCTCAGCAATGCCTTCCTCGCCGAACGCGCCGGCATGTCGCTGGAACGATTCATTCAGACCTTTCGCGAGCACACCGGGCAGACACCTGCTGCGTACGTCCTGCGCACGAGGATTCGGCTCGCGGGAGAGGCGTTGGCCCTCTCGGACAAGACGATCGACCAGATTGCCATCGAGTGCGGTTTTCCCAACCGGCATTACCTCAGCCGCATGTTCGCCCGCCAGATGGGCTGCGGTCCGGCGGAGTTTCGGACGAGGCAACGAGACCGGAGGGGGAGGTGAAAGGTACCCGACGGAGAACTGGCGTCTCCCGGTTGCAGTGACGATGAAGGGGACGGCAGGAATGCCATCCCTCCTTGAGCACGCTATCCGCGTCGGCTAAGCGAGAATTTGCTTCACCACCTTCGCGCCCTCGACGCCGGTGAGGCGGGCGTCGAGGCCTTGGAACTTGTAAGTGAGGCGGTTGTGATCGATGCCGAGGACGTGGAGCATCGTGGCGTGGAGATCGTAGATGCTGACGGGATCCTGGACGATGTTGTAGCAGTAGTCGTCGGTTTCACCAAGGGACATCCCGGGCTTGATGCCGCCACCGGCAAGGAAAACGGTGAAGCAGCGCGGGTGGTGATCGCGGCCGTAGTTGGTCTCGGTGAGCGTGCCTTGCGAGTAGATCGTGCGACCGAACTCGCCACCCCAGACGATGAGGGTGTCGTCGAGCAGGCCGCGCTGCTTGAGGTCCTTGATGAGCGCGGTGGTTGCTTGATCGGTGTCGTTGCACTGGCCTTGGATCGCCTTGGGCAGACCGCCGTGGTGATCCCAGCCCATGTGGAAGCATTGGATGAAACGGACGTCGCGCTCGGCTAGGCGGCGGGCCAGGAGGCAGTTCGCGGCGTAGCTGCCGGGGCGTTTCACATCGGGGCCGTAGAGGTCGAGGATGTGCTCGGGTTCGTCGGAGAAATCGGTGAGGTCCGGCACGCTGGCCTGCATGCGGAAAGCCATCTCGTACTGCGCGATGCGGGCTTCGATCTCGGGATCGCCGACGAGGGCGTGGCGATGCTGGTTGAGCTCGCTGAGTTGATCGAGCGAATCACGACGCAGGGCCCGATCCATGCCCGGAGGATTGGAGAGGTAGAGGACGGGATCGCCGGTGTTGCGGAATTTCACGCCGCTGTGCTGGGTCGGCAGAAAGCCCGCGCCCCAGAGTCGGTCGTAGAGCGGCTGGTCATTCGGGCGTCCGCTGCCGAAGGACGTCAGCACAACGTAGGCGGGCAGATCGCGGTTTTGACTGCCGAGTCCGTAGCTCAGCCAGGAGCCCATGCTGGGAAAGCCGGCGAGCTGTCGACCGGTTTGGAAAAAGGTGATGGCGGGATCGTGATTGATCGCATCGGTGTGCATCGATTTGATGAAGCACAGCTCGTCCGCCACGGTACCGAGGTGCGGCATGAGTTCGCTGATCCACGCCCGGCTCTCGCCGTGTTGAGCGAACTTGAAAATGCTCGGCGCGACCGGAAAACCTTTCTGGCCGGAGGTCATCGTCGTCAGGCGTTGGCCCTTGCGAATTGATTCCGGCAGGTCCTTGCCGAATTGCGCCTGCATTTGCGGCTTGGGATCAAACAAGTCCATCTGCGACGGCGCGCCGGATTGGAAGAGGTAGATCACGCGCTTGGCCTTGATCGGTTTGTGAGGAAAACCGGCGAGCGGGACGGTGGCGGTGGCGGAGCCCTCGCTCATGAGGGAACCGAGTGCGGCCAGTCCGAGGCCTGAGGCCGACCGTTCGAGGAAGGTGCGGCGATTGGACGGATGGAGTGCGGAGATAGGGGAAGGGATCATGATCTATTCCTTGGTGAGGACTTCATCGAGATTCAGAATCACATTCGCCGTGACGGTGTAGGCGGCGAGTTCGGCGGGTGCGATGTTTGCGGCCAAGGGCGCTTCGCCGCTTTGGATGAGTTGTTCTGCCTCGGCGCTGGCGGATTGAAAGCGCTTCCATTGGCGGTCGATCCCGGCAACCAGTACGCTCAACTCGTGCGCGTCCGGCGGTCGCCCCAGCGCGCGGCGAAAGGCCCAGTCGAGGCGTTGCTCTGCGCTGGCACCCCCTTCGGTGATCATGCGCTGGGCGAGGACGCGGGCGGCTTCGACAAAGGTAACCTCGTTGAGGAGCGCGAGCGCTTGCAGTGGTGTGTTGGTGCTGGAGCGCTTCACGGTGCAGGTTTCGCGCGAGGACGAATCAAACAGCAGCATCGTGGGCGGCGCGGCGGTGCGTTTCCAGATGGTGTAAAGCGTGCGCCGGTAGAGACCGCCGTTGACGTCGGGTTTGTAGTTCCGCAGATCGCCGTAGACGCTGGTTTCATCCCACACGCCTTCGGGCATGTAGGGGCGCACGCTGGGGCCGCCGATTTTCGGATCGAGCAGGCCACTGATGGCGAGCGCTTGGTCGCGGATGGCCTCGGCAGTCAGGCGCAAGCGGGGCCCGCGCGCCAGCAGGCGATTCTCGAGATCGCGTTCGAGAAGGCTGGCGGGAAGGTGGGTCCTGGCGGAGCTTTGACGATAGGTGGCACTCATGACGATGAGCTTCTGAAGGTGCTTCATGTCCCAACCCGATTGCATGAACTCGGTGGCGAGCCAGTCGAGCAATTCCGGGTGGCTCGGTGGATCCGATTGCACGCCGAGGTTCTCACTGGATTTGACGAGGCCCTTGCCAAAGAAGCGCTCCCACTGACGATTCACCCACACGCGGGCGGTGAGTGGATGCTCAGGCGAGACGAGCCACTTCGCGAGGGTCAGGCGGTTGCGCGGTGCCTTCTCGGGAAGCGGCGGCAGGACGGCGGGTGTGGCGGCAGAAACCGCGTCCCCTGGGTTTGCATACTCGCCACGGAGGAGGATGTGGGCGGTGCGCGGTTCAGGCAATTCCTGCATCACCATGACGCTTGGCAACCTCATCTCGAAGCCCTCGCGTTTTTTGCGGGCCGTCGCCAAAGCCGTGTCCGCCGCTTTCACCGGATGATCAAAACCGGTGCGGTAAAAGGCGGTCAGGGTCTGCTTTTGTTTGGCACTGCGTTTGGCCGGATCGAGATCCAAAATCACCCGGATGTCCGCGGGTGCGGCACCATCGCCCACCAGCGTGACCATCTGGGGTGGCACTGAGCACCAGTCGAGACTGAAGCGGCCGATCTGGTGATTGTTGAGCGTGTCGTGAACGAGGCGCACCGTGATGCGGGCATCGGCTGGCACGCTCACCAAGTCTGGAACGAGCACCATGGCCTGGTTCGGTTCCTTGCGTGTGGTGCCTTCGACGGCCCAGCCTTTGCCGCGATTCGTTCCTTTCGTGGACTCGCGTTTCGCGGCTTTGGCGAGGGTGGCGTCGATCAGAGATTCGATCCCCCAGCCTTTTTGCGAGAACACCGCTTCCGCCTCCGAGAAAGTGAGCTTCAGGGGTTGCTTCAAACTCGGCGCACGGATTTCCGCTTCGATGCGGGTGAGCACAAAGTTGCCATTGCTGTTGCGACCGACGCTGCCTTCCGGGAGCGAGGGATCCGGGAAAACGTTCAAGCGCAAGCCGCTGAATCCGCCCTCCGGAATCGCGCCCTCAATGACGTAGGTGGCCTTGGCCGGCGTCGGACCGCCTGCGAGATAGGTTCCGTCTTCGACGCGACTGAAGGTGACGCCGCCCGTGGAGCTGACCGTCTCCGGCATCAAAGGTTCCCACTGTGGTTTGCTCTCTGCGAGATCCTTTTTGAATTTGGGTTCCCAGGCAGCCAACAGTGCGGGCAGGGTTTTCTCCGCTGCCTTGACGGCCGCTTCGGCCTGGGTCAGGTCGTCCGTCAATGCTGCAAGCGTCTTCTGCTGCTCGGCATCGGGCACGTAGATCGAGGGCCCCGGATTGCCCCCGGTGCGGTTCGAGCCTCCGCGAATCACACCGGTTTCGTCGATGTTGTTGAAGAAGGAAAACATCTCATAAAACTCCTTCTGCGTGATCGGGTCGTACTTGTGGTCGTGGCAGCGCGCGCAGCCCAACGTTAAGCCCATCCAGGTCGCGCCGGTGGCATCCACACGGTCGATGATGTTTTCGATCCGCCACTCTTCGTCGATGATGCCGCCCTCGCCGTTGATGCGGTGATTGCGGTGAAACCCGGTCGCCACTTTCTGCGAGAGCGTCGGGTTCGGCAGTAGGTCCCCCGCGAGTTGCTCGATGGTGAATTGATCGAAGGGCATGTTTTCATTCAGCGCATGAATGACCCAGTCCCGCCAGGGCCACATCGTGCGTGAGCTGTCGGTCTGGAAGCCGTGACTGTCGGCGTAGCGAGCAAAGTCCAGCCACTGCGCCGCCATGTGTTCCCCATAGACGGGGGACTTGAGCAGGCGATCCACGACCCGCTCATAGGCTTGGGGTGAGGCATCGGCGACAAAGGCCTCCACGTCCTCAGGTGCGGGTGGCAAACCGGTGAGATCGAGGGTGATCCGGCGAATCAAGGTCCGTTTGTCCGTCGCTGGGGAGAGGCCCAACTTCTCCGTCTTGAGCCGCTCCAGCACAAAGGCATCGATGGGCGTTGCTGCTTCTTGGATGGCGGGCACCTGAGGCCGGACAGGCTTTTCAAAAGCCCAGTGCCCCTGATACTCCGCGCCTTCCGCCACCCAGCGTTGAAGGATCTCCTTTTCCTTTGGCTTCAGAATCTTGTGCGAATCCGGCGGTGGCATCAGATCGTCTTCATCCTCCGTCAGGATGCGGGCGATCAATTCACTGTCGCTGGGCTTGCCCGGTACAATGGCCCCTTCTTCAAGCGCAGCCTCCCGCACATCGAGCCGCAGATCCGCCTCCCGATGCTTGGGGTCGGGCCCGTGGCAGTAGTAGCAGTTCTCGGTCAGGATCGGCCGGACGTCGCGATTGAACTGCACACGATCAGCTGCGAGCCCGCTGTGGACGAATCCGAAGCAGAGTCCGATGGCGAAAATCGACCGGGGGAAAACGAAGGTCATGGGAAGGAGAATACGGTCGGAACCGCAGGCATCTTCCTCCCGTAAACGCGGGGAGTCGAGGCGTTCAAGACGGTGGCGTGAGGTTGGGAAGCTCCGCTCAGGGTGCCTGCTCCAGTAGAATCGAGTAAACATCGATGCCGTGGCCGTTGACGAGCATTGGGCAGGTGAGGCTGAGGGGGCCCCGTCCTTGCGGGAGCGAGATGATGCCCAGATCGAGCGGTTTGAAATCCTTCACGAAGTAGTGGGACTCCGACACGCGCTCCTTGGACTTGTCCCAGAGCGGCGGGTCGAAGGCCTCGGTCACTTGGGTCTCGATCACGGAATCTTCAAAGGACAGGCGGACAGTGGTGCCGACGTTGGCTTCAGGACAGGTGTAGAGCACCGTGGCGCGGTAGTTGCCGGCGGTGCCGACCTTGATGTCCCAGGTGATCGAGTCGTCCTCGCGAGTCCAGTTTTTGAAGAAGGAGTTGTTGGGTGCCTTGGCACTCCGCTGAATCGTGCCGTGGGGGATGCCGTCGCGGGCAGGCAGGGTCGTGCTGGCCGCATAGCCGACGGTGAAGGGACGATCTTGATTGGCGGCGATGAGGGAGCGCATCTCCTGGCGGTAGGCGTTCAGTTCGGCTTGCAGGTCGGCCCTGAGCTCTGGGTGCGCGCTGGCCACGTCTTTTGCTTGGCCACGGTCAGCCGTGATGTCAAAAAGCGCTCCCGCGTCGTCCATGCGAAAGCGCTCGGTGCGAACCGATGCCTTCCTGCCCCAGATGCTGAAGAGGCGGCGGTCCGGCCACTCGCTCGACTGCCCGAGCAGCAGTTTGGCAAAGCTGCGACCATCCTGCGGCTTCACCGTCTCCGAGGGCACGCCCGCGAGTTCGGTGAGTGTGGGCAGCAGATCGATGGCTCCAGCGACTTGTGGCAGGCGTTGATTCGCTCCGACGTGGCCGGGCCACCGAATCAGCATCGGGGAGCGGAGGCCGCCTTCATCGACTGTGCCCTTCTTCCCTTTCATGCCGCCGTTCCAACGAAACGTGTTGGGTCCGTTGTCGGAAAAGTACACGACGAGGGTGTCCTGCGTGAGTTTGAGTTCGTCGAGCTTTTTGAGGATGCGGCCGACGTTCCAGTCGAGGTTTTCGCACATCGCCAGCGCGGCCCGGGTTTCAGCGAGGTCTTCCTGTTCGGGATCGCGATGCCGCATCTCGGGGTCGAGGTTTTCGAACTTCGCGTAGAAGGCGTCGTCCACGTAGAAGGGCGAGTGCGGCGTGTTGTAGGGGACGTAGCAGAGGAAGGGTCGGTCGCGATTGGTGTCGATGAACTCGAGCGCGTGATCGGTGAGGTCGTCGGGGAGGTAGCCGTTGCCTTTCACGGTCCTGCGATTGTGATCGAGCGGTGGGCTGAAGTAGTGACCCCAGTGCCCGGAGGTGAAGCCGTAGTATTCGTCGAAGCCGCGATCCAGCGGGTGATATGGGGCTTGGGTGCCGTTGTGCCATTTGCCAAAGCACCCGGTCGCATAGCCAGCCTTCTTGAACAGATCGGCCAGCGTTGTTTCGTCGGGATTGAGACGACCCGCGCCTTCGCTCACGCCACTGACGCCGGTGCGGGGATGGTAGCGCGCCGTGAGGAACTCGGCCCGCGTGGGCGCACAGACGGCGCACACGTAAAAGTTGTCCAGCATCGCACCGTCGCGGGCGAGTGAATCGATGTTGGGGGTGCTCAGGTTGGTATTGCCATGCACGCTCAGATCTCCCCAACCTTGGTCATCGGTGAGGAAGACAACCACGTTGGGCGGTCGTTCGGCGACGACGAAGGAAGTTATGCCAAGCGTGAGGAGGAAGAGCAGGTGTTTGAGCATCGTGAGGAAACAGGTGGATGAAACGAGACCTGAGCGAGTGGGCTATCGGGAGATGCGGATGGTAGGGCGCTTGGTCCCTCAAGCGCCGTCTCGGCAGCCTGATGGGCTTCGAAGACGCGGACAGAGATTCGCAGGGTTTTAGGCCGAATGGCGTTACCTCACTTCACCACCCGATTCAGCACAACCCCTTGGTCATCGTGGTGAGTGAGCATCAATTGCGCATCGTCATTGATCGTGACATGGAGGAAACCCCCGGTGGGCTCTTTGTAATGGTAGGGTTGCTTGATGAGGCCTTCTGGATCCGTGGATTTGGCGGTGCCAGGCAGGGTGCCTTGGATCGAGTTTTCATCGTTCAGCGCTCCCACGGAAAATTCCTCCACACCCTGCGGATGGATGCTGTGGTACTGCCAGTGACGGTCGCCGCAGAAGGTCAGCACACCGCCGATGTCTTCATCCACGAGCCATTGGAAAAAGCTGTCCGCTTCGTGTTTGAACCCGGCGAGGTTGGCGTGGTTGTCGGTCTTGCTGTTGCGGTCGGGTCCGACCATCGGCGTGGGTGTGATGATGACTTTCCACTTGGCGTCGCTCTCCTTGAGCGTGCTTTGCAGCCACTCGCGCTGCCTCTTGCCCCAGATCGATTTTTCGGGACCATCCGGCATCTTGTTAGGTGAGCGGAAGTCCCGCCCTTCAACAAACCAGAGCTGGAGGTGCTGGTGCACACGATGAGTGCGATAGGTCGGCGTGGTTTGATCGCTGGCTGCAAAGATCGGCATCTGCTCACGGAACAACTCGATGCCGGTGGCGGGTGAGGGCAGCTTCGACTTGCTGAGATCCGCGTCGTTGAAACGAAAATCGTGATCGTCTTTGGACCAGTAGCCGGGCGTGCGTGAGAAGAACTCGATCAAACGGGGAAAGCGAAACTGCTCATGCCATTTGCGGCGCAGCTCGGGCAGCGTCTCCGCCGGGTCGTTGTAGGGGATGTCGTAGTAGACGATGTCGCCGGTGCCGATGAAAAAGTCGGGCTTCAACTTGGCCATGGCCTCGAACACGGGGAAGCCGAGCTTCTTGTCTTCCTCCGTTGCGGTCACGGGGCCGCCACCATTCGCCTGACCCGACATGAAGGCGTGGTAGTTCATGCAGCTGCCCATGCAGAAGGACACGTCACCGGTTTGCCCGAGGGTTTTAAAACACCGGATCGGACCCGCTTTCGTTGCGTCCCGGCTCTCGCCATAGACGAGGCGGTAGTAGTATCGGGTGCCCGGATTGAGCTGTTCGACGCGTTTCCGCACGATGAAATCGCGAGCCGGATTCGCTTCGTACCATTTGCTGCGGGCGGGTTCAGCGAAGTCAGATGATTCACTCCACTCGAAATACGCCACACCTTCTTTTCCAGGCACATCGCCGTGTTCATCGAGCGTGGGGCCCGGGATCGCGGTGAGTCGGGATTGCAGCAGCACCGAGGTCGCGGTGACCTCACCAGCCATCTCCCCCTGTGCGTGGTGGATCTCTGCCATCGTGGGCATGCAAAAGGAGAGAGAGGCGAGTGCGACGAAGAGCGGCGATTTCATGGCTGTTTGTGTAAACGAAGTGGATGGCTTGCTTCTTCGACTGACGGTGGCGCCGTGGAGCTTTCGGGCGGAAGGCACGGCCGATGGGGTGTTCGTCAAACGGTGGTAGGTCGGCTCCAAGTCGGAGAGGATTTCCGCAAGTGCTCCATGAGCAATGTGACCGACTTGCTCTGGTAGCGGGAGGCGTTCCACATCATGGCGACGGTCCGTTCGGGTTTGTCGCCGTCGAAGGAGCGGTAGATTCGTTGGTCGCTGCGGTCCACTCGGCGCGCCATTGCAGGAACAATGGAGACACCGTGGTCGAGCGCGACGAGTTCTTGGACGGTGGCGAGCTGGCTGGTACGCTCGACGGTGACGGGTTGGACCGATTGGCTGCGGCAGAAGGAGGCGATGTTTTCCGACAGGCAGTGGGCCTCGTTCAGCATGACAAAGGGATATCCGTCCATGATGGCGGCGGTGATGGTGGCGGCGGTCTCCAAAGGATGGCCCACCGGCACTACGAGAAGGAGTTCCTCGGAGAAGAGAGCCTCGACTTCGAGGTACTTGGTGATGATCGGCAGGGCCACGATGGCGATGTCGATCTCGCCGTGGCTGCAGCGCTTGATGAGCTCTTCGGTCGTGTCC
>CAXBNA010000060.1:0-29290 GCA_963976915.1 uncultured Verrucomicrobiales bacterium
TTGTGAACGACTTGCTGCGGTATCCCCGACGATGTGGACCATCCCTCCACCCAGGGTCAACTCAGAGAGGCTGGAAGCAAACCGGTTGTTTTGGGCGTTCAGCTGAAACTCAACAGTCCCTTCGTTGACATCCCACGCAAGAATGCCCGTCGAGCTGCCCGTCAAGACCATGGCACCTGCACCCTCTTTGATGATCCTCTCACCACCCGCATTGCCGCCGCCGAATGTCACCTCGGAACGCTCGTGTCCAATTCGGAACTGGCCATAAGGTCCCGCGATATTGAAGCCCCGGTTTGTCGAAGCTGTCTCTCCCAAATACGTCAGGGAACCCGCATTGAACAGCAGGTTTCCATTGCCAGCCGCACCCGCTCCAATCCCACTGGCCACACCCGCGTCGGCGATGGTGTCAATCACCAGTTCACCTTCTGAAATGGTCGTGACCCCAGAATACGAATGGGCACCAATGAGTATCGCACGACCTTCCCCGATTTTCTCCAGTCCATCGGTCCCTGCGCCATCCACAATCGGAGCGGAAATCACCAAATCGCCCACCAAGTTGAACTGATTCAGCATCAAATTATCCGAATTTCGGGTCCCGCCAGTCCCTGACGATAAGCCACCAGGCCCTGCGATGATCGCATCGTTGGCTCCCATCTGTGGGGTCACCAGGATTCCGCCTGTTTCCAATTCGTTGTTTCCGCCGAGCAGCGTGACGGTGACGTCGCCTGGGGCTGTGGGTTGATTGAATCGGAGCGTGTAAGCCGACGAACCAGCCGTTTGGGAAGAGTTGTTCCTCGCATCGACGTTCTGATTGAGCGCCCAGGTATCCACGGAGAATGCCGAAAACGCTGAAATCGGACCATCGTTGGCATTGGTTGAATTGACCGCCCAACTGATTCCACCCGCTCCATCACCGACGATGATGTTCGATCCCAAGATTCCATTCGTGTTCGTCCTGTCCGTGGTCGTAAAGCCCACCTCACTGATGAACAGGTTGCCCGTGGAGTTGGTGTTGATCTGATTCATCCGGAGCGTCGCATTGGAACCTGCTTCACGACTGATCCGACTGGTCCCCGAGTTGATGAACACTTGGCTCACCACTTCTTGGTGTGATCCACCCCGGAGAATGACGGACCCACCGCGGCGTCCACCGCCCAATTGAAGTTGACCCGCCAGCTTGCTGGTGTTGTTGGTCGAGTAATCAAGAATCAAGGTACCTTCACGCACGGCCACGGTTCCCGTGAAGCGATTGATTCCAGACGTGGTGTGGCTTCCAGCGAGAACCAAGGTTCCCGGAGCTTCAAAGACGAGCGCCTGGTTTCCAGAAATATCACCCGTATGGGTCAACGTGGAACCCTCGTTGACGTAGACCGTCCCACCACGGCTGAAGACAAACCGCCCACCGAAGGTACTATCCCCGCCTTCGACATCCAGTCGGCCACCATCGAAGAAAATGTCCTCATTGGTCGCATAATTGACCGTGTCAAAGATCATGCGCCCGCCGACAAGAATCGTGCCCAGTCCACCGCCGCTGACCCCCGCCCCGAGTGCGCCATCTGCCGTAATGCGCAATTCTCCATCCTCAACTGTGGTGAGTCCGGTGAACGTGTTTGTCTGACCCAACACCCACTGCCCGTAGCCGATCTTCCTCAGCGCCGTCGCCTGGCCTGCCCCCGCATCTCCCAAAACCAAGTTGAGCGTATTCAAGCCGTCGTTTCGGCTTGCAAGGGTGAGTGTCCGGCTTCCAGCGCCTTCGAATCCAATTGCAGGGCTGTTCCGCCCAATGTTGACGGCAGCCTCCCGCCCCGCTCCTTCCGCCATTAGTGTGGCTCCATCAGGTCCCGCTCCGATGGTGAAAGATCGGTCTGTAAAGATGGGCCTGGTGGGAATGAAACTCAGCACCCCCTGATCGATCACCAAAGAAGCTGGATCGGTGCTCAAGGCCGTACCAATTGACGACGATGACAGCGCGTTGGCAATCGTTCTCACCCGAAGGGTGCCTCCTTCGATTCGGGTCGTGCCAACATACGTCGATTGTTCGTTCGTCAGAGAGAGCATGCCCTCGCCTGTTTTTGTGACGCTCAAGTCCCCACCTCCAGAGCCATCGCGCAGACGCCCGGAGAAGGTTTCGTTCACCACAGGACTGAAGGTGACCGTGGTGTCCGTGGCGCTTCCATTCTCAATAACGCCAAGAGCAGCACTCGAAATGCTCTTGATGGTCTCATCGACACCAAGGACCAATGTCGCGTCGCTAAGGTTCAGAGAAATCGGGGCCGAACCCAAGGCATTGGCTGACCGCAATTCCAATCGCCCCGATGTCAGATTGACGTCCCCTGAGAAGGTGTTGTTCCCGTCCAAGACCAAGCCCCCGGCGCTGATCCGGATATTTCCCGTCAAGGTGTTGTTTCCCGTGATGTTGATGGTGCCGGCTTCCACCTCGATGTGGCCGATCGTGTTGTTCCCCAACACATTGGTCGTCCCGTCATAAGGTCCCACTGAAAACAAGCCCCCGGTGAAGGTGTTGGTGCTCAACGCATTTCCGAGGTTGAGCGTCGAAGTCGTGCTGATCGAGGAATCCCCACGCACGGCCAAATCCAAAACGCCCGTCGCATTGATGGGACCGAAAATTTCAAACGTGGCGGTATCGTCGGCAGTGTTCCCCACCTCGATGCGACCGCCAGCCTCGCTAACGGTGAGCCCGCGATTGCTCGAAAGCGTTGTGGTTCCGCTGTTGACGTTCAGATGCAGGTTCCCCCCATTCAGTTGAATGTTGTTGGCAGACACCCCCACCGGCACGGCACCCAGAGACCGATCGGTGGTGATCCGGATGCTTCCCTCATTGATGATGGTGGGTCCAGTGTACGTGTTCACAGAGAGGAGCGCCAGCCGCCCGGCTCCCGTCTTGATCACCGTGGCAGGAGATCCGTTGTCAGTGATCGTGGAATTCACGTTCACCAAGCGCCCAACCGCATCTTGCATGTTGAAGATCAATTGGTGCCCACCATCTGCTCCGGGGCGCAACGTCGAGACGTTGAGGTTGGTGTTGGATCCGCTCGTCAAGATCAAACCGCCATCCACCGTCAAGGTGGTGTTGGTTCCGTTGATATTGACGGTCCCCGTGGCCTGAAGATTGAGCGTGTTAACTGTCCTGGAGGCATTGTTCCCCAAGTTTTGGGTCCCAGCGGCGGTGACCTTCACATTCTGGGTGCCATCATTCCAAGAACCCGCCGCAGGCGAAACGTAACCTGTGTATTCGGTAACGCCATTGGCACCATAGGTGGCCAACTCCGGCCCAACGGTTGCCCAGTTGCCAATGATCCCATCGTTCAAAGTTGGAGCCGCTGTGAAGATCACTCGGTTCCGACCATCAACCCCAATGCTGGGACCGTCGAAGTTGATCGTCGCGGTGCTTGGGCGGTTCAACGCCGCAAAGGTCAGGGTGCTGCTTCCGCTGGCTCCCGCCCGTGAGGTGGTCATGTTCAACGAGCCCGACTGCAGGTTCAGCGCTCCCATCGACTCGGCAAACGCCGTGTTGGATCCGTCGTTTGAGAACGTGAAATCGCCGCCCAACGAGTTGAACACGGTCGAATTGCCAACGCGATTGGTGTTGTTGGAAGCGCTCGTGTTGGTGATTCGGAACTCCGTTCCGATGTTTGTCGCGTTTGTCGCATCCGGAGCCCCTGCCAGATTGATGGCTGACGGACTGCTGAGCAAACCGCTGCCTGACAACTCGAACGACAATTGTCGGATATTCACAATGCCACTGGTGGTGATCGCCCCGGTGATATTCACGTTGCTACCCGCCTGACCCGTGTTACCCCGCAGCGTCATATTTCCATTGACCGTGGCCGAACCGTTGATGTTGAGGTTGCGCACAGTCCCCTGATCCCCATCCATGGTGATGCCGGATGAAATCACGTTGTTGTTGCCATTGAACGTCACCGTTCCTGCCTCCACGCTTAGCCCGCCACCGATGCTATTACTGCCCGAATTGATGACCAAGATGCCATTCCCCGTCTTGGTCAGTGACCCGGTGCCTGTGATCTTCAGGTTCTCCGGAGATGGAGCAGTCAATGGCCCGCCAAGGTCAGGATCTGCAAACTCCCGCCGAAAGTTCCAGGTACCAGAGTTCTGATTGATCACCAGCGCACTGTTGTTGACGATGTCACTGCGAAAATTCGTGGTTCCGTTCAGCAGGAGTGTGCCCCCTGAAATCGTCGTGCCACCTGTGTAGTAGATGCGACTCCCTGACAGCGTCAGCGTGGATGATCCAGCTTTCGTTAGAGACAGGGCAAAAGGCGAGGCCGAGCCGGAAGAATCCCCTTGATTGAACTCGTCGGCACCGTCTCGATTGTTGGGGTTGTCATCGATGGAGTTGCCTGCGGTTGTGACCGCCGTGTTTCGCAAGACGCCGCCAATGAACGAATCACCCGAACCATTGATCGTCAGTGTCGCCGGAGCGGCTCTTGATCCATCCGGAGCATAGTTCTCAATGATCACGCCGTTTCCGAGATCCGTGATCCCGCCGATGGTCTCACTGCCTCCATTCAATCGAAAATAGGCTCGGCGGTTGCCGCTGTTGAAGCCATCACCAATGATGTGAATGGAGTCCTTGATCTGATCCAAGTTGGTCCGCCCCTCCGAGAGATCCAGAACCGCGTTGCCATTGCCTGAGACGGATGCATTGCCAAGCCTCAAGCCTGCAGCAACGGCATTGGTGCCGTTTGGAGCATCAAAAACCACCTGGGGAACCAAGGCCAGATTCGCCGACCCACGATGGTAGATGTGAATCGGGACCGGGGAAGTGCTGTTGTCTCCCGTGATTCGAATCTGACCGTTGGAAACAGCCGAGGCAATGAAAGTTCCTGTTCCGCTCAAAGACCCCGAAAGGGTCAACGTTCTACTGAGACTATTGGGGGCGGAAATGACAGAGAGGTTATCATTCAACACAAGATCGGCAGAGATGGTATCAGCTCCTCCATTGAACTTCCTTAAGTAGGCGAAGTCGCCACCAGTCCCCATGTCAAAAACCAAACTTCCGCCACTCCCTGCGGAAATGATCCGATCATGAAAAACATTAGGTCTCGGGTCGGGGAGATTGAGGTCCGGAGAAGCAGCAGAGTCCCCAAAAACCAAAACCCCCACCGTCCTGCTCCCATCAAGAGTGACTTCTTGCAAGTAGGTTAGATTGTTATTGAAAGTGACATTGTTCTCGATGACTGCGATCTGACCAGCGCCGTCGGGGATGGTGCTCAACAACCATCGTCCGCTCGTACCCCAAGAAGACGTTTGCAAAGCTCCGTTGTAGGTCCAATAGCCGAACTGCTGTGCTCCCGCCGTGGACGCCCCCATCATCAGCCCCAAGGCCAAAAGTGGAAGGATACGCTGGCCAAGAGATTTTTCAGGGACCGGGATGATGCTCATAAAAGCTTGGATCATGAATTTTGAAAGATGTTCAAATAGAAGACGTAAGCGCGAAACACTCAGCGCATGTTTGCCACCAAGTGGACGATCGTCTTGTAGCTACTTTTGGGTGCTGTGAGAAAATTGAAGTCTTCGGTGGGCTTGTCGGCAATCCGAAGGATCGCCCTTCGGAGATTGGTCTGCCGGGCACCTGCTGCCGAGTTCGAAGGCAATCGCGCCATCTTTCCTTGGGCGTCGTTTGTGGTGGCCGGGAGTTCGACCTCCGCCACATAGGCCAGCCGATAGGCAAAATCACTTGCATCGCTCTTAATCTCGATGCCTTGGTCATCATAATACTTGCGAATCGGCGTGCCCGCAGTCGCACTCAAGGAGGCCCACGTGGAAGCCTGCAACTCGCCCAATACCTGCTGGGAAATCCGCGCTGCGGCGAGTTCATTGGCGGTTTTGCCGGATATCTCGATTCCGTGTGGCAGAAGGCCCATCAGCGTCACAACACCGACCGCCATGATCGCCACGGACATCACCACCTCAACCAAGGAAAAACCAGCGGTTTGACGACGGGTCGACCGTCCACCGGGTACTGTTTCACCGCCCTGCTGGTGCTTGGAAAAAGGAAAATCAAAAATCATGGCAAATTGCATCATATCGGAACGACAATCCGAGTGTCAATCAGAATACATTGTCATTACCTCCACTGTCAGACGGCTTCGGCCCCATTTCGTTCATTCCAATGTCGCCGCACCGTCCAGCAGTTCCACGCGAATGGACCCTACATCACCCGCCTCTCGCTCCACCAGGACCGAACAAGGGTGGCGACCCGCAGGGAGTTCCAGCGTCACTTTCTCGGCCATGTTGTTGATTTTCTCACCCCCGACCGCCACCAAGACACCTGCTACGTGACTGAATCCCAAGGTCACTTTCCCCGGAGCATCCAGCTTGAGGGTGAACTGAGCAATCTTCGGAAACCAAGGGTACATCTTGATCTCCTGCAATTCGTTGAGGGGAAGCTCTCCGGACACCTTGCTGTAGGTGAGCTGCCAGGGGTACCCTGAATGGGTCTCATTCAAGGCCTGGTAGCCGACATGCCGAACATGGTCGATCACATCCCTCTCCATCGGCCCCATGGTCTTCCAAGTCCGCACAAATCGATTTGGCTTGATCTTGTAGTCCCCTTCCCGCCCCAATTCCGAAAGGAACCGGACCAAATCCACAAACTCATCCTCCCGGAGACTTGCGGTCAGCCCAGGCGGCATCATCGACACCGGACTCATGACCTTGGTCGCGATGGACGCTTTTGGAACGGAATGTTCGACGTTCGCAGGATCCCGAATCACCACCTCATTGTCTCCATCCTGGACGAGGCCACCCGAAATCACCTGACCGTCCTTCGTGGTGACGATCACCATATGGTAGCCTTCCTTGATTTTCTTGCTCGGTTCCAGAAGCGATTCGATCAAGTAATCCACTGGAGCGCTGGCCCCGATGCTGACCAAGTTCGGGCCGATCAACCCGCCTGCATCTCCGATCGCGTGGCAGGTCTGACAAAGCAACTGCTGCCGCCGATACACATTTTCACCCCGGGCCGCATCCCCTTTGTCCCGGACCTTGGCGACCAAGGCCGCCATTTCGTCGGCACTCAACGGACGATCCATCTGCTTCACCTGGCCCGCTTTTTTTAAGGCCGCCTCCAACGGCCCCTGAACACCGCGGCTCGAAACCATCCTCACGCCCTCGATGGCGACCGCCTCAGGAATGGTTCGCCCCTCCAACTCCTTGGCGAGCAGCGCGGGGAGCTTCTTGTCCGCCAGAAAAACATGGTACACCGGTGTGGCTGCGGCGCCACTTCCGGCATCCTCAAGAAAGTCCGCTGCCCGAGTCGCCGCCAACATCGGCCCAACCCGGCTCAGCCCTTCGATCATGAGCACCCGAGTCTCTGGGTCATCGCGATCCGCGAACACTTGATTGAAAAGGTCCCGGCTTGGCACCCCGCCCAATGCGGCAAGACCTTGGGTCGCAGCCCGCCGAAGTTCCATCGATTGAGCCGAGTCCTTCACCCATCTTCCCAGAGTCGGCCTCGCGCTCTCGATCTTCCACAAACCAGCCAACTGAGCCGCGCCCTCGCGAATCTCCAACTCATCGGATTTCAGCCATGAGCCAATCCACGTCTCCGCCTTTGTCGCAACGACCTTGCGTGCTTTGGCAGCAGTCACCAAGGCATCAAAGACTCCCGCGCGATGAGCCTTCATCTCCGGCTTCCCAATCATCTCCGCCATCTCATCCGCTTGTCCTGCGTCAGCCACCGAGCCCGCGAGAGTCAACACCGCTTGAGCGTCTGCCGGTTCAAGCGACCCACCCGCCAGCGCCTCAAACAGAGGCGGCAAGGCGTCGGCACGGCCGGTCGACTTCATGGCGAACACCAAATGCTTGGGTCGACCTTCGAAATCCAAATCTCCAGCCTTCATCGCTGGAATCCAAATGCCCGCCTGTTCCCGGCAAATCTGCTCCAAGAGAAAATCAATCGGCTCATCCACCGGCAGGTCCAGGACCCTCAGGGCAACATCAATTGCCTTGGCTGACTTCATGTCCGCCAGTACCGCGAGCGCCCAAAGCCGAACCCTCGCGTTCTCGTCCGCCACCGCTTGCTTCAGGACATCCAGAGCCTTGGGGTACTCCTTCCAGCGATGCGACAAAATGCGAAGCGCCGCTGCTCGTGCGTCCGCGTTTCCACTCGTCCACACCTGATTCCAAAGCCCGCCCGAAAAATCATTGATGCACTCCCGCGTCCAAGCCGCCTCCAGCAGCGCATGCACGCCGTCTTCAGTGCCGGCATCCAACGTTTTGATCCACTCCTTCAACGGCCCCATCACCTTGACCGGGCCGCGATTCCTGAGCTCGCGCTTCGCAAAATGACGCGTCCATTTTTGCGGACTCTGCAGATTCGACAACAGATCCGGAACGGAAGCCGCGGCGAAGTCAGGGGGCTTGCTCAACGGGCGTCCCTTGGCCGTCAACCGCCAGATCCGCCCGTGGACATGGTCCCGACGCTCATCTCGAAAATCGACTTCCCCGTGCTGGATGATCGGATTGTACCAGTCGCAGATGTAGAGCGCCCCGTCAGGCCCCACCTTCACATCCACCGGGCGAAACGCACGATGGTTCGAGGCGAGGACATCCTCCACCTGCGTCGCGATGTAGCCACTGCCGCTGTCCGTCAGCTTGAAGCGATTGATGCGATTGCCACGAAAATCGCAGGTCACAAAGCTGCCCTGCCAGTCGTTGGGAAAATGGGGCTCCTCGATGATCTCGAGCCCTGCATGCTTCGGCTGCCCAGGATTCATTCCGCTCAGGACCCTCTTGGCTCCGGGAGACGTCTTGAACACCGAACCTGGAAAAATGAAGTTCACACCTTCGCTGCCAGCACCGTCGGTGGCAAAACTCTGCCCCCATCGGTCAAACTCGAATCCCCAAGGATTGATCAACCCCTTGCTAATGACCTCCAACTGTCGGGTCTCAGGCCGAAACTCCCACACACCTCCGCCCAGCAGTCGACGCACGCCGTAGGGCGTCTCGACGTGACTGTGAATGTAAATCGACTGAAGAAAGTAAAGCAGGCCCTCCGGTCCACGCCTCATCGTGTGCAAAAGGTGATGGGTGTCCTCGGTGCCAAAACCGGACAGGACGATGGTGCGCTTGTCCTCGCGCATGTCTCCATCGGTGTCTTCGATGAAAAGCACCTCCGTCGAGTTGGCCACATACACCCCGCCATCCCCAGGCGCGAGCGCGGTTGGAATGTGCAAATTTTCAGCGAAGACGTTGCTCTTGTCTGCCTTCCCATCGTGATCCGTGTCTTCGAGCACAATGACCTGATCCACCGTCGGCTGTCCCGGCTTGATTTGAGGATAGGTGGTGCTGCTTACCAGCCAAAGCCGCCCCTTTTCATCCCAGTTCATTTGCACCGGCTTCCGAATCATCGGGTCCGAGGCGAACAGGTTGATCTCAAAGCCCTCTGGAATCACAAACTGCGCGATTTGCGCCTCGGGATCGGGGTCGGGCAGATCGTCTGCACTGGAGGGCTGGGATGCAGAGGCCACTGCAACACAGCCTCCGACAACGAACGCTGCGGCCCGGATTAGCAAACGAGACAGAAAGGGAGACAGAAAATCAGGCATGGTCGGTTGGGGAATTCGGTCGGACGTTTTCAAGGGCGCTTCATCGCGTCGAGCAATGCGGTCCGCTCTTGGTGAATCTCCGCGTCCGCTTTTTTGATCAGCGGATCAAACATCGGGATCTCTTTCGCATTCTGCCCTTGCTCGTGCTTTCTGAATCCAAACAGGTAGGTTTCATTCTGTGGACGCCACCGATTGAAGAAGAGCTCATCCTTCGCCCGAACCTTCTCCTTCAGGGCCTCCAGTTCCACGCTGCCGACTTTGGGAACCGTCAATCCCAGCTCCTTGAGCCATGCAGCGGTCAAAACGTCGTATCCAACGCTCGTGTAGTGAACTCCGTTCTCCGTCAACGGCTCTTCCGTCAGTTCCTTCGTCGCGCTGCCATTCAAGGCTCCGTAGAGATCGACAAAATACGCATTTTGATTCAGGGCGAATTTCTTCAATGCTTCACTGAGACTCTCCAGATTCCGATTTCCGTCCGCTTGGTTCGGCATCGGCGGGGGGAGGTTTTCGAGTGGTGGAGGCGCAATGATCACGAGCCGGCATTTGGGCGATTGGGAGCGAACCACCGAAATGAGTTTTCGGTAACCCGTGAGGAAGGCCGGAAGGCCCTTGAGCCCATCGAACGCAAGCCCTGCCCCGTAGCTCATCATCACCACGGAAGGCTTCAGCATTTTGAGATGCTCCTTCAGTCGCGAGAGCCCCTCTTCAGGTGGACCAAAGTACGAGCGGGCATCGCCAAAAACCGTATCGCCACTCCAACCCAGATTTCGAACCGTCACCTTCTTTTCTCCCAGGGCCAACTGAAGTCGCGACTCAAAAGCCCCGTAACGCTGCTCCCGCTCAATCACCGCATCGCCCAGCAGGACAATTTTGTCTCCGTTCGAAAACGAAAATGCCTTCCGGTCCTGCCCATCTGAAGATTGAGCGGAAACGGAACTCGGCACGACATTACCGACGACCATTGCGATCGCCACGAACTTCGAGATGCGAATCATGGGACTCGTAACGGAGCAAGGGAGCCGCCTTTCGCAACGCCAACCTTCATCCTTTTCCCGGAGGATCACGGCAGGTCAATCCTCCTCTTTTCGCAAAATCAGGAGTACATCGGAGTAGCTGTCGTCAAAGGGTCTCGGTTCAGAAAAATCATACGTGAAGTCGAAACAGCCCACCACATCCAGCTCTGGAGCCGCCAGACGCAGTGTCCGCTTGAGTTGCGCCGCGTCATAGGTCCGAAAATCCCACTGCGTCTCTTGAACGCGGGTCTCGCCACGTTGCGTCACTCGCAAACGATTCCTTACCGGCTCGATCCGCCGCTGTCGGTCCGGCGCCCACACCCGGGTATTGCTCACGACATGCACCCCGCCCCGCCGCTCCTCCCAACGCTCGTGATCGTAGGTTTCCGAGTCGTAGTCGGACAGATGCACGCCCAGCACAAAGAGGCCTCCCGGCTTGAGCGCGGCGGCGACTCGACTCACGCACCCCTGTGCATCCTCCTCAGTCAGCAAATACTTGAACGTGCTCACCAGACAATGCGCCAAGTCAAAGCGCCCCCGAATCGGGACGCGAAAGCTCTCCATCCGGTCCAGCCAGAGCATGGGCATCGGGCTCAATTCCGAACATCTCTGTTTGGCAAAATCCAGCATGGCCTGCCCGGCATCAAATCCCGCGGCCAGCCAACCTCGCCTTGCCATTTCTTGGACCAAACGCCCACTGCCGCAAGCCGGTTCCAACACTCGCCTCGGCGCTCCACCACGCCGCTTCACGCGCGCGTATCGAGCAAACGCCTCCTCCAAAAAATCGACCTCCTTCTTCGTGTCGGTATCAAAGATGATGTCGTAAAACAACGGCGTGTCATACCAATCCCTCTTCTCCATGGCCATCCCTGATGATGCCGCACACGGATGCGGGGGCAAGCTTCAACCGCCAATCCCGATCCGCGAACTCACTTCGCCACCGCCATCGCCGGGCCCAATTCCCATCCCCGACCCGCGGCCCTCACGGCCAGCGCCTGTGCCTTGTCCGGCCATGCCATCTCATGATCCTTCGCCTGCAGAACCTGGGCAACTTTCCACTTCCCATCTTCAAAGGTCTGCACCACCCACCAGCGAGCCAGCGGAAGCCAACGCTCATCCTCGAAGGTCCAGTTCACTCGACGTGGGGACGAGCCCTTGACCTCGCGGATCACGGGCTTCGGAAGCGATGTTTGGCTCAGCCACGGCGTCGGTGGCGGCAGAGCCATCTCGCCATACGCACGTTCCTTCGCCAACGATCCAAGCTTCCCCTGGTCCTTGTGCAGAGAGTCAAAGTTCCAGTGAAAATGCCCGGGCATCATCTGCCGCCCCCGAAGCCTCAACTCACTGATCTGGCGCAAGATCTCCCCAGCCACACGATCATCCCCCACACGCGAACTCGCCATGCCCGGCCAGATGTGCCGACCCAGCGTGTTCTGCTCCAACCACCAATCGTAGTAGGTGGTGAAACTGAGTTTCGCGGGCTCGATCGGCCAGTACAGCTGTGGCGTCAGATAGTCCAACCAACCCTGCTGCAGCCATTTTCTTGAATCCGCGCCCATCTGTTCATAGGGGTCCAAGCCGCCGCCCGTTCCCTCCGGATAGTTCGGCCTCCAAAGTCCGAACGGGCTGATGCCAAACTTGACCCACCGTTTTTCCTTTTTGATCCCTTCGTAGATGGCCTTCACGGTCTGATCCACGTTCTGCCGCCGCCATGCGGGTCGATCCAACTGGCCTCCGGTTGCCTGATACGCCTCGTAGCTCTTTTCATCCGGAAACTCCATCAGCGTCCCGGAGGCGCCCGTTTCAGGATAGGGATAAAAGTAGTCGTCGATGTGAATGCCATCCACGTCATAGCGCCGCGTCACATCCAGAATCACATCCACGGCCCGCTGCCTCACCTCAGCAATGCCCGGGTCCATCCACCGGTTCGCCCCGTATCGGAAGATCCACTCGGGATGCTGCTTGATGACGTGGTTCTCACTGGGCTCCCAATTGGTGCCCAAGGATGCGCGATAGGGATTGAACCACGCATGCAGTTCCATCCCCCGCTCATGCGCCTTCTCAATGGCAAACTCGAGAGGGTCCCACATCGGATCCGGAGCCCGGCCCATCTTCCCCGTCAGATAGGGCGACCAAGGCTCGATGCTCGAACGGTACAGGGCATCCCCCGCCGGTCGCACCTGAAGGACAATGCCATTCAGTCGGAATGCCGCCGCCGAGTTCAGCAACTCCACCAGCTCCGCCTGTTGCCGCTCCACCGAGGCGTCTGGATCACGAGGCCAATTGATGTTCGCCACCGTCGCGATCCACGTCGCCCGCATCTCACGGGGAGGCATCGGGGGAGCTGGAATCTGCGCGTCCGCCCATCCCACAGCACCCACGCACACGGCCAACCCGAGGAGGGCGAAAGCGACGCCTCGCCCCGTCTCACGATGGGTGAGAAGCGGCAGAGTCGTCATCTCAGATTTCAGTCGATCCATCATGTGTGAGGGACTGCATTTTCGTCGCCCGGCAGACGACTCACTCACCCGACCGCCTCAATTCAGCGCCTTCAATTCCGGCACCACGAACTTTCCGTTCTTTCGGATCAGCTTGCCGTCGAAACGGATCTCGCCGCCACCGTAGTCCGGGCGCTGGATGCAAACCAGATCCCAATGCACCTGACTGCGATTGCCATTGTCGGCCACGCCTTCATAGGCCTGTCCAGGGGTGAAGTGGAACGATCCGGCGATCTTCTCATCAAAAAGGATGTCCCTCATGGGCTCACGAATCTCACGGTTAAAGCCGATCGCAAACTCACCGATGTAGCGAGCTCCTTCATCCGAATCGAGGATCTTGTTGATCGCCGCGGTGTTGTTGGCCGTGGCCTTGACGATTTTTCCCTTTTGGAATTCCAGCTTCACGTTGTCGAACGCGATGCCCTGATAAATCGTCGGCGCATTGTAGCTCACCACGCCCTCAACGCTGTCCTTCACGGGTGCGCTGAAACATTCGCCATCGGGAATGTTGTGCCCACCTCCGCAGGCGATCGCCTTCAGGCCCTTGAGGCTAAATTTCAAATCCGTGCCCGGTCCCGTGATGTGCACCTCCTTGGCCTTGTCCATCAGCTTCTTGAGCGCATTCATCGCCGGAAGGAGGGCGGCATAGTCCAGCAAGCAGACGCGGAAATAGAAATCCTCGAACGCTTCCGTGCTCATCCCCGCCTGCTGCGCCATCGAGGAGGTGGGCCAGCGCAGGACGCACCAACGCGTGTTGTTTACCCGCTCGTTTTGCATCGGGCGGAGCTTGGACATCACCATCTTCATTTTGTCGGACGGCACATCCGAGGTCTCGCTGATGTTGTGGCTCCCTCGGACGGCGATGTAGCAATCCATCTCCTTCATGAGATCCAAATTGTTCTTCGCCAACAGGTCATACTGACCTTCCGTGCCGTGCTTCATCAGCTCACGAGTCACCACCGTATCGTGCAGCTTCACCACCGGCACCCCCTTGGCTTCCACCACCGCACGGATGAGCGCCAGAGGCACCGCTTGAGGAACATCAAAACAATCAATCCAAACGCGATTGCCGCGCTTCACCTTGGTGGAGTATTGGACGAGTTGACGGGCGAGTTGGTCAATGCGGGGATCGTGCATGCTCTTCTATAGTGAGGGGCTGGCACCACGCCAAACAGATTTCTGCGCGAATTGATGCAAGATCGGTACAATCAATCCCCTGTCGGCACGGAGATTGCGTGTTACGATGACCTCGCCATGACTACAAACGCCCCCCTCCTCGCTTGGATCGAAGAAGTGACCCAACTCTGCAAACCGAACGACGTCCGCTGGTGCGACGGTTCCGCTGAAGAGTACCAGGAGATGTGCGACCTGCTCGTCGCCGGTGGCACCTTCAAGAAGCTCAACCCCGAGAAACGCCCCAACAGCTACCTTGCCTGGTCAGACCCGACCGACGTCGCTCGCGTCGAGGACCGCACCTTCATCTGCTCGCGCCGCAAGGACGACGCCGGCCCCACCAACAACTGGATGGCACCCGACGAGATGAAGGCCAAGCTCACCGGCCTCTTCGACGGCTGCATGAAGGGCCGCACGATGTACGTCGTGCCGTTCTGCATGGGACCCCTCGGCTCCCCCTTCTCTGTGATCGGCGTGGAAGTCACCGACTCCCCCTACGTCGTCACGAACATGCGCATCATGACCCGCATGGGCAAAGCCGTCCTCGACCAGCTCGGCGAAGCCGGCAGCTTCGTCCCCTGCCTCCACAGCGTCGGCAAACCCCTCGCCGAAGGCGAAAAAGACGTCCCCTGGCCCTGCAGCGAGACCAAGTACATCGTCCACTTCCCCGAAGAACGCAGCATCTGGTCCTTCGGCTCCGGCTACGGCGGCAATGCCCTCCTCGGGAAAAAATGCCTCGCCCTCCGCATCGCCAGCGCCATGGGGCGCGACGAAGGCTGGATGGCCGAGCACATGCTCATCACCGGCGTCGAGTCTCCCGACGGACGGAAAAACTACGTCGCCGCTGCCTTCCCCAGTGCCTGCGGCAAGACCAACTTCGCCATGCTCGTCCCGCCCAAAGCCTATCTCGACAAAGGCTGGAAAGTCACCGTCGTCGGCGACGACATCGCTTGGCTCCGTCCCGGCGCTGACGGCAAGCTGTGGGCCACCAACCCCGAGGCCGGCTACTTCGGCGTCGCCCCAGGCACCTCTTGGGAATCGAACCCCAACGCCATGGCCTCCTGCAAGGAGAACACCATCTTCACCAACGTCGCTCTCACCGATGACGACGATGTCTGGTGGGAAGGCATGACCGAGGAACCACCCGCCTACCTCACGGACTGGCGTGGCGAGCAGTGGACACCCGACTGCGGCCGCCCCTCATCGCACCCGAACTCCCGCTTCACCGCCCCCGCCTCGCAGTGCCCCACCATTGATGCGAATTGGGAGAACCCCGAAGGCGTGCCCATCGATGCCATCATCTTCGGCGGTCGCCGGGCCACCACCTTCCCGCTCGTTTTCCAGGCCTTCAACTGGGTCCACGGCGTCTTCCTCGGTGCCAACATGGGCTCCGAGATGACCGCCGCCGCCGCTGGCACCATCGGCAAAGTCCGCCGCGACCCCATGGCCATGCTCCCCTTCTGCGGCTACAACATGGGTGACTACTTCGCCCATTGGCTCCGCATGCGCCGCCTCATCAAAGAAGTGCCCCGCATCTTCCATGTGAACTGGTTCCGCAAGAGCCCCGAGGGCAAGTTCCTCTGGCCCGGCTTCGGCGAAAACATGCGCGTCCTCGAGTGGATCATCAAACGCGTCCGTGGCGAAGGCCGCGGTCACGAAGACGAACTCGGCTGGATGCCCCGCTACTCCGAGATGAACTGGGAAGGCATGGAGCACTTCACCAAAGAGCATTGGGATGCCCTCATGCACGTCGACAGCCGCGACTTCCGCCAGGAACTCCTCTCCACCGAAGAACTCTACCTCGACCTCTACGACGACATGCCCCGAGAGCTCGACTGCCAAAGGGAGCTCCTCGCCGGGAGGTTCTAACTCGACTCAACACCAAGGAGGGATGCCGCTCCCGGCGTCCCTTCATCACAAGGGCGGGATTCACTCCCGCCCTTTTTGCGTCAGAATTGCGGCGGCACCCGAATCAATCTTGTCGAAGGAGATCTTCACTCCACCTGCTGTTTGATGTACTTTTCAACGGTTCGACTTTCCATCCAAAGACCGAGTTCGTCCGTCAGGCGGGCTAGAGCGGCAAAGTCGTGCCGCCTCCAATAGGGCTCCCCAGCATTGGGTAGCATCGCCACGCCCGTGCAGGAAAAACAGACCTCAATCGCGTTGAGCGGCTTCCCATCCACCGAATAGAAAACGAAGATGTGGTGAGGGTCGTAGCAAGCCGCCGGAGACATCCTTTTGTCCATGCAGAAGGACGCATTCAGAAGGCGCTTCACTTGGGGCTCCGTCAGCTCGACAGACTTCACCGAAAGCTCCGCGAGCGTTTTTGTATCCAACGCCGCCCCCCTCAAAAGGGTGAAACCACTCTTGACGGGTTCGGTGGATCCATCGGAAGGAAGCCGGAACCGATACCCCACCACTCTCGCCACCTCTTTGTGTTGCCAGCCCGGGTTTCCTTCAATCACAGGCGACTCCTCCGCCCAAGTCAAAACGGGCAATCCCAACAACAGACTCAAAACCAAGCGCATCATCAAAGCTCTATCTCCTCCAAATCGTCGAGAGAGTCTTGGAGGTCAATCGCCACCTTCGATGACACACCCAAGGCGTCTCGATGCTCAATGATCCATCGCAGCGCAACCGCGATGCAAGCACAGGCATCCTCCGGCAGTTCCGCGATGACCTCTCGTCCGGTCCTCGATCCAAGGAACGAACTGAGATGCACCAATCCAAACGAAGTTCGGATCTCACCAAACCCTTCCGTCTCCATCAGGCGCGCGAACCACGCGAGATAGGCACCTAACAGCCAGGCGCATCCCTCGATACTCAAGGCGAGAAACGGAACCATCGACTCGATGCCATCATCATCGGCGATCTCGCGAAGCGACTTCCCCGAAAGCCATCTTTCAATATCAGCGGACTCAGCGTCCGAAGCGCCGGCCTTCAAAAGCTTTTTGGGACAAGGAACCGCCCTCCAAGCCGACCACACGGTGTCTGAACTCATTTTCTCCATGGCGATTCACTCGATCTCTGCCCGCTCAACCTTTTCCCATTTCCAAGGTCCACCCACCGCCGAACGGGAGGCCCGCCACCCCGGTGGAAGATCTGCAACTTCGACGATTGTCGGGTCGTGAAAAATGACAGTCTTCAGCGAAACCAGCAACATCTCCGCCATCTTTTTTTCCCCCGCCCAGTGAAACTGCCAACCGTGATCTTCCTCGTCGTGGGAGACGTGTACGATTGGCTCGCCCTTTCGCATGATCTGCGTGGTCGTGACCACGGCACAATCGGGCGGCTGATCAAAAGGCCAGGGATCAGGCAGGGACAACTTGTCTGGAGGAGACGGCATAAGCGCTAAACCATCGGCACAAGCGTTATCCGCCCTCCTAAACCCGGCAATACAATTCCAGACACTCCTCCCGCCAACCGCACAGCAGCCCCACCGACACCGGACCTCGGACTTCAATTCGCAGCAACGACCTTGGGTGTCCAGGACGGGCCTCACCAAAGGACTTCTCCCAGCCGGTCGTCCGCTGGACCTCCCCTCCCCACCGTCAAAACCCAGCCTGCTGCGGAATGAATTCCGCGCTCCTTCCCGCAAGGTCATCTCGCGCCCTCCCGCGGCCCTACGGATATCGCAACGTGCAGTGCAGGTCCGTCAGAGCATTCGCGGCGCTTTCACCCGACAACTGGATCTGCACGGTATTGGAACCGGTTTTCAGATCCTGGAGCGCGACCGGAAACTCCAGCCATTGCTCCTTTGCACTCCCCTCCCCCAGTTCCGTGCCGTTGAGTTTCACGGTCAATCCCTCAGACGAAGCCAGAGCCTTGAACTGAAGCCGGAGTTGGATGGTCGGTGCCGCGGACATGGCCGACACATCATCGCCGACATTGAACGAGACCTCCACGGACCCACCTGGAGTCAGCGCCACGGGACGCGCGGGATTCAGATCTGGAATCTGGAGAAACCCAGCATGGGGAAAGGTGCCACCCGCCGCCGCCCCGAGACCCCGGACACTGGCGAAATAATCGTGATCCAGACTCGTCAACAGCGCGGAAGAACTCAGCTCCGTCCAAATGGCGCTCTTGGGGTTGAACGAATTGAAAAGGTAAAGTCCGTCCGCCCCCGCCTGCCAGGCATTCAGGGCCCGCCCGCGGTAGCTGGCGATGCTGGAGCGCAGCTTCCGGGCGGCCTCCTCCCGCACCCGCGATTCATCCAGTGAGGGATAGACTTTGACGCCGTATCGATGCCCCAGCTCCACGCTGTAGTCCCAGTCATTGAGCTGGAAGTAGCCGCTCACAATCAGCAGGTCCAGCAGCCCACCCGCGAGCCAATTTTCCAAATCGATCCCGACCGCCCGGCAAAACGCCACCGAGTCCGGCACGCGCACCGCCAGCAGGATCGGGCGACCCCGCTTCATCCCCTCCACCTCGGTCATCGTGCGAATCCGTTGAATCAAACCGGTCATCAGCGTCCGCTCCTCATCGGTGCACTCCGTGCCCGTCATAGCTGCGCGTTTGAAGAACACCGGGTGGCGAAAGAAGTCAATCTCCACGCCATCCACGTCGTAGTTTTGGCAGACCTCCTCGACATAGCGAAACGCCAGATCACGGATTTCCGAATGGGTGAAATCCACGGCCGACCAAGCGCCGAACTTGGGCCTCACGTCCTTCGTGCTGATGAGCCACTCGGGGTGCTCGCTCTTCAGTCGATTGGCGCGAAACATGACCGGGCCATACGCCGCGCCGCTCCCGTCATGTGTGTCATTGAGTCGGAACGACCACAGCACCTCCATGCCGTTCGCATGTCCGAACTCCGTCATCACCCGCAGCGGATCCGTACCCGCCGCCAGCATCTCCGGGGTCTTGTTCTTGGAGAACAAGGCTTCCTTCGTCGAGAACACCTGCCCCACCTTCGTGTCGTGCGTGAACAGGCCAAATCCAGAGCTCCAGGTGCAGTAAAACAAGCTGTCCACCTTTGACCCCGCCAGCGCGGCGGTCCGATGCCGCAGAAGCTCTTCCGCCGTCGTGTTCTCGCACAGATACACCGGTTCATTTCCATCATTGTTGAAGATGATCCGCCGCTGCCGCTCGGCGGCCTGCTTCCGCAAATCCCGCAATTCCTCCAAGGAACCAATTTTTCCACCCACCTCCGCCGCCGTCAGGAAACCTGAAGAAGCCGAGAGAACAAGACTCAACCAAAGGGAGGAACGAGATGATTTCATAAGCAGGCCAACACCTCCCCAACTACCCTCACTCCAACCCCCATCTTGCAGGCCACCTCTGTTTCAAAGAGGGCGCGGTCAAACCGCCCACCCTGAGCCTACCAGAGTGAGGCCCCAGCCAGTGGGGCGATGAGGCGGTGTGTCGGGCTCCGTAGTTTGTTGGATTGCGGGGCTCGGCACCGCTTTGGACGTGAGTCACCTGCGCGCACCATACCTTAGTCGAAGTCGCCAGACTTCGACCTCCCGCGACCACCGTTACCCGTTGCCCCCTGAACGCGTTTTGGGATTCCTCGTGGAAGCTTCGCATCCTAAAGCGAACGCGCCTGCTCCGCGTCCGGCTGCGGGTGACCCTGTGGGGATGGAGGCTGCCCAAACTCGGTCCGCCGCGTCAGCGCAAAGATGAGTAGGAACAGCCCAAATGGCGTGCCGGTTGGGAATACCAACGCCAGGCACCCGCCATAGATGCATGAGAACCAAAACGCCCACGGTCTTCGATAGCGAAAACGGGTGATCGCAATGGCAAACACAACCAGACCGACGATGGCCAAACCACCTCCCCACAGGATTGGCTCCACGGCAGTCCCCATTTTGCCGGTGACGTTTCCAACGCTCGTCATCACCCGATCCACGCGATCATGCTGACTCAAATCGAGACTCGCCACCGCCGAGTTCAGGTCCGCGATTGACATCCAAAGCGTGATTGGAATCAGGAACTGAAGGGCGGCGCCGGTTACAGCAAGAAAATGAGCAGTTCTGTTCATGGGGATGTGCCACCGGGGCAATTCCGAGCCGAGTCTGTCGCAACGAGTGGCGGAAGTCGAGAATCATTCCGGGATTGTCGATGGGAATGGTGTAGTCGAAGTCCCCAGACTTCGACCTCCCTCGCCCACCGTCACCTACCGCCCCTGATCCCGTTCCGGCGAACGCGGTTGCACATCATTTCCTCGAAGCCCGCAGAGTGGTTGCGCAACGGCTGGTTTCATCCGAAAGGTCGCGGCGCATGAACCCACTCCGCCGCCCCGATCCCGACGAGATCGCTTTGCGGTTGGACTCTCTTTCGCAGACGCCCCTGAGTTACGCGCATCGAGGAGGCGTCGAGAACCCTCCGGCGACAGGTTTCATCATCGACTCGCATCAGGTGCGGCTGGGCACTGGCGAGGCCTGCTTTTCGGCGGCCTGCCGGGCGCTGGACGCGTGGGTGATGTTTCCTCATTGGGCACCGGTTTTACCCAAGCCCGCCCCGCAGACACCGGGCTCCGTTGTCGCGATGACCTGTCAAATCATGGGACTGTGGTGGGTGAATCCCTGCCGCATCCTGCGACGCCACGATTCCGACGATGGCGCGGAACGAACCCACGGCTTCACCCACGGCTTCACCTACGGCACGATGCCACAGCACGCGGAGTGCGGCGAAGAACGCTTCCGAGTGCGCATGGATTCAAGCGGGGCGGTTTGGTACGAGATAGATGCGTTTTCGCGCCCCCGGCACTGGATGGCGCGGCTGGGGTTTCCCCTCGCCCGCTGGTGGCAGTTGCGCTTCGTCAAAGACTCAAAGGCGGCGATGCAGCGGGCCGTTTCTTCAATCCCTTCTCCCGACTCATGACAACGAGGCATTCACGTTCGGCCAGTTCATGGTGGCAACTTGGCCTCGTCCTCTGGCTGCTGCTCGTGCTGGACTCGGCATTGATGCTCCATCGGCCAGAGGCCTGGATCGGCGCTCTGATCGGATTCAGCACGCTCATTCTCATGCCGGGCTCGGTTGAGCTTTGGTCGCGCAGCACGGGCTCCAACCTCCGCCAGTCCGCCGAATTGATGGCCGCCTTCGTGTTGATGGGGGCCATCCTCAGCACGCCCGAAACGCTTGATCCCCTTTGGAAAACGGCACTCGCGATTCCTTGGCTCGCCCTCCGATCACTCTCAGCTCTGGATGCCATCCGGGATCTCTTCCAACGCAGCAGCGGGACGCCTGGACGGCTCCTCATTCTTGCAGCTCGCGGCTTTCCCGCCATCGGTGCTGCGTGGCTCGTTGCCTGGTGCGCCGGGTGGATGCCCTTCGGTTTCAGCCCACTGATCGTGCTGCTCACGGGAGCGCATTTTCATCACGCAGGATTCACCCTGCCGCTCATCGCGGGACTCACCGCCACACACCGGCCCTCATTTCTCTCGCTCAATGCCTGCCGCCTGATCCTCGCCGGTGTGCCGCTGGTCGCGGTGGGCATCACCTGCACCCACTTTCAGGTGGCGCTGTGGATCGAGCCCATGGCGGTCGCCATCCTCGTGCTCGGCGCGTTGCTCGTTGGATTTTTGCAACTCCGCCTCGCCTTCGACTCCACGTTGCACTGGGGTGCGCGCTCGTGTCTCTGCTTCGCCGGGCTCTCCCTGCTGGCAGCGATGTTGCTTGCAGTCGGCTTTGGCCTGCGGTTGTGGTTTCCTCAATTCGCGCTTCCCATGGACCGCATGTGGACGATTCACGGCACGTTGAACGCCATCGGGTTCGGCGGATTTGGCATCGCCGGCTGGCATTTAATTGGCCGTCAAATGCGGGCGTCACCGCTTCCGGCTTGACCCGTGCGGGGTGCGGCGTTCATGTTGACAGTGTCGTATCCATTCGGCACAAACCCACTTACCACCCATGAAAACCCAGATCCTCACCACCCTCGGTATGGCGGCCATCAGCGCTGCCGTTTTCGCCCTTTCCACCTCGACCACCCAGGCCCAAGACGGCAAGGTGGACTTCGCCAAGCAGGTTCTCCCGATCTTTGAAGAGCATTGCTTCGACTGCCACCAAGCTCCTTTCTACGACGACACAGGCCGCCTCAAGAAGCCCAAGGGTAAGTTCCGCATGGACAACCCTGAGCTGTTGATCGAAGGCGGCGAAGGCACCGACGAAAATGGCAACGAAGGCGGCATTGCCCTCAAACCAGGCGACAAGGACAAGAGCACCCTTTACCTCATGATGAAACTCCACGAGGACGAAGACATGGCCATGCCGAGCAAGGGCGACCGCGTCCCCGATGATCAGATCGAACTCATCGGCAAGTGGATCAATGAAGGTGCCGAGTTTGGCGACTGGAAGGGTGCACCCAAAGAGGTTACCCCGACGCCTCCTGCAAACTGATTTCCAGGTCCATGAATCCCAAGACGGAGCAGCCCCCAAGGTTGCTCCGTTTTTTTGATCCCGGATTCCCACCGAAGGAGAACGCATGACGAACATCGACCTCCAAAGCCAGCTGATCCAACGAGCTACAGAGGCCGCCGCCAAGGCCTACGCTCCCCACTCAGGGGTTCAAGTCGGGTGCGCCCTGATGACGTCCGCTGGCAACGTCATCACCGGCTGCAACGTCGAGAACGCCAGCTACGGCCTCACGATCTGCGCCGAACGAAACGCCATCTTCAGCGCCGTCGCCAAGGAGGGACCCGGGATGAAAATCGCCCGCCTCGCCGTCATCGCCCTCGGGCATGAGTTCCCGCCCTGTGGGGCCTGCCGCCAAGTCATTGCGGAGTTTTCCCTCGACGACGGAGCAACCGAAGTCGTCTGGTGGAAGGACGATCATCCGGTCGTCATGAAACTGCGCGACCTGCTTCCCTCAACCTTTGCGTTCCAAAAGTGAGGCGTCACACGCCCGCAACGATCTTTTTGTAGGCGTGACCTTCGTTCATGTCGATCCGCTCGGGTCGCCCCTTGTAGTTGTAGACGAGTTGGGTGTGATCCACGCCGAGAAGATGCAGGATCGTGGCATGCAGATCGTGGACGTGCATCTTGTCCTCCACGGCGCGCAAACCGAGGTCGTCGGTGCTGCCGATCACATGACCACCCTTCACGCCGCCACCCGCCATGAACATGGTGAAGCCGGTGGGGTTGTGATCTCGTCCGTCGCCCTTCTCACTCATGGGTGTGCGGCCGAATTCCCCACCCCAAACGATGAGCGTCTCCTCCAGAAGACCGCGTGACTTCAGGTCGCGAATCAATCCCGCAATCGGAAGATCGGTCTGAGCACAGTACTTGCCATGGTTCTCCTCGATCTTGACGTGGGCATCCCACTTGCTGCCTGAGCCTGAATAGAGCTGCACAAATCGCACGCCACGCTCCACCAAGCGACGCGCCAAGAGGCAATTGCTGCCAAAGGTCGCCGTCACTGGATTGTCGAGGCCGTAGAGTTTCTTGGTGGCCTCAGACTCGCTGCTGATGTCCACCGCCTCGGGTGCCTCGGCCTGCATCTTGAACGCGAGTTCGTAGGCCTTGATGCGAGCGTCGAGTTCCGTGTTCTCAGTGCGCGTTTGGCCATGGGCCCGATTCAGTTTGTCGAGAAAGCCCAGCTTGCCCAGTTGCCGTTCGTGGCTGATGCCGGGAGGAGGCGCGAGATTGGCGATGGGATTGGCCCCGCCCTCAAATTCCACCCCTTGATAGACGGCAGGCATGAAGCCGCTGCCCCAGGCACGCACGCCGTTCACCACCTGCGAATCCGTATCCTTCATGACCACGAAGGCTGGCAAATTCTGATTCTCCGTACCGAGCCCGTAGGACACCCATGAGCCGAGCGATGGCCGACCGCCAAAGATCGAGCCGGTATTCATCTGACAAACGCCGCCCGCGTGATTGATGCCATCGGACTCGCAGGACCGAATCACACAAAGATCATCCGCCAGTTCGGCGATGTGAGGCAGCCAGTCTGAAACCCACAAACCGCTCTGACCGTGCTGCTTCCACTGCCGCTTGTCTGCCAAGAGGGGCGCGCGAGATTCTCCCATCGCCGTGATGACCGAGCCAAAGCTGTCCGGCAGGGGCTTGCCTGCGAGCTTTTTCAAGAGTGGCTTCGGGTCAAAGAGATCGATGTGGCTCGGGCCGCCTTCCATGAACAGGAAAATCACATTCTTCGCGCGACCCGGCACATGAGGAATCTTCGAGGCCATCGGCGTTCCCGGCTTCCCGCCCTCGTCACCGAGAGCCGCCATGAGCGGGTGGTCGCCGAGCAGGCTTGCCAGAGCCAGAGCGCCAAAGCCACCGCCCCCCTTTCGGAGGATGTCGCGACGGGTGGTGAGGACTTCGTGATGCGGAATCATGGCGTTGGATTTACGTCATAAGGCTCGATGCTCTCGCTTTTGGACAGGCTTTTCGACCCTGTGCTCCGAGAAATGCCATGACCGGGGTGCCGCTCCGCACGGTTGCGTTTGGAGGCGAATGTGAAAGACCCCGCCCCTCAGTCGCGATTTTTCTGTCCAATCCAAGCGGTGCTCCGCCTTGCTAGATGTTCATGCTCCCTCGAACCCGCCATTGCCTTGCCCTGCTCTCGACATGGGTCGCATGCATCGATTCCGCTTCGGCCGCAACCACGACCGATGATCTCGCATTTTTTGAAAACGAAGTGCGTCCACTGCTCGTGCAACACTGCTACGAGTGTCACTCACAGGAAACCGGCAAACAGAAAGGCGGACTGCTTCTGGACCGGCGTGAAGGATGGGAGATCGGTGGTGATGCGGGCACCGCCATCGTTCCGGGCGACCTTGAGAAGAGCCTGCTCATTCACAGCATCCGGTACCTCGATGAAGACCTGCAGATGCCACCCAAGTCCCGCCTGAGCGACGCAGAGGTCGCGGTGCTGGAAAAGTGGGTGTCCATCGGAGCACCGGATCCTCGCGACGCCTCTCTGGTCGATGCGGTGCGCAAAACCGAAATTGATTTTCCCAAGGCACGCCAAGGCTGGGCATTCCGACCGCATCAAGACATCACGCCACCCACCCCCACCAAGTCGAATTGGGTGCGAGCGGACGCGGATCGCTTCATCCTCGCCAAACTGGAAGAACAGGGACTCCAACCTGCGCCCGACGCTGAAGCCCGCGACCTCGTACGACGCCTTCACTACGACCTGACCGGACTGCCACCAACGATGGATGAAGCGGCGACTTTTGTGACGGCATTCCAAGCGAACCCCGAGGCCGCAATGGAGCAAAGGGTGGATCAGCTTCTCAGTTCGAAGAGCTTCGGCGAAAAGTGGGGGCGGCACTGGCTCGACGTGGTTCGTTATGCCGACTCCAATGGAGGCGACCGCAACTTCACCTTCTACCAAGCCTGGCGATATCGAAACTACGTCATCGATGCCTTCAATCAGGACAAATCCTTCCATGACTTTGTGAGGGAGCAGATCGCCGGAGATTTGATGTCCACGCCTGACGCCAAAGAGCGCCACGACCAGCTCGTGGCCTCCACCTTCCTCGCGCTCGGCCCCAAGATGCTCACCGAGCGCGACAAGGAAAAGATTCGGATGGATGTTGCCGACGAGCAGATCGACACCATCGGTCGCGCCTTTCTGGGGCTGACCCTCGGTTGTGCGCGCTGCCACGATCATAAGTTCGATCCCATCAGTCAGGAGGACTACTACGCCCTGGCCGGAATTTTCCACTCGACTCAAGTCGTCATGGGAACCCGCAATGGTTGTGTCAACGTGGCCAGTTGGGTGGAGCAACCGCTTCCCATCCCTGAACCTGCACGCTCCGAGTTGGCGATGCAGATGGAGCGCCTGGAGCTCACGATGCGGCTGAAGGTCGAGCGCGATTTCATGAAGAAGGCAGGCGGCAAGATGTCGGCGGAGAATCTGCCGCTGGCGGGCGTGCTCTATGACGACGCCGATGCGGAACTCGTTGGGAAGTGGAAGGAGTCGACCCTCTTCCCCAGCCGATTCGGCGAGCGCTATCTGCACGACGACAAAAAGAACAAGGGTGGCATGAAGGCCATCTTCCGCGGCAGCCTGCCGGAGAGCGGGGTCTACGAGGTCCGCGTTGCCTACAGCGCCGCCGAGGGACGCGAGGAAGCCGTGCCGATCACCATCGAAGCGTGGGGCGAAGAACACCACGTTCATTTGGATCAGTCGAAGAAGCCCAGCGTCGCCGGACTCTTCGAGCCCATCGGTCGGTTCCGCTTTGAGAAAGGCGGGCGCGTCACTGTCATCATCAGCAACGAAGGCACCAAGGGTTTTGTCATGGTCGATGCGGTGCAGTTCATCGCCGAGAAAGACATCGCACGCGAGTCCATGGCGCTGGCCATGGCCGCGGGTGAAACTGCGGGCGATCCGCTTTTCACCATGAACAGCGGTGAGTTGGCCAAGGAACTCACCAAGCAAATCAAGGAACTCAAGGATGCCGATTTGGCGATGGCTCCGCGCGATGCCGAGGACGCCGACGACTGCCACCTTCGAATCCGCGGTGAGGTGAACCAACTCGGAAAGAAGGTCACGCGCACTTTTCCTCAAGTCCTCCACGACGGCCCTCCGCCCAACATCCCCGAGGGGTCCAGCGGCCGACTTCAATTGGCCGGCTGGCTTGCTGGCGACGATAACGCCCTGATCGACCGAGTGATCGTCAACCGCATCTGGGCCCACCTCTTCGGGCATGGCATCGTTGGAAGCTTGGACAATTTTGGCAAACTCGGCGAAGAGCCCAGTCACCCTGAATTGCTCGATTTCCTCGCCCAACAGTTTCGAACCGGGGGAGGCTCTTTCAAATCGATGATTCGTGAGCTTGTGCTCAGCCGGACGTATCGACTGGCTGCGCTTCCCGAGGGAGATCTCGTGGAGGCCGATCCTGAGAACCATCTCTTTGGCCGACGCAATCTCCGTCGCCTGACGGCGGAAGAAATTCGTGACAGTGTGCTCGCGCTTTCGGGAACGCTCAGCGACGAGACCGGCACAGCCACGGCCAATCGCTACGGAGAGGACCTGGATCAGCCGATGACGTTGGAGAAGGAAACCCTGCGCACCGTTTACCTCCCAGTGGCGCGCAACAACCTTGTCGCCGAGTTGGAAGTCTTTGACGCGGCGAACCCTGACCTTGTCACCGGCGAGCGGGCCGAGACCACCGTCCCCACCCAGGCTCTCTACCTCCTCAACAGCCGCTTCCTTCAGAAGCAATCGGCGGAGCTTGCCAAACTCGCCTACGCCACAGCGGATCCGGTGTCCTTTTTGCACGAACTCACACTGGGGCGTCCCTCCACCAAGGCAGAGTCGACACGCGCTGAAGCATTCTTGGCCAGCTATCCAAGTGATCGGGAGATGGCTTTGGCCGATCTCGCCCATGTGCTGCTCGCCTCCACCGAGTTCCTTTTCCTCGACTGATCGATCATGACCCGCCCCTTCACGACTTCTGCCTGCCATCGGTTCGATGCTCCGAGCTTCAATCGTCGCGACGTTCTGAAGACCGCCGCCTGCGGGTTTGGCTCGCTGGCATTCTCCGGCATCTCAACGGCCAGCACACTGCCACACGGACTGCATCACCTGCCACGTGCGAAGCGAGTGATCTTTCTGTTCATGCACGGCGGCCCATCCCAGGTCGATACCTTTGACTACAAGCCGCTTCTCCAGCGCGATGACGGGAAGCGGCTGCCTTTTGCACCGGCCAAAAATCTAGATCCTTCAGCCACCAGCCAAGCCAAGCTCCTCGGCTCGCCTTGGAAGTTCCGTCAGC
The DNA here is from genome assembly GCA_963976915.1 of uncultured Verrucomicrobiales bacterium. GTDB lineage: Bacteria > Verrucomicrobiota > Verrucomicrobiia > Verrucomicrobiales > Verrucomicrobiaceae > CAXBNA01. Next base: position 27,954 of record CAXBNA010000060.1, read on the forward strand.
ATGGAGAGTCCGGACTGTGGGGCAGTGAATTGTTTCCCGAAGTCTCGCGGCATCTCGATGACCTTTGCGTCATCCGTTCCATGCAAAGCAAGGGCCAGTCCCATGGTCAGGCGGTCTGCATGATTCATACGGGAACGGACAATTTCGTTCGCCCGTCCGTCGGAGCCTGGGTCAGCTACGGCTTGGGAACCGACAACCAAAACCTGCCCGGCTTTGTCAGCATCAGCCCGCCCGCCGGGCATGGTGGTCCGCGCAACTACGGCGCCGCTTTCCTCCCAGCAACCCACCAGGGCACAACCGTCGGTCGAAGCGGGAAGCTTGGCGGTAATGCCTCCTTCCGCTTCCTCGATTCCGACCTCAGCCCCGAACGGCAGCAGCAGAAATTGGATCTCCTCCAAGGGATGAATCGTGAGCACTTCGAGCGGACCAAGCATGCTCCAGTCGAGGGCATGATCGAGTCCATGGAACTCGCTTTTCGAATGCAACAGGAGGCTCCGCCCGTCATGGACATCGATGACGAGCCTGAGCACATCAAAGCGCTCTATGGCATCGGAAACGAAGTCACCGACAACTACGGTCGCCAATGTTTGCTTGCCCGCCGCTTTGCTGAGGCAGGCGTCCGATACATCCAAGTCTCGACCCCCTACACCTGGGATCAGCACTCCAACCTCGTGAAAGGGCACGAAGACAATTGCGCGAAGGTGGATCGCCCCATCGCCGGACTTCTTGCGGATCTCAAGCAGCGTGGCCTTCTGGAAGACACGCTGGTGGTCTGGGGTGGAGAGTTCGGACGCACTCCGATTGTGCAGGGCAGCAATGGTCGTGATCACAATCCACAGGGCTTCACCATGTGGCTCGCCGGTGGTGGAGTGAAGGGCGGACTCGCCTACGGTGAAACGGACGAATACGGCTACTATGCCGTGAAGGACAAGGTCCACATGCATGATCTCCATGCCACCATCCTTCACCTCCTCGGCATTGATCACCTGCGACTCACGCACCGCTACGCCGGCCGCGATTTCCGTCTCACCGACGTGTACGGCGAGGTCGTGGACGGGATCTTTGCGTAGCATCCACTCCGTGAGAGAGTACAAAAACCGGATTCCTCCTTGCACACGCCTGCATTCTGTATAGATAACGGCTCCCCATTTTCGGGCATCCGCGCAGGTAGCTCAGTGGTAGAGCAGTTGGCTTTTAACCAATTGGTCGTGGGTTCGACCCCCACCCTGCGTACCACCCTTTCTCACGACCGGCCCAACAATAGCCGTCGAATCTCCGAATAGTCCGAGACCACATGGTCTGCGTGTCGAAGCGCCGCTGCCGCAAAGGTGTTCGTG
>CAXBNA010000061.1:0-29122 GCA_963976915.1 uncultured Verrucomicrobiales bacterium
GAAGGCCAATCCCTGTGATCGCGTGTTCCAAGTACACTCGATTGCGCCATTGCTGACAACCGCTGAGGTGCGCGACTTTGTAAGTGCAATGATTGAAACCGATGTCGACGTGCTGCTCAGCGTGGTCGATGAGGATGGAGACATCGTCCTCGAGCTCCTCGCGGCCATGGTCGTAGACCTGGTGGATGTTGCGGGTGCAGGCGTCGATGAGCTGCCGGAGCGTGTACTTGTCCAAAAGGATTTTTTTGTAGTACTCGTAGTGGCCCGTGACGGTGATGAAGGTGAAAAGATCGGTGATGAGGCCGGGGCCACCGATGCGGTCGAGGATGCCCTGATCGCGAAGCGTTTGGGTGAGGGCCACGGGATCGATGGGGAGATTCCGATCGTAGAACTCGAGGAGCTTTTCGTAGAGCGTCTTGTGGGGCAGGTGATAGAAGCAACCGGCGGGCAGGGTGGAGCGGCACTCCGCGAGGCGGTCGGCGGGATCCTGGAGGAGGCAGCTCAGGACGCCCTTTTCGGCATCCAGGCTGTACGGGAGCTGGCGGTCAACCGACTTGAGGAGCTCCTCGGTGGATGGCTCTTCTTTGCGGAAGGACTTCTTCTTCGTTTCGGCAGCGCCCTCGCTCCCCACGGGAGGGGCGGTTTGGAGGGCAAAATCTGGAGTCGGGTCAGCCATGGGAGGGGAGGAACAAACCGATGGAGGCGGTCGGGTCAATCACAGCAACATGTGAATAACCCGGGAAAGGGCGGCAATGAGCATTGGGGGCGCTCGACGGGCGCTGAAATCGAGAAATCGGCTGCGAAATCGGGGAGGCGGTGCTAGGGAGACGGCGCTGCACGTTTAACCCCGGCTGCACTCACTCTGATCCATGCTCATTCTTCGCGAAGTCACCAAGACCTTCAACTCACGCACGCTTTTCTCGGGTGCGGACATGACCATCAACTATGCCGAGCGCGCCGCTCTCGTGGGCCCGAATGGTGCCGGCAAGTCGACCTTGTTCTCGCTGATTCTCAAGGAGGACGAGCCGGATGCGGGGGAGATTCATCGCGATGAGTGGACGACGCTTGGCTACCTGCCGCAGGAGAGCGAGCCGCACGGCGATGAGACGATTTTGGACATTGCGACCGGGAAGGACGGCGATCTGGACAGGCTGGAAAAGATCCTCCGTGAGCATGAGAAAACCGGCGACGTGGGGGCTGCCGAGTACCTTGAAGCGCAGGCCAAGTACGACGCGCTGAACGACCCTCAAGCCGAGGCCAAGGCGAAAAAGATTCTCAAGGGATTTGGATTTTCACCCGAGCAGTTTGACCGCCGGGCCAAGGAGTTCAGCGGGGGCTGGGTGATGCGTGCGCACTTGACCCAATTGCTCGTGATCGAGCCGGATCTCCTTCTTCTGGATGAGCCGACCAACCACTTGGATCTGATGTCGCTCCTTTGGTTCCGCAACTACCTGAAGACGTATCCGGGAGCGATCCTGCTGATTTCCCACGATCGTGATTTCATGGATGAGATCATCGAGACCGTTTACGAGATTGATCAATCCAAACTGCATCTGTATCGCGGAAACTACACGGACTACGTGAAGCAGAAGGAGGAGAAGTGGGAGCATTTGACAGCGGCTTACCGCAATCAGCAGAAGGAGATTGAGCAGATTCAGGCATTCATCGACCGGTTCCGTTCCGTGTCCTCCAAAGCGTCGCAGGCGCAGAGCCGGGAGAAGCAACTCGCCAAGATGGAACGACTGGAAAAGCCGCCGCCGCTTCGGAAGGCGTTCCGTTTCAATTTCCCCCAGCCGGAGCGTGGTGGTCAGCGACTGATCGTCCTCAACGGTGTGCATCAGGCCTATGGCGATCACAAGGTGTATGAGGATCTGGACCTCGAAGTCGAACGTGGGGAGCGGACCGCCCTGGTGGGTCCCAACGGGTCTGGGAAATCGACGCTGTTGAAGATTCTGGCCAATGAGATCCCGATTCAAGCCGGTGAGCGGCGCCTGGGCACGAATGCGAAGATTGGCTACTTCTCTCAGCACCGCGCGGATACGCTGGAGCCAGAATTGACCATTCTGGAGGAACTGAAGCGCTGTGCGCCAGACCTGCGTGAAGACGATGCCCGTTCCATTCTGGGTTCGTTCTTGTTCAAGCGGGAGGATGTCTACAAAAAGTGCAAGGTGCTGAGCGGTGGCGAAAAGAGCCGCCTCAATCTGGTGAAGTTTCTGGTGAACCCTCCCAACGTGCTTCTGATGGATGAGCCTTCGACACACTTGGACATCTGGGCGATCGAAGGTCTGATCCTCGCCCTGCAGAAGTTCGAGGGGACGCTTGTCTTCATCTCTCACGACGTTCACTTCATCCGCTCGTTGGCGACGAAGGTGCTGCACATCAACAACGGCAAGATTTCCACGTTCCTGGGTGGCTACGACTACTACCTCGAGAAGACGGGGGCCGAGGACGATGCCCGGGCAGCCGTGGTGGCTGAGTGACTGGGATCATCCACCCAGGCAAGGCGACCTTTGCGCTTTAGCAGTGTCGGGTTTCGACGCCTGGGTTGCGCTGGCAGATAGCGTCGACCTCTTCTTGGCTCAAGATGGCGAACGCTGTGGAGAGTGCGTCGGACAGCGCAGCGGTGGGCGCGATGGCAAAGCTGCGTTTTGGGCGTGGCGGGACTGGGGCGTGGGTCCGGGGGTCGATGATGTGCGCGCCCTGGACCTGAAAGCCGGACCCGCTCACGGCTTGGTCACGAAGGACGATGGCGTCTGCGCCTTCGCTGAGGCTGACAGGCCAACCGATTTCGTTGGGTGCCCTGCCGATGGCCAAAAGCGTGCTGTCGCCCGCATTGAGGAGGGCGTTCTTGATGCCCCAGTCTTCGAGGATGTGGAGGCTCTGATCCAAGGCGTAGCCTTTCCCAACACCTCCGAGATCGAAGACCATTTGCGAGGCTTGAACGGTCACGGTCAGCGTTTCCTGGTCGAGTGAAAAATGCTGGCTGCCCACGATGGCTCGAGCATCTTCCAGTTCGCGTTCGTGGGGTTGGCGCGGAGTGCCGTCATTCTGGCGCCAGAGTCGGAGCAGGGGCGCCATGGTGATGTCAAAAGCGCCGTGAGTTTCCTCGTAAACCGCCTTCGATAGCGCCAGGCAGTCAAAGGCGGCGAGACCGACCCGGGTGGACTCCCCGGCCTGCAACTGGCTGATGCGCCAGATGTCGCTGGTTTGCCGAAAGCGGCTGAGTTCGTCTTCCAGGCGCGCGATTTCCTGATGCACCGCGTCGGCGGCTTGACGGGCATAGGCGAGCTCGATGTCGTCCTGGGCAATCACCACCTCGAAGGTGGTGGCCATCGCGTCGTAGCGAAATCGATGGGCATCGAGTGCGGGCATCATTCGTTCTCGGTGGCCTGCGTTGAATTGGAGGCTTGGTCGGCCATGAACTTCTCCCAGAGGGACTGCTCCACAAACACCATCAGGGTGCGGTTGGGGCGCTGTCCGTAGTAGCTGCCTTCGTTGTAGCGCTTGCCACGCAGACGGGTCCGAACGGCCGCTTGAAGTTCGGCGTCGAAGATGAGAACCGACCCGGAGAGCTTGGGCGGCATCGTCGGGTGGTAGCCGATGTTCGGGATGTTTCTCCAATACCAAGGCAGCGGCCAACCGGCGTCCGCATTGATGACTTGGGCGGAAAAGTCCGATCCTTCCAATGCCGCAAACTTGCGAACCCGGTGGACGAGTTCCATGAGATGCGTGGAGGTGTGCTCATAGACGTAGGGGTTGCGCGAGTCTGCGCGGTAGCGGTCGATCACCAGCATGGATTGGGAGCAAAGGTGATAGACTCCGAGGCCGATGAGGACGCGAAGGATCATTCGGGCGATGCCGCCGGTGAAGGCATTCCAGAGGGCACCTGCACCCGCACCTGCCAGGACGATGAGCCCGTGCTGCGCGCTGAGGATCGACCACGGAGTCTTGTAGGCGAGGATCGAATAGACCGTGAACTGGGCCAGCGTGTAGATGCCGAGAAAAACGACGGCGGCTTGCCGGGAGGTGTTGGAGTGGCGACCAAAGAACCCGTGAACAAGGCCGACGATGCCTAGACCGCCGATGAGCGCTTCGGTCCAAAGGATGGTGTCCTTGTGATAAAAAATCAGCCCGATGTAGTAATGCCAGGGCTTCTCATGACCGCTGCCCTCGGAGCGCTGCAGGTAATTCGCATACGTGGTGACGCTCTCTTTCACGGCATCCCAGTCGTGGAATCCTCCGGAGAAGGCGGCCACCGAAACGAGAATGGCCGGGATGAGAACCCAGAACAGGGGATGGTTGGGTCTCGTGTTTCGCGGCGATCCCAAGCTCAGTCCCGTGGAACGCTTTTCAAAGCCTCCGACGACCACCCGTGCGGCGATCCATCCGCAGACAATCGCACCGAGATTGATGACGAAGGTTTCCTTGGTGGCGTGCTGGAGTCCAAACGCGCAGCCGGCCAGAATGAGCCAGCCTCGTTTCCCACTCTGGGTGTAGCGCCACAGCGAAACGAGGCTGATGGCCACCAGCAGCACCAGGAGGATCTCCATGATGTAGTAGCGACTGTAGTAGACCATCATCGGCGAAACGGCGGTCAACAGCATGGCGACCACGGTTCCGAATCGACCCAGGGCATCGCTGGCGAGGAGGGTGAGCAGGATGACCAGCATGCCACAGACCACCGCGATGACGCGCACCTGTGTGTCCGACCAAGTCTCTGGGCCGCCCCAGCCTGCGAGAGTACCGATGAATTTGGTGGCGTAATGAAGGCCGGGACCGTGGTAGTCGGTCGGATCATAGTCGAACTGGCCGGTCGTCCAGAACTCAGCGGATTTGGTCGCAAGGATGGCCTCGTCCGTATGCATCGGACGATTGCTCAGCACCGGGACGCGATAGTACGCTCCCAGAAACACGGAGAGCAAGAGCAGAAAGACGAACGAAGAGAGGGAAAGAGAGGTCTGGCGGCGCGGGGGCATGTCGGAATCCCTCAGGGTTTCATGGTTCCGAAGGTTCCGCCAGTAAAAGCGTGGAACCACTCCGGATCACCCGACCGGGCACCTGAACCCCGAAATCAAGCCCCAACTCGTCGCCGAACACAACGGGCTGCGGTCTGCGGAGGTAATCTTCATCATCGAAGTGCCACCATTCGGATTCGAGCGTGGCAAAGCCTGATTGCTCCATGGCTTGGCGCAGGAGTTGGATGTTGTGCCGGATCACGGGATCGTCTCCTGTGTATTCGCGGGCGGCGTGATGCAGGTCTTCATCGAAGTAGGTGGGCATGCTCTGCTCGATGCCATTTGCGTCCACCAAGGTCGCGTCCACGGCGATCCCTGCGCAGTGCCGGGACCAGCCTGACTTGGGATCGAGGAACATTCGAGTATCTGCCCCATGGCGGTGGAGGAGAAGTTGCGCTTCTGGCGGTCGCCAAGCATCCCAGATCTTCAAGCCGTAACCGCGGGCACGGAGGAAGTGTTGAGCTTTGGCCAGCTTTTGGGCTGTCTTCCGGTGGGCGAGGCAGGGCATGTCGGAAGGGTAGAGGGGCTTTCCCGCGACGTTCCTCTGAGTGGCGTATCGAAGATCGATTCGGAGATCCGGAATTTCCTGTCTCAGATCGACGAGTCGCTCCACGGGGGGCTGTCCGCGCCATCCGTCTTGACTGGAGCAAGACGTTACGAGCACGGCCAGCGCCAGGAGGTTCCATTTCGGACAGATGTGGAGGAGAGAACGCACGGGCGATTTTTTGCTTCCTTTAACCGGCAGGGCAAGGCAAGTTTCCGCTTCTCCCAGACCGATGACACGCTACGAACTGATCAACGCCCTGCTGCACTTTCTCGTCTTTTTCATTGGTGCCGGTATCGGTTCGTTTCTGAATGTCGTGATTTATCGGGTTCCGCGCGGCATTTCCGTCAATGAGCCTCGGCGTTCATTCTGTCCGTCCTGCAAGAAGCAGATTCCGATGTATCAGAACATTCCGTTGTTCAGTTGGCTGGTGTTGCGTGGAAAATGCTCGAACTGCAAGTCACCGATCTCGGTGCGCTATTTCTTGGTGGAGGCCTTGGTGGCCGTTTTGTTTTACGTGGTGTTCCAGAGTTACGGGGGACCGTGGGAGGAGATCGCCCTGTGGGGACCACGTGTGCTGGCGCTTTGGGTGTTTGTGAGTCTGCTGGTGTCTGGATCGTTCATCGATATTGAGCATCTGATCCTTCCTCTTCGAATCACGATTGGCGGGACAATTGCGGGGTTGGCCTTTGCGACCTGGGTGCCATCGATGGTGGGGGAGAGTGTCTGGTATCGAGGGCTGATGATGTCGGCGGTGAGCGGTGCTTTGGGATTGGGTGGGCTGTGGCTGGTTGTGGAGTTGGGAAAGCTGGCGTTTGGGCGACTGAAGTTTGATTTTGAGACACCGGAGGCTTGGTCGGTGACCCAACCGGATGAGGAGGAGCCGCCCGTGGTGACCGTCGGGGAGGAAAAACATGACTGGGTGGATCTATTTGGGCGCGCCTCGGATCGGCTGTTGATCGATTGCACCGAGGTCACCGTGAACGAACAATCGTGGCGCGACGTGAAGACGGAACTGTGGATGGAGAAGTTCAAGGTCCACGCGTCTGACGGCTTGGTCGAAATTCCGTTGGAGGGGGTGAAGAAGCTCGAGGGAGCCACCACAAAGATCGTGATCCCGCGTGAGGCCATGGGATTTGGCGATGTGCTGCTCTTGATGATGATCGGTGCCTTTGTCGGCTGGCAGGCGGTGCTGTTCACGATCCTCGCGGCGTCGGTGATCGGGACGCTGGTGGCGTTGATCCAGCGCATGATCGGCGGAGCGGAGTGGGGCGCAAAGATTCCCTTTGGGCCGTATTTGGCGCTCGGGGCATTGCTGTGGATCTTTTTCGGACCATTGGCGGTTCATTGGTACCTGATGCAGGTGGGACTGCTCTAGACTCGGTTGAAAGCAAGCATCATCCAGCAATCGGCGTTTCGTCTGATCACCGCGAAGTCAGCAAGTTTTCCTGACGGGAACCGTGCGGCCTTTGAATCCATCGAGGCTCACTTGAGATCCCTCAAAGGCAGGAAGTTTTACGGGCTGGTGTATGAGACCGAAAAGGGAGTGGAGTATTTTGCAGGGCTTGTGCCCGACAGCGACCTCGAGGAGCGGAAGTTTGCGGCGCTGGGATTTGAGATCACCGAGGTGCCGGAGGGAACCTGTGCTCGACTGAAGCTGGAGGACTGGCTGTCCAAGACGGATCAGATCGGGCCGTGCTTTGGCGCGATGATCCAGGAATTCGGGGTCGATTCGAGCCGACCCCAGATGGAGTTCTATCGGAGCATGAGGGAACTGCATTTGCTGCTGCCCATCAAATGAAGGCCCGGGCGGGGTATGGTCCCAGCGCGAGTTACCAACTGGCTTGAACCTCGTAGGCGTAGCCCCGGAGGTACTCGGTCTCAGGGATGGTGGCCATGATGGGGTGGTCGGCGCTCTGAGTGTAGGTGGCGATGCGTCGGAGCGTCTTGCGGGCGTCCACCGCCGCATCGGCGATGGTGCCGTGGAAGTCTTCAGCACCGACGTGGTGGGAGCAGGTGAAGGTGACGAGGGTGCCGCCAGGCTGGAGCATTTTCAGCGAGCGGAGGTGAATTTCTTTGTAGCCTCGCAGCGCGTCCTTCACGCTTTGCTTGGTGCGGGTGAAGGAGGGGGGATCGAGGATGATGAGGTCGAAACGGCTCTCCTCTTCCGTAGAGACTTGCTTGAGGTAGTCGAAGCAGTTGGCGGTGACGAGTTCAATCTGGAGTCCGGCAGCACTCGCGTTCTGGCGAGCCTGCTCGATGGCCGACTCACTGACGTCGACGGCGGTGACGGACTCGGCACCCGCAAGGGCGCAGGCTTGGGCAAAGCCCGCTTGATTGGCGAAGCAATCGAGGACTCGGCGACCCTTGGCGAGCTTGGCGACGTTGGTGTAATTCTCGAGTTGGTCGAGGTAGAGACCGGTCTTTTGACCTTCCAGAAGATCGGCCTGAAAGACCATGCCATTGTGGCGAATCTCGAAGGTCGGCGGAGGCGTGCCGTGCAGAACGGATTTGGAGAGCTCAAGGCCCTCTGCCCGGCGGACGGGGGCGTCGTTGCGCTCGATGATGGCGGCGGGGTTGAGCAGGTTCTTCAGGGCCTCGACGATGAGGTCCTGCCGCTGAGCCATGGCAAGCGTCAGGGTCTGGATGACGAGGTGGTCGTGGTAGCGATCCACGATGAGACCGGGAAGGCCGTCGGACTCACTCCAAACCAAGCGGCCAAGGCTGGTGTCGATGCCCGAGTCCGTGCGGGTCTTGATGGCGCGCTCGATGCGACGCTGGAAGAAATCGAGATCGAGGTCCTGGCGCCGGTAGGAGAAAAGGCGGGCGGAGATTTGCGACTGCGGATTGTAGATCGCGGTGCCGAGTGGTTTGCCGCGAACGTCCTTCAAGGACACGACATCCCCGGGTTGGGGATCGCCGGTGCGGAGCTTGATCTCGGTGGCGTAAACCCAGACGTGACCGTGAAAGAGGCGTGCGCGAGGCTGAAGGACAAGGGTGGACATGTGGGGTCATCCTTCGCTCGGGGAGGGAGGTGGTCAAATTGTGGATTGGGTATCGTGGGTGGGCGGGTCGTTTTTCCCGGAGGCGGGACTGACGGGATTTTTGCCGTTCGGATGGGAGGACCGTTTGACTCTGATGGCTTGGGTGGAAGCGTTGTTTCAACGAATGCCGCTGCCAGAAAACACTCGACTCACGTTTCGCAATGAATTGTGGCGTTCCGTGCCTGCGGGGGTGTTGGAGACATTGACGACGACGTTTGGAATGTTGATCGCGGTTCGGGTGTTTGATCTGGGGGATCTGGCAAAGTCGGTTTTTCTCAGCAGCACGGCAGGTGGGCTGATGGTGAGCTTGTTTGTCGTTCCGATGCTGTTGAGGCTGCGGAGTACGATCTCCCGGACGGCTGCGCAGGTTCAGTATGTGGGCAGTGTGGCCATGGCGGTGGCAGCGCTGTTTCCGAAATCGCCTGCGTGTTTCATCGCCGGGCTGAGCGTGGGGCTGTTTTGCTTTTCGATGCAGATCCCGCTGCTGACTCAGATCTATCGGATCAATTATCCGCAGCGGGTGAGAGGGCGACTGTTTTCGATCTCTGCCGTGGTGAGATCGATGGCGGCGATGTGTTTCGGATTTCTTGGAGGGCTCGTTCTCGGTTGGGACGTGGAGAATTACACTTGGCTGCTGTGGGCCTTTGCGGCCAGCGGGCTGGTGTCGGGGTTTTGGACGCAGGGGCTTCCAACGGTGGACTGGACACCGCCGGAGGAGAAGCACAAGCGCCTGTGGAGTTCGTGGCGCTGGGTGGCGGTGGATCGCGATTTCCGGACGATCCTGATCGCGTGGATGGTGATGGGTTTCGGCACCCTGATCGCATCCTGCCTGTTTGTGGAGTATCTGGCCAACCCGGTGCACGGCGTGAATCTGCCAGAGCAATCCATTGCCTGGGTAGTGGGGGTGATGCCGGTGATGATGCGGGTGGTGTTCGCGTATCCCTGGGGAATGGTCTACGACCGGGTCAATTTTTTCACGGTCCGGGCCTCGCTGAATGTCGTCTTTGCGGCGGCGATTCTGTGCTTCTACATGGGTGGCGGGATCAAGGCGTGGACGGTGGGGATGGCGCTCTTTGGGTTCGCCAATGCGGGTGGCAATGTGGCCTGGAGCTTGTGGGTGACGAAGCTGGCTCCGAAACACGCGGTGGCCGAGTACATGTCGGTGCACACGTTTCTCACCGGTGTTCGGGGGCTGATCGCCCCGTTCGTGGCCTTCGCGCTGATTCGCCACGTGAGTTTTGAGATGGTGGGAATCATGAGTGCCGTGGCCATTTTGAGTGCGAGCGGATTCATCACCGTGAGTGCGCGTTCGGAAGACTCGGACCCGGAGGGCCGGTTGGGCGTGGGGCGGGTGGTGGAGTGAGTGGTGCGGCGCGCTGGGCCGGACGGGATTGGGCCTGGATTCACAGGAGGGAGACGGAGCAAAATGAGGCTGGTGGACGGCGTTGGTTGTTTCTAGCCTTCTGATTATGTCTCGTTTTCTTTTTGTTCTCTCGGTGCTTGGGGTTTTGGCGACTGGTGGCCGTGGGGCGGACTTGCCTCCAGATGCGTCGATGGAGATTCCTGAGAGTGGCAAGAGGGCGGTGGTGGTGACGTCCGACTACGTGGGCGATGTGCCGGAGCATCAGTTGCCGGAAGGGTTCACTTTGGAGATCGCGGCGGACGCACCCTTGGTAACCCATCCGATCATGGGGTGCCTGGACGATCAGGGACGATTGTTCGTTGGGGATGCGGTGGGCGTGAACTGGAACAAGGCGCAGTTGGAGAAGGCACCCCCAAACCGGGTGCTGATGCTGGAGGACACGGACGCGGATGGTCGCTTTGACCGGAGCACGGTCTTTGCGGACAACATGACGTTTCCCCAGGGCGCACTGTGGCTGGATGGAAGCCTCTATGTTGGGTCGCCTCCGGGAATCTGGAAGCTGACGGACACGGATGCCGACGGCGTGGCCGATGAGCGGGAGATGATCGTGGATGGTTTTGATTACACCGGGAATGCAGCGGACATTCACGGGCCATTTCTCAATCCAACAAACGGGCGGCTCTATTGGTGCCATGGCCGGAAGGGTCACAAGGCGATTCAGAAAGATGGAACGGTCGTCGATGAGAGTTTGGCCTGTGGGATTTGGAGTTGTGAGCCGGATGGGAGTGATGTGGCGTGGCACTCGCTGGGCTGCGGTGATAATCCTGTCGAGGTGGATTTCACGCCCCAGGGCGATGTGATCGGCGTGCAAAACCTGTACTATCGCCAGCCTCGCGGGGACACGATTGTTCACTGGCTGTTTGGAGGCGTGTACGAACGCTCGGATCAGATGAAGGCGATCGCGCATCTGCCGCGAACTCTGGAGACGATGCCGGTCATGTACAACTTCGGGCATGTGGCGGTGAGTGGGAGCTGCTTTTGGAAACGCTACGGCGGGAACGAGGCGCTGAACTTTATGGTCACGCATTTCAACACGCAGCGGTTGGTGCGGATGGAGCTGACGCCTGAGGGATCCACGTTCAAGGCGGTGGAGAATGAGTTTCTCAAAGTGAATGATCCGGACATCCACTTCACCGATGTCATGGAAGATCCGCGTGATGGATCGCTGTTGGTGCTGGACACGGGTGGCTGGTTTCGAATCGGTTGTCCGGCGAGCCTGATGGCGAAATCGGAAATCTTGGGAGCCGTGTATCGTGTGAAGCCGGCGGCGAAGCTGGGTATGCCGAATGCCGAATGGAGAATGCCGATTGGGCCGGAAGAGAGCGTGTCGTCGGTACTGATGGATTTGGATTCGGGGGACGCGGCAGTGGTGAGGCGGGCGTTGGCTTGGATCGCGGAACATGTGGGAGAAGGCGAAATGGAGGACGGGGCTTGGCAACGATTGGCGGGGGAAGCGAGGCGGCTGTTGACGCGGCCTTTGGATGATCCGGGGCTGCATGCGTTGATCCTCGTTTGTCATCAGCAGGGGCTGATCGGATACCCAGAGGTGAAGGACCTGAGCGATCCGGTGGCGATTCGGCAAGGCTTGCTGAGTTTCGCTCCCGATGATGGGGCATCGGCAAATCTGGCGCTCGGGATTGCGAAGAAGCACTTGGATTCCCAGGACGCAATGTTGGCCGAGGTGGCATTGCGTTTTGTGACGGGTCACCCTGATGCAGACGCGTGGGTGGCACCGGAGTTGGCGGGTTGGCTTTCGGAGTCCGAGGTGTCACCGGAGCGGCTCACGGCATTGTCGGCGTTCTGCAGGCAGCTCGCCACCGGAACGGAAACGGCAAAGCTGTTGAAGCAGTTGCTTCTCAACGACTCGGCAGCCTTGCGCAATGCCGGGCTTGAGGTGCTCGCTGAGCGTGGTGGGGATTTGAGGGCTGCGGACTGGACGGACGTGCTCACGCCGATGCTCGTTGATTCGCCGACGCCACTGTTGCTGGGCGCAATCAAAGCGCTTCACGCAGATGATTTCGATGCAAGACTGATGGCTTTGGCAGAGGATGAAAATCAGCCGCTGTCAATCCGCCTCAAAGCACTGGATGCTGCCAAGAGTGTGAAGCTGACGGGCGATACCTTTGAGTTGGTACGCGGGGTTTTGGAGGATCCGGGGGCGACGCCAGCCGCACGAATCCAAGCGGCGGAAATGATCGCGGCATCACCGGCGACGAACGAGGCCCTGAAGGCGATCGCTCCGTTGTTTGCCAAGGTGGGGCCCGTGGAGCTGGAAGCATTGCTGGGGATGATGCGGCGTGTGAAGGACGAGGAAGCCGCACGCGGGGTTGCTGTGGAACTCGCCAAGAACCCAGTGCTGGGCAGTCGCCAGGAAAGTCATTACCGACAGGCTTTCAGCGGGGTCTCACCGGGGATTTTTGAGAAGGTGATTCGGCCTGCTTACGTGAGGTCGACGGAGGCGAACGAAGCCAAGAAACGTCAATTGGCCCCTCTGGCGGAGCAAGCGATTGCGAGGGGCGATGCGGCCGCAGGGAAACGGCATTTTGAATTGGGCAAGGGGACCTGTCTGGCCTGCCACAGGATTGGTGAGGTGGGCCGTGCCATTGGCCCGGACCTGTCAAAAATTGGAGCGATTCGGACCGAGCGGGATCTTTTGGAGAGCATCCTGTTTCCGAGCAACACGCTCGCGAGGGATTACGAAGCGCACGTGATCGAGACGAGCGATGGGCAGCAGATCCTCGGGGTGATCAAGAGCCACACGGCTGAAGGCCTGTTGGTGGGGGATGCCGCCGGGCAGGAGGTGACGGTGGCTCACGAGGAAATCACCGGGGACACGCCATTGACGACCAGCTTGATGCCAATGGGACTGGATCAGACCATGTCCGAACAGGAGCTCTTGGATTTGGTCGCGTTTTTGAGATCCTTGAAATGACTCGCCTGCTGCGGGAGGGGCGATGTGGCCCGAGGGTGGCTAGAGGCTGCTGTGAATGCGGGCCAGGGCCAGGAGGGTGTACCCGGTGGTCAGGACGGGATCGCTCTCCATCCAACGACCGGTATCATTCACCCAGGAACCATTGCCTTTTTGGAGATTGAGCAGGCGGGTGGCGAGATCTTCGCGCCAGTCGACTTTTTGGCCATCGGGCAGAGTGAGGAAGGTGCGTCCTGAGATGGCCAAGGCTTTGGCCATGGTGTGGTAGTAGTAGAAGAGCCCTTGCTCGCCGAGGCCGGGATTTTCTTCGACGGTGTAGTTTTCCGAGAGCCACTGGAGCACGGCTTCGACGCGTGGATCATCCTGTCCCAATCCCGCGTAAATGAAGCTGAGGAGCCCTGCGTAGCTAATGCTGCCGTAGGAGCGCAGGGAGACTGTCCCATCGGGATTCTCGACCTTGCCGCCGCGGGTTTCGACTGGGTTGTAGATGAAGCCGCCCTTGTCGGCAGGGTCCTTGCTGACCCACGAGGCAGGATTGCTCTCGGAACGGTTTTGGCAGCGCTGGATAAAATCGATGGCGGCCGCGTAGTTGAGCTTGGGCTCATTCTTGAGGGCATCCCCACGATCAGCGAGGAGCTTTTCCGAGTAATGCAGGGCCTCGAGTGCGAAGACGGTGTTGGAGAGGTCGGCGTGGTAGCCTTTGTCGTCGCCGTAGCCGATCCCGCCATCGAGCGGGTTGTCGTTGGTGCCGGGGCTGTCGAGGTCCATCTGGTGACGGATGAGGAAACGGCGGGCGGCCAGGAGGGTGGCGTCTTCTTCCGAAGCAGGGTCGAGAAGGAGCGCCATGACCGCAAGGGCGGTGTTGTAGTTGGCGCGGGCTTCCGTGTAGATGCCGCCGTCGGGTTTGGCGTTGCCCAGCAGGTAGCGAAGTCCGCGTTCTGCCTCAGGTGGGACGGGGTCAGCGAAGTCGCGGCCGGGGGCGAGAAGGAAGCTGGCGGAAGCGAGACCGGTGAAGGCGACGGGTTCCGCTTGGCCCCATTGCCCGGTTTGTTCATCCTGCTGGGAGCGGAGGAAGTTGAGGCCGCGTGCGTAGGCGAGTTGCACCTCCTGTTTCAGCGATGCGTGGCTGTCCGGCACGGCGGAGGTCTGGCCGGGGCAGATGTTGGTTGTGGCGACGCAAAGGGGGAGCAGAAGGACAGCGGATCTCATGGGATGGATGCGGGTCGAATGGCAACGCCGGGGCGAGGCGAATTCATTCATCGCGCGAACCACCGAGCATCCGCAGAAGGAAGAACAGGAAAGTGGCGAGGGAACTGAGAAAGGCCGCGACGTAAGTAAGAGCGGCGGCATCGAGCACCTTGCTCATGGATCTGAACTCGTCGCCCTGAGCGACCGCGCCCGTTCCAATGAGGTGCTTCTTCGCTCTGGCGGTGGCGTCGAATTCGACAGGCAATGTGACGAGTTGGAAAAGCATCACGATCCCGAAAGCTGCGACGAGCAGGGGAAGCGCGAGTTTTGGGGCAATCATGTAGCCAATGATCCCAATGATGGGGATGGCCTGACCCGCCATGGTGGTGATGCCGACCGCCGCCATGCGCCACTGAAGCGGGGCGTAGAGCTGCTTATGCTGAATGGCGTGACCGGCTTCATGCGCTGCCACGCCCAGGGCGGCCACATTGGTGCCGTGGTAGTTCTCTTCGGAGAGGACGAGGCACTTCCGTGTGGGGTCGTAGTGGTCGGTGAGATGACCGCGGGTGGACATGATGGAAACATCGTGGATGCCATTGAGGTCCATGATGCGCTGTGCGATCTGGGCACCGGTGATGCCGGAGCGTGCCTGGACCTGACTGTAGCGCTTGTAGGCGGAGCTGACCTTCCATGAGGCGAGCATTGAAAGGGCGACACCTCCAAGCATGATCAGCCAGTAAGTGGCACCTCCGCCCATGCCGTAGATAAAGTAAGCGAGCGTTTCAGAATGGAATGAATTCATTGGGGTAGGGTGGTTTTGAAACAGGGTTCATTGCTCTCAAATGAGGCAAATATCGAATACGAAATACGTCGGCGGATGGAATCAGGAGACGCGGATCGTTCCTTTCGAATCCGGCGAACTCGATGGTTGCCACAGCGATGGAGCATGATTGAATGGGCAATGATGGAATCCTCCGACCCAAAAGTTTCGACTGACATCGCTGCGGCCTCCGATGGCGAGGTGGTGTGCAAAGTAACGCGTTGGTACTTTCGTCGCATGGGGATTCTGGGTGGGATGCTGTTTTTGATGGGGGTGTATTTCATCTATGACGGGGCCATCGGATACCCGAAGAAGAATGTGCGGGCGGAGAAACAGCTCTGGTTTGAAAACGAGCTGCTTCCAAGTTACGACGAAGCCAAGGCCACCGGGCGGCTGGCCCAGTGGATGGAGGAATCGGGAAAAAAAGGATGGCCAACCGGAGAGAATGGAGAGCCCCCCAAATGGGCGGCCTATGCTGCCGAGCGGGGATGGCCGGAGAAGAATGAGAAATACACAGACAAGGAAATCACCGAGCAATTCTGGTGGGGGGGCGGCACCATTCTTGGAGCCCTTGTGGTGGGCGTTCTGGTCCTGTTGAACCGCAACAAGGTGCTTCGGGGTGGGACGGATCACTTCATTACGCCCGAAGGCATCACCGTTCGTTTTGCGGACGCTTTCAAGGTGGATACGCGGAAATGGGATCAAAAGGGGCTGGCCTACGTCTGGTTCCGCGATGGGGACGGAGGGAAGGACCAGAAGGCCGTGATCGACGACCTCAAATTTGGAGGTGCCGACATGATCCTGTCGGCTTTGTTGGCGAAATTCAGTGGCGAATTGATCGAAAAAGTGGCGGACGACGAGGACGAAGAAACGGACGAAGACGAGGATGAGGACTCGGATCGCGCCGATTCTTGAGGAGGTCTCACGAGGTGAACTCGAAAAATGTGACCGTTTTTTCCTTGCCAAACGGTTCTCAGCCGCTAAAGCTCCGCCCCATCATCAGCCCCCTTTTACTATGGCAGACAACATCAGCGAAAAAGTCAAAGACATCATCGTCGAGCAGCTCGGCGTAAACCCAGAACAAGTCACACAAGAGGCAAAATTCATCGAGGATCTCGGTGCTGACTCTCTGGATACAGTTGAGCTTGTGATGGCCTTCGAAGAAGAATTTGGCATCGACGTTCCTGATGAAGAGGCGGAGAAGCTGCAGTCGGTGGGTGACGTGGTTCGCTACATCGAAGAAAGCTCCGATTCCTGAGCCAATTCCGCAGAGAAATCTTTCCGAAGCCGGACGAGGGAAACCCGTCCGGCTTTTTCATGGAGTGCGATCGTCGTCGACTGGCGGCAGCAGGCCTTGCTCCCGGGCTTGCGTTTCAAAGGTCGGCGCATAGCGCGCGTAGGAGGGATAGTTGCAATCGGGCGTCTTCGTGGGCTGAAAGCGCCAGTGCTTGTACATCCAGAGCCAGCATTCGGGTCGTCGACGGATCTCTTTCTCGAAGAGATCCCAGATTTTTTGCGTGGCCTCGGGAATGGAATCATTCTCTCCGATGGCGATGGAGGTCAGTGTGCGGGCATCGTAGCGCCCATCCGCACTCGGAGTGCAAAGCCCCGGCAAGATGAGGACTCCCGTCCGTTGGGCCAGCAGCACATGCATGGACGTGACGCAGGTGAGCCGTCCAAAGCAGCGAATGATGGCGGTATTCTTACTCGGAGGAGTCGTCAGGTCGGTGAGCATCGCGCAGTGGCCCTGCTTTTTGAGCATCTTGAGCACGCGGACCATGGCGCCTTTATTGGAAATCACGTTGTGACCCGAATGTCCGCGAAGGTCTCGGAACAGGCCGGTGAGGGCCTCGTTCTTGAAATCCTCGGTCACGACGGCGAACTTGAACCCGAGGTACCCGCAAATGAGGCTGAAGAGTTCGAAGTTCCCAAAATGCGGGGTCACCCAAATGGAGCCCTTCTCCCGGGCTGCCGCCATTGCGGGCTCACCGCAGGGATCGAGCCGGATGTAGGTTCTCCAGTTCTCGGGTGTGAGTGCAGGTACCCAGAAGAGGTCTAGGAAGGTGAGGGCGAAGGTGCGATAGGAGTGCCTGGCGATCTGGCGCTTCTTCGAGGGGGACAGAGCGTCTCCAAAGGCCAGTTCCAGGTTTTCCAAAGCGGTGCGGTGTCCCCGACGATCCAAATGGTAGGCGAGATCCCCCAAGAGGTTGCAGACGACGAGGATGAAGCGGCGGGGGAGTTTGGGAAACAGCCAGGCGACCGATCGAAGGATCAGATCTTCGAGGAAATATCGGAGCTTCTTCACGTTGTCAGTTGGTCTTTAATAAAATAGCGCTACGCTTCACCATGGCAGTGCCGACACTCACCACGATTCTCAAGCGCATTCTGAAACAGCCCACGGCTCCATTCCACGAATATCACGTGCGGGGCGAGATTGAAGCGCTGCTTCGCGACTGTCCCAACGTCAAATTGAAGTGCGACCGATTTGGGAATCTTCACGCGACCTACAAAAACGGCAAGCGTGTGACCAAGGATCAGTGGGTGCTGGGGGCGCACATGGATCATCCGGGTTTTGTCAAAACTCCGGGCGGCAAGGGCTGGGACTTTCTCGGTGGCGTGGCACCTGAAGTGGTGGCGGCCGGCGTCAAAAAGGGCCTGCGGAAGGCCAAGGGCGATTTGGCGACGTGGAAGTTTCCCGTCAAGGTGACGGACGAGAAGATCGAGGCGCATGCCTGTGACGACCTGGTGGGATGCGCCGCGATTGTGGCGACGTTTTGGGGATTGGCCAGCTTGGACATCAAGACGACGGTGCATGCGGTGTTCACCCGGGCGGAAGAAGTGGGTTTTCTGGGTGCTTGGCACGTGGCGAAGAAGTGGCCTTACAAGGACGAGGCAGTCTTTGTCTCGGTGGAGACGAGCCGACCTGTGAATGGTGCGGTGATGGGGCGCGGCCCGGTCGTGCGGATTGGGGATCGACTCTCCGTTTTTGATGCCGATGCCATTGACGAAATCATGCGGACGGCAACGGCGCAGGGCGTGCGCGTCCAAAGAACGCTGCTGGATGCAGGTGCCTGCGAGGCATCGGCCGTTCGGGCGGCGGGCTACCGCAGTGTCGGAATTTCGATTCCTTTGGGCAACTACCACAACACTGACGACAAACGACGCATCGCGCCCGAGTTTGTGATGACCCGAGATGTGGAAGACTTGGTGAGTCTTTTGAAGGGTCTCGTGGGAGTGAAGAGTTCGAACCTGGGAGTGCGGAGCTTGGAAGAACGGTTCGAAGTCCGGATGAAGGAGAACGCTGACTACTTGAAGGCGGCGAAGAAAAAATTTTGAGGGTCGGCTCGCGAATTGGGTGCCAAAAAGCCGGCCGGGTTTTGAGGGGCAAAACACCTCGAAACGACTGACGGGGAGAAGCGCAATCCGCAGATGACTCAGGGCAACGAAATTCGCGTGGTCCCCGGTCCTCTGGATTTGTTCGGTCGGGCATCGACTCCCGGCCCTAAACCCGGAACCCCGGAGCAAACCTGTCGGAGCATGTCAGGGGCATCGGCGCTCGGAATCTGCCAGAGCCACCGTCGCACAATCTGAATTGGTTTTCTTTCCTGTGCGGAGTCACTACGGCTTCTGCATGGCCGAGTAGATGACTGTGGAAATCTTTCCGGGATCGCAGTCCTTGGTGTTGCACAGAACGACGACGCCGTGCCCTTGGTTGGGGTAGATGACCATCCGGGTGCGGGTTTCGTCCTGCGATCCGCTGTGGGAAACCTTGAGCCCCCGTTCTCTGCCGGAAACCAGCACACCGAGCCCGAAATCCGTCTCCACTTGCTTGAGCGTTTTCTGCCGGGTCCACATGGTGGCGGAGGTCTCTTCGTTGATCAGTTCCCGGTTCCCCAGCGCCAGGGCGAACCGTGCAAAATCTCCGATGTTGGACTTGTAGCCCCCGGCTCCGTGCTTCCAAAAGTGCGCGTATTCGCCTACGGGAACAGGTTGGCCGTCCTTGATCTTGTAGCTCTTGACCCAATTTTCCTGGCCATTGAACGGCAAGTCGAACTGGAACGAGGTGAGGTCCAGAGGCTGAATGATCCGGGCCTTGAGTTGGTCCACAATGGAGGCCTTTCCAGCCGCCTGGACGACGGCACTCAGCAGCACGTAGGCATAGGATGAGTAGTCCTTCTTGGTGCCGGGTTCAAAGATCAGCGGGGATTTCAGGAAGCGGCGCAGGCTTTTCTCGGGGTCCAGTTCGTCACCGGGCCCAACCTTCTCGCCCGTGGGAATCACCTTCCCGTTGGAGTAATGGGGGATGCCGCTTTGATGGCAGAGCAACTGTCTCGTCGTGATGGGTCTCATGGCATCCGGCAACGTCGGGAGATAGGTCTCAATGGGCAGGTCGAGATCCAGTTCGCCACTCTGGACCAACTGCATCGCGGCGGTGGCCATGACCGGTTTGCAATTCGACGCCCAGTTGAAAACCGTCGCCTCCGTGACCGGCTCGCCGGACTCCACATCGGCCAATCCGTAGCCCTTGGTGTAAACCACCTGAGCGTCCCGAAGGATCCCAATCGCAGCACCCACAATCTTTTGTCGCTCCATCTCTGCCGTCACCGCCTCGTCGACCGCCGCTGCATGGTCAAAAATCTCTTGGGCCGGGAGCCGCGTGATGACCAGAGCGAGAAGTGTGACGGCAAAGGCGAAGGATCGTTTCATGGCAAAATCTCCGGGTGTCCTGAGGCATTCTTTCGAGGAAAGAGCGATGGCGCAAGAAAGAACGCCGCATGGCGCTAGTGTTGTGCGCCAAGCAGATGGTGAAGAATCGATGAGAGATTTTGGCTGAGTTCAAGGCGTAGCGGCTAGCTTCCCAGTTCAACACTCCATGAGCTGCAATCTGCTTGGCGGACTACCCCAGAGGCCGGCACGATCAAGGGCTGAAATGGAACCTCGCCCGAGCAAAAATCGGGCAAGCGTTTGTGCGGCAAAGGCATGCCTTTGTGGCATTTAAGCGAGCCCCTTTCCCAAAAAGGAAAGCCTTTCTGAGAGTTTCGGGTGCCTTTGTCCGGCTGGGGCTTGCCCCAATCCCGCTGGGGAACGCCCTTTTCTCGTTCGCGCACGCGCTCTTCCGACTCGGGCACTCCCTCACCGCTTTTGGGCACGGTGTTGTCTCATTGGGGAGAGCTCTTTTGGCGTTGGGGCTGGTGTCAGCCAGATGAAGGCACGCGGAACTTTGGCTCAGGAAAGCCTTATCGGCGCGGATTTGGCCAGCGCTCGAGCGATTTCGTGATCGCGGGATCTGGCGAAACGCGCAACGCTACCTTGTCGCGATTTTCGCATGGTCCCCGTTTCCTGTGCTCCTTCTGTCAAGAATCGCCTCACGACTCCTTCATGCGGCGCCGATCAGTGGGTTTTGGCGTCGTCGTCGGTGCTCTGATTCTACGGGGATCTCCCTTTCAAGCTGGCTTCAAACTCCTTCACTTGACTCAGGACATCGGACAATTTCCAAAAGTGAATGTCTCCATAGTCGTCACCAGCCGCCAATTCATTCAATTCAGGCAGCAGCCCCATGCCATTGAGTTGCGTCAATCCAGTCATTTCCCCTCGGTGACGGCCCGACTTCGCATTGAAGATGCTGATTGAGGAATCGCCACCAACCAATACGTACTCGCCTTCTGGCGTCCAAAGCAACGCATCCACCTTTTCACGACTCATTCCAGTTTCATAGTGCCTCGGCACATGGATTCGCTGGCCCGAATTTGCATCGAATACTACGACTAGATCTTTCTTGTCGAACGTGGACACATACCGCCAAAGACACACGGCGATGAGCGACTCATCGGGCGAGAACTCGACCAGCAGCCGCCCATCCGATTGATCGCTTAGTTTGGCAACGTCGCTTTGCTCTGAACGCTTGATCAAGACGACCGATCCGTCTTCATGACGTACCACAGCCCGGTCGGTTGTTCGGGCACCAAAGTAATGCGTCGTTCCTGCCGGAAAACTTGAGGGCAAACCTGTCACCTCCCACGACCGGGTGTCCCGCACCTCCATTGGCAGCTTGTGTCTCGACAGAAATACATGACGACCATCGGGGCTGAACACGGGATTGTACCTGTCCCGGAAAACGTGAAGCGTTTTCCTCTCGTCCAGATCCAGCACGACCAGCCCATCGGCAGAAGTTACCAGTGCCAAGGCCCCGTCGGGTGAGATTTTGATTATTCGCGGGTAGTTCACCGTGACTTCCGCCATGAACTCATGCGTTGCGGCGTTCCACCACTGAATCCGATCCCGGCCACCTGAATAAAGGATTTCGTTTGGTGACGAGACGCTCATCACGCCGTTGTGCTCAAACCCACAGACATCGATCATGCTGTATGGCCCGAAGGCAGGCACATACGCATGTCCAAACCGAATGATCCGCATCAAATCCAAAACCGGATCGGGTAGCTCCGCAAAGTCATACACCCTGTGCGTGTGGCGACCTTCATTTTCATATTCAACGAGCAACTGCCGGTTTGGCGGGGGAAGTATTCCGTGATCATCGGGAAGGCTTGGCAGCAACTCCAGAATCTGATCAAATTTCTCCTGAGGCAGCGGATCCGGACTTCCTCCACCTCTACTGGACCTCGATGACTCGGAGAACGTTCGTTCCCGTCGATCTGACGAGACCACGGCTCCATAGCTGCCTACAAAGCCATCCAAGGTACCCGAGACACTGTTTCCCAATCCCGGAGACTCCTTTTGATAGGTCGTCAATCCGACGACAAGGTCCACCTGCTCCTGATGGATATTAGGAACCTTAAGCGACGCTCGTCGATGGTCCGCAACCCACTGATCGTAGGAAACTTCTGACTTCGCGTGCCAGTTCTCCGCCTGCTTGCGATACGATGCCAGCGTGTCCGCCGCTTGTCTTTTTAGGTTGGGAAACAAAGGGGCGATTGACCCGTACACTTCAGCGGCGCTTGCGTGTCCTCCTTGTTCCGCTTTCAGTAACCAATATTTCGCTTGGTGCAGGTTTTGCGCGACGCCACCTCCCCGGTAGTAAGCGCATCCTAATTCATACATGGCATCAACCTCGTTCTCACGCGCCGCCCGAAACCATCTGGCGCAGATGTGCCGTTTCTGCCTCTGAATTTGGATATCCAATTCAGGTGCATCTTTAATCGCATCAAGAAGCTCCATCGCCTTGAGCAACTCGTTCTGTGCGATTTTGAGGCATGCCAAGGCGTATCGGCTGGAGGTTGAGCGGCCCGATTCTGCCTCATGTGCCTCCAACTCATGCTCAATTTCTTCAAAGCTGCTGCCAGAGACGACACTCTGCCGCAATTTTTCGTCAGGGAGGAGCTCATTCAAGAGATATTGTCGCGCCTCGTCTTCAGTTGGTGCGCGACGCCCGATCATCTCGATGTCCTGCATCTTCACTTCCACGTCGGAGACAACAATTGGAGAACCGCCCCAAATTTGATCGATTGGTTCGATGCGAGAGGTTGGAAACTGGGTCACAAGCATGCTCGCCCTGGCACTTGGCGTAAAAACCACATCGACACGCTTCAAGTCCTCCGGTAAATCCAAGTCATACGCCCACCATGTTACATTGCCTTGCTTCCAACCCATAGGCCCAACCCGCCATACCCGATCTCCCGAGCGCACATCCACATCAAACGCCATGTCTGTAGGCGGATCATCGAGCTGAATCATCACTTGGACGAGTGTTCTGTCGCGTGTGGAGCGGAGGAATTTCGTATGCTCCAATGCATCCTGGATCGCGGCATTGATCGTAAGGCGAAGATTCGAGTCCTCGACTACTTCGGGCAGCGCCGGTTCATTGGATGTCTCCGCCGCCAACGCAGTGCCTGCCAAGCCAAACAAGGACACGGCAAAAATCAAAACTCGACGGTCCACAGAACGTGAAGACTTCATGGAGGGCAAAGCTAGTCCATCACTTGTTGGATGGGAACGTCATTGATGCGAATTTATCTTGCTGCTCGATCAGGAAGAACGAGGTACCAGCAATGCTTCAGCGTTGCAGTGGATTGAAGAGGCTTGAACGCGAACAAGTTCTTCAATGTGCGTTTCGAGCGAGATTATCGGAACTGGCTCGAGAAGCTTATGGGATGGCATTGTTGGGTCAAGGGCCAGATGCGGCTCTTGCTGCCGGACGGAAGCCCTGTAGGCGATGTCTATTCAACCGCTTTTGCCGGTTTGATCTCCTCTTTTTCCTTTTCCGGCGCAGGCGGCTCCATGAGACCAGCGCGGATGAGTTGGGCTTTGGCGTCGTCGGCGGTGAGTTTCATGGAGGGGAGGTCGAAGCCGAGGGTGTCGTGGTTGGGTTGGAAGCCGTTGCCGTCGACATCGACGTAGATGGGGTTGTTGTAGGCGCAGGGGCGGAGGTTGGACTGGGGGCTGGTGCCGAAGCCGGTCTTAAGGGTCATCGTTTCATGCATGGCGACGACGATGAGGTGGGCATCGCTTTGGAGCGGGATCTCGATGTTCTGATCGAACTTCACGACGCCGTCCTGGAACATGTCGGGATGGGTCGCGCGGGTGAAGTTGAAGCGCGGGTGAGGACGTGAATTGACGAGAACCTGGACGCGGTCGATGTCCTGCCAGTCGGTGCACTGGACGCGGACGTGGAGGGTGGTGCCGCCGCCGCTGCGGACGTCGTCGCCTGCGATCTTGCCATCGGGTGTGGTGACCTCGAGGAAGGGGCCGGTGGTGAGGAAGATGTGGCCGGACTTGGCATGGGGGGAGAGGTCGTTCCAATCGATCTTCGCGGGATCGTCGGTGCTGCTGGGCAGGTAGATGCGCCAGCCGCCGACGCCGTTTCCATAGACGGTGTGGGCATCCGCCACGGCCACGGCGGTGAGGCGGTGGCCCTGGTTGAGGAGCTGACGCCAGGTGAACTCGCGGATGACCTTGGCCTTGGCGGAAAGGGAGCCGGGGGTGCGGTCCACGGTGAAGGGCGCGTCGGCGAGGATGTTCGTGGTGTTGCCGTTTTGCGACTCGATGCCGTCGATCATGTCGCCAACGCCGACGAAGCCGCCATCAACGATGCCGTCGGCGTCGCGGTCGGCGAACATTTGGGAGAGGGTGGGGTGATTGAACTGAATCCAGCGTTCGGGGCGCTCGCCCTGCCAGCGGCGGAGGGTGAGGGCGGTGATGCGGGGATCATCATTCCAGACGGGCGCGCCGCCGTCCTGGAGGGCGGGATCGGGCTCGAAGGGAAAGGCGTTGAAGTGCTGCCCGCGGCCGGTGAGTTCGACGCCCTTCACGGTCTTGATGAAGGGGACTAGGCCGAGGGATTCAATCGTCGGTTCCCAGTCGTAGAAGCGGTTGTGCTCGGTGGTGGGGGCAAACTCGATGTGCTCGGCGGCGAGGTTGATGACGCGGCCGTCGGTGTCGCAGACGTTGTCGCCGGAGGGGGAGCTGTGGTTGTGGAAGTCGGAGCTGATCCAGCCGGTGGAATCGACCAAACGTTGGAGTTTGCCCGAGACGACCGCCTCCTTGCCGGGCTCGACGGTGACGTCCTGGTCGATGTGGCTGTATTCGGGTCCGCGGGTGACGATGATCTTGTACTTTCCGGCGGGGAGCTGGACGGTGAAGGCACCGGTCTCGCTGTGATACTGGTCCTTGCAGCCGTGGGCGCGCTCGATGGGGCCGAGGTTGGGGTTGGGCGTGCCGTCGATGCCGATGAACTGGGTCTTGCAGGGCATGGAAACCCCGGCCTGGTCGGTGACGGCGACGCGGATGCGCGCGGCAGGGGACATGGCGGTGTCTGGAAGGGTGTATTGGCCGGACTCGCCGAGTTCGGTGGCAATCGAGGCGTCGTCGCGGCCGAGGTCGGAGGCAGTCATTTTGAGGGGACCCGGCGGGAGCATGAGGACGAATCGGCCGTCGGCGTCGGGGTGGCAGGGGACGGTGGATTTTCCGAGCGGGACGTGGACGACTCCGGTGGAGATGCCTTTGCCCGTGGCGGAATCGATGAGGCGGCCGGAGACGGGGACGAGTTTTTTTCCTTGAGCGGTGAGGACCGCGCAGACGGCGTCGGCCGGCGAGGTGCCGACCGCGAAGAAGCGCTGAATGACGATCTCTTGTCCGACGGCGAGTTCGACTTCGGATGGGAGTTTTTCGACGCCTTCGAGCTTGAGGATGCCGAGGGCGTAGCCGCACTTGTGAGCGGGATTGATGGCATCCACCCAATCGATGCCGGCGGCGCTGCCCTTGACGTTGAAGCGGTTCCAGTCGTCGCGCGTGGAGACTTTGGTAGCCTTGTCGGATTCGTTGCGGAAGATGGTGGTGATGAAGACGCCGCGGTGGCCCTCGCGGACGCGGTATTCGTGACGCTCGAAGACGCCGCCGTTGGACGCGGCGGTGATGACGGTCTCGATGGCGGCGGTGTCTTGTTCCCTAGTGGCGACCTCGCGGACGTAGGAAACAGGGCCGTGGCCGCAGGGCGCGTAGATGACGAGTTCGTCGTTGTTGGCGCCACGCAGAGTGAGGTCGTAGAGGCAGCCGGGACTGATGCCGTCCTCACCATAGAAGGTGCTCATGTTGGCACGGCGGAGGGGCGCGTTGTGGGAGATGACGGCCTCGACGAGGTTGTTGCGCAGGACGAAGTCACCTCGGATGCCATCGGCCTCTTTGCCGCCGGGGAGGGCGTCTTCAAAGCCGGGGCCGGCTTCGACGACTTCAGCAGCCTGGGTGAGGTGCCCTGCAAAGAGGAGGATGAAGAGAGCGGCGGTGGAGCGGTGCATGGTGGGTCTGGAGTTGGGTTGTCTTGGAATGCTGTTTGGATTGGGGTTTGGGGACAAGACAAAAGTGCTTCCTTCATCGTGCCAGGAGCGGGTCGGGTGAATAATATTGTGCCTGGTCGCTTCCAAGGTTGAGCGTTGAATCGGCTTGCCTTTGTCGGTCGGAGCGTAGTACCTAAAGTTACTTGGAGTTATTAATTATGAAGACAAATCATCGAGGGTTTCACCGGGGATGGCTGGTGGCGGCTGGAATGAGCCTGTTCCTTTCTGGAAATGCCGCAGCCGACAATGTGTTTGAGAGAATTGCGCGAGCTTTGGCAGATGCAAATCGCAATGGCCGCGACAGCCGCGACGACAGGTGGCGGAATGACGACAGCCAATGGCAGGATGGTCGGCAAAGGTATCCTGATTACGTCGACAACGGCCCCACGGTTTTTCGGGGTCGGAGGACGTCGGACTCCCTGTCCGGCTTGGCGGAGAGCAGCGCGAGGATTGTGGAGGATGTGTTTGCAAGTTCCGGCATCCGGCTTCAAGGGCGGCCCGACGAGGCAATGGCA
The DNA here is from genome assembly GCA_963976915.1 of uncultured Verrucomicrobiales bacterium. Classification (GTDB taxonomy): domain Bacteria; phylum Verrucomicrobiota; class Verrucomicrobiia; order Verrucomicrobiales; family Verrucomicrobiaceae; genus CAXBNA01. The sequence goes on from CAXBNA010000061.1 coordinate 26,263, forward strand.
AGGGGATTCCGGAATTTCGGTCAGGGCGTGCGGGCAGGGGAGGACCCCAACAATTTGTCCCAGCGGTGGACGCAAGTCGAGAACGACTGGATTCAAGTGAGGCCTCTCGTTCAGCAGATCAATACCCGGCAGGCTTGGGTGGCGATTCAGGAGATCGACGGCAACATGGCGCAAATGCGCTCCATGATGAATTGGGCTCCGTCCTACGCGCCTCCAGGATACCGTCCGAACTATGGTTCAGGGAACCGGCCCAGCTATGGCTACGGGACCCCGGTGAATTTGAACGCGATCTCGGAACTGTATCAATTTGCGCTCAATCTGCGAGGAGTGATCCAGAGCGGAAACGGGAGGTTTGTGACCGAGAATGATCGTCAGTTGGCAACTCAGCAGGCGGGGGATTTCTCGCAATGGATCAAGGTGGTGCTGGACAATGCTCAGGCGGGCCACAACCAAGACAATCTGCGGCAGCCGTTTGACAACGCCACGCAGGTCTGGAGGCAATTGGCCCCATTGCTGGACTCTGGTTCAGCGAACTATGGGCAGCATCGGCCCGGATATGGCTCGCTGCGCCAATACCGCGTCCAGGGAGACTCGCTTCTGGCGCGTGCGTCGCAGTCGATCGGCCGCTGAGTGGCTGGGTTGACCCTGACCCCTTTGCTTCAGGAGAGGGGCGCGGTTCTCTTTTTCCGGCGGTTGGCGGCATCATGACTGGTCTGTGTGGACGATCTTTCGAGCCTGATTTGGGAATGGGGTGAAGCCATCTGCAAAGTTGGCCAGCTACCGGGATTTTGGCAGCATTTTGCTGTTCTTGGGTTCAGATCTGGACGCGGGGCCAAAACGGGGCTCAAATAGGCCTCATCACCATTAACCCAACTACATAACACCATGGAAGAAGCAAAAGGACTCAACAAACCAGTGAAACTCAAAAGCGCTCTCGCGGAGCTTTTGGGCGCCTCGGAACTCCCCCGCACGGAGATCACCAAGAAGCTCTGGGACTACATCAAAGCCAACAACCTGCAGACGAAGACCGAGAATGGAAAGCCCGGCGAGGGCGGTAAGTTCATCGTGGCGGACGCCAAGTTGCTCCCCATCTTCCGCAACACGAAGTCGAAGAGCAAGACCGGCAAGGTCACGGACTTCACGAAGATGAAGGAAGGCGAAACGGTCAACATGATGCAGATGGCTGCGGTCGTCGGCGCGAACGTTGAATAAGCTTGTGGCGTGCGTGTCGGGTCACCTTGCTCCGGCACGCACGGTCATTCACCCCGCCTCAATTCAAAGGCAGTGGGTCGAGCATCGCAAGATGGAGCCGTCGAAGGTGAACTCAGACTTGGGATGCTCAGTGCGATGACGGTACTTGGATCGGCATGAAGAAGCCGGTGAAGTCATAACGGTTGAGAAGTTCAGATCGGGAAAGGGATTGCCGCCCGACGAGCGGATCTCCGATCACGTAGGCCTCACCATCGAAGCTGAGGATCGGGATGAAGTGTCCCGCGCCTGCCAAGCGAACACCCGCCAGAGCTGGGAGCGCGAGGTCGACCGTTGGGTTGCGTGCCGGCATGAATTGGAAGGTGGCGTTGAGACCGCGTCTTCGGACGGCGCGAGCCAGATACCAAGCTTCGGTCCCACCCACGTAGGAGTAGGCTTCGTGCGCCAGAACGGCTTCGGTCGCATTCAGATTGAAGTGACGCAGGATCGTGGCGACCGAAGCGGCGCCGCAGGTTGAAGCGGTGCTCTGAATGCACACGTCATCGTGCCAAAGATCACGGAGTTCGTTGGGATTGAGGGATCCCAGAATGGGTTTCAGAAACGGGCCGAAGGAAAGGGCGACGACCAAGAGGAGGACGCAGATGCGTCCGAGAGACGAGAATCCAAGGCATAGCAGACCACCCGCCAAACCGATGGAGAGGATGAGGAACTCCGTCCCTGCCCAAGAACGGAACTCGTAGTACCAAGCAGGCTCCGGAAAGAGATGTGTGTAGTAGGCCGCGAAGCTGGCACCCGGAATCGCGAGAATGAGTGCGAGCAGGGTGAAGAGCGTCCGTCTTCCAGGAGGAAGGGGACGCCCTGCCCGATAGGTCGAGAAGAAAATAATGACCGACAGCGTTCCCGCCGCGATGCCGATCCAGTTCGGGGCCATGGTGGACCTACCACGTCACGCTGCTGAGATACTCAAGGCTGTCGGGGATCTGTTGTTCAGAGCGGGAGCTTTCGTCTTCGATGAAGTAGTACTTTACGCCGACCTTTTGTGCGGTCTTGAGGATGGCAGGCCAGTCCATTTGACCCGTGCCGAGGGTGACATCGTTATTGACGTCGGTCTTGCCCGTGAGGCTGCCCGTGGCGACGCCTTGCTGGAGGTCCTTGAGGTGCATGAGTTCCCAGCGATCCGGGTATCTCTCCAACAGGGTGACGGGGTCCTGACCGGGAAAGACAATCCAGAGGACATCCATTTGGAACTTCACGGCCTTTGGGTCGGTCTCTTGAATGAGGAGGTCGGCGAGCGTTTGACCGTCTTTCCATTTCTGAAACTCGAAGCCGTGAAAGTGGTAGAAAAAGGTGATGCCAACCTTGGCCAGTGCCTCGCCTGCTTTGTTGAAGACCTCCGCGATGTCACGAGTCTGGATCTCATCGAGAGGGGTGGCGTGGGCAGCGTAGGCGCAACCCGCGTACTCGAGTCCGAGTGCTTTCGCTTCCTGCGCGACGGCATCGGGCTCCTTCTCCCAGCGTCCATAAGGGAAGTGGCCACTGACTGCCTTCAGTCCGCGTTGGTCGAGCTCGGCCTTGAAGGCGGCTGGCTCCAGGTCGTAGGTGCCCGCGAGTTCGACGAGCTTGATGCCGAAGTCCTTGACGGTGTCGAGCG
>CAXBNA010000062.1:0-28766 GCA_963976915.1 uncultured Verrucomicrobiales bacterium
GCACCAAGTCTCCATAGCGATCCCAGGCCCGCACCCGACCCGAGTACTCGCCCCCCAGTGGAAAGCTCACCGCAGCGGATCGTCCCAAGCCTCGCTGTCCAAACGCCACCAGCGGCGCCAGATACTCGTCCTTCGTGATCAGCCCCTGCCCCGCCCACTCCCGCAGGTAGCTGAGGTTGTAGCCATCCACCTCACCCAACCAATCAAAGTTCTTTGCCGAGATCTCCAGCCAACCCGGGGCCCCCTGGGTTGCCACCGGATCCGTGATGAACGCACTGCGGGCCACCGCGACTGTTTCCTGCGAGAAGATGGAGGGCAGTTCTTCGGCCTTGTCAGTGAAGAAAATTCGCCCGTTGCCTCGTTTGGCGATGTCTTCCAGAAACTTCGCATCGGGATCGGTCCGCGTTCCGAGTGCAATCACGCTCACCGTCGCACCGTCCTTCACCATCTCGGCGATCATTTGCTTGTACTTGCCCGGTTGCTCGGAATCCGCCGCGTCGGAAAACAGGATGATGTGTCGCTGGCCCGCCGGGGCTTTTTTGAGCTGATCCCACGCCGCCTTCAATCCATTGTAGACAAAGATCCCGCCTCCAGTGCTCTCAATCCGGCGCACCGCACGCGACATTTTCTCGCGGTTCGGCCCCACCTCTTGAAGCGGCACCATCAGGTGGGCCTCGCTGTCCACCGCGAACACCGAAAGATAATCCTGTGCGGAAAGAAACTGAATCGCATTGCCCGCGCCCTCGTTCGCCAGCGACATCTTGGTGAACCCGTTCTTCACGGTCATCGACATCGAACCCGAGCGATCCATCACGATGGACATCGCCACCCGCAGCTTTCGATGCTCCTCCTTCAGCTCCATCGACACTGGCAGCAGTAAGTCAATCGGCGACTCAAAGTAGCCCCCCGCTGCGAAGCTGCGTTTTCCACCCGCCATCATCACACTTCCACCCTGTTCCCGAACGTAAAAGTCGAGCGCAGGAAGAAATTCCGACGACAGTTCATAGGCGGGCACATTGTTGAACACCACGCACTTCGCTCCCACGATTCTCGCAGGTGAAACGTTCGTCACATCCGTCACCACCTCCACGGCGAATCCCTGTCTCTGCAGCACCTCCGGCAGCGGATCGTCGGCGTAAGCGGTGAGGAGCAAGACACGTGGCCCGCCCGAGGCCTCGATCATCAGACTCCTTGCGTTGTTCCCCGGATGCGCGTCCACTTCGGGCCGGACCCGCGCTTCATACTGGGCCACGCCGGGAAACGCGAGCCGGTCCGTCAGTTTCACCGTCCCACGGCCAAGCGCCAAGCTCGCTTCCGTTTGGGACACTTCTTTTCCGTTCCGCGTGATCACCACCGGCACCGTTCCGTCGGTCGTTCCGCGCACCTCCACTTCGATTAGAAAAGGCTCGCCGATCTGAACCTTCGTGGGCGCACGAATGGCCTCGACGCGAAAGTCCCGGGTTTCGGGCTTCCGAACCAATCGATAGTCGAGCTCCACCCCCTGTGCCGCCAGCTTGTCCGCCACACCCGTGAGCGGCTCCGTGCTGTAGCCGTCGGAGAGTAGCAGCAGTCGCGCGGGCCGCCCCTGACTGTCCCTTTGGGCGTATGCCAGCGCTTGGGAAATGGCGAGCGCCGTCCGCGTCTGCTGCCGATTGCGCTCGTAGAGTTCCGCCCCCTCACTTCCCCGTCGCATCACCTCATCGCCAAAACTCAGGTAGCTGAGGCGATCATTCGATCCGCGACTGTTTTCCAGGAGCTTGTCCAATTCTGGAAGCTGGGCGCTCATCGGTTCCTCCGCCGAGACCGAGGTATCCACCAGCACCCACCCCGCCACAACCACGGTTGGCAGCAGCGCAAGCCACTCTGGATTTCGAAGCATCATCTTCTGGACGGCCAGGCTCCCGCCCCGCCCACTCCTCCTTTCTCAGGTTCCCCGGCGCCACGATCCCTCGAAAACCACCAGCTTGCCAAAAGAGCCGCCAACATCCCCAGGAGCCACAACCTCCAACGCGGGTCCGCCTCATACAAAACCTCCACCTGTTCCGCGACGACGCCCGGCAGACCATCGAAAGGCTTCGCTGCGGAAAGATCGGCCTCCCTTGCATCCGCAAAATGGGCGGCTCCGTGCAGCAGCCTCACGTCATCCTGCCAGACCTCAAAGAAGCCCGGACGTGCGGGAGCCCTGGCCAGGGTCGCCCGCGACCTCGGCAACTCGACTTCCTCCATCATGTCTGAGTCCGGCGATGTGATCACCCGTAGTTCGCCGAACTTCGGAGACGCCTTCCACGCCAGCGCCAATCGTTGATGTACATCGAAGTTTGCTGCCTCGGGCACCACCAAGGAACGCCGCAACGTCTCCAAGAAGCGATGCAGCAGCACCGCCAGCGCAGGCAACCGCCGCGCATTCGACTGCTCCAGATCAAACTCGCAAATCAACTGCCTCCCCCCCGCAGGCATCTCCCGCAGCAAGATCAGCGGGCGCTCCCCCTGCCAAAGCAAAACCCGATCGTGAACCGTTTTCTCAACCACCGGCAGGTCGCGCACAATCAAGCCTTGCCAGTTCAGCCCTTCCATCAGCGGGTGCGCTTCCGCCACAATGTTTCCGTTCAAAGGAGGTCGAACCTCCCGTGGCGTCTTGAGAAAGTAGCAGCCGTGCCGCTGTTCCGGAAGCACCACCCCCGGCGTTGCCAGTCCCACGTTCACATTGGCGGCAACGAGATCCTTTGTCTCTCGCACATGAGCAAACCGTCCGAACAAATCGGAAAGCTCCGCCGCAGCGCGTTCATCGCCACCCGTGTCCAGCACACTGAAACCGATTTGCTTCGGCGCGGGCCGCACCAGCGGCAGCACATCATCCAACGCAAGCGCATCGCCACTCAATTCCAACGTCAACCGGTCACCCGCCAGCCCCTCGGGAAACGGACCTGACAGCGCCCTCGATTCCCGCGGCTTCAATTCCAGAGTCGCGTCTGGCGAAGCTGCTCTACCGGCCACCGCCTTCCACACCCGTTGCTGCGGAAGGTCCGAGTGATTTCTCACCAAGGCCCGCCAGATCCACTGGCCGTCCTTTTCCTCCACGGTCACACCCGTCCAACCCACGTTGTCCACCGGCTCACCCACGGAGATCCAACGCGCATTGTAGGAGGCCTCCTCCGGAGGAACATGATCCCCAATCATAACGACCACGCCCTTCGCTCCCACCAGCCCCCGGGCCGTTCGCAGGGCCTGGCTCGGATCATGCACCCCGAGAAGCGGATCCCAGGCATTCACGCTGCGCACGAGATCAATCCCTGATCCCCCGTGATAGAATGCCGGTGCCTCGGGGTCTGACGACAACAGCGAGAGTTCCGCACGCGCCACCGGCCCCACCAAACGATCCATCACGCCCTGCACCGCCACCTTGGCCGGATCCCGATAGGCCTGCATGCTCGCTGAACTGTCCAAAACAATCGCGACCCGGCGCACCGCACCCTCCTTCAACCACCGAGGCTGAACGAGAAGCCAAGTCAACATCAGCACCATCAGCAACTGCAACCAAAGCGGAATCGACGAGCGCAGCCGCTCAAGCCGGTTCCCCGTCTCACTTTCCCGCCGCATCTGCCTCAGCAGGAACAGCGTCGTCACCGTCACCCGCTGGCTTTTCCGTTGAAGAAAATGGATCGCCACCACTGCCGGGATCCCCAGCAGTGCCCAGAGGCCCAGCATGTTTCCCAGAGTCAACATGCCAAGCAGCTCCCTCCCACGGGTGGACCGCACAGTCCTCTGTGCGGAAGGTTCGTCCACAGGCCTGCAGGTTTCGCACAGAGGCTGGTGCTTTTCACCTTCCTATTGGCTGCCTTATTCCTTGCCTCAATCCCATTCCAACCCCGAAGGCCATCGCTATGAAGATTAGGGCAAGGATTAGGAAAGACGAAGTGATCACTTCGCTCCACCACACCCAACCGCGCGACGCGTCCGCGACGTGCCCCTCGTTGATGGAACGAATCCCCAAGAGCCTGCCACGCACCCCTCTGCGCCCCAATCTCATGCCGCCCATCGGCCCCAAGATTCTGACGGTAATGATCGGCATCTGGACCCGCAACCTTCGTCATTCCGCATTCGAATTTCGTCATTCTCATACGCCTACCTCCACCGCTCCTGCGCTCAACCCTTCCGCCTGCATCGCCCGTTGAAACTCCACTTCGGCAGGCACGCGAACCAAGGCCGTTCCCTGCTTCGTCGAAGCCGCTTTCCAAAGATCAAAGTGCCGCGCATAGGCGCTGGCGTAGCGTTTCAGCAAGAGGGGTTCCACCCGGTGCAGGTGCTCGCCCCGCGTCTCCGCGTCGATGAACTCGTAATTGCCATCCCAGCCAGGATCGGACTCCTCCAAGCTGAACGGCGCAAAGACGATTCCCCTCCCATTCCGATTCCCCAGCGGCGACAGCACCGCGTCAGGCTCGGCGGGAAAAAGCAGGTCGCTCACCAGCACCCGCATCGAGGCCGCCCGCAGAGGCAGCCGCGCCACCGCAGGTGGTTTGTCGGGCAGTTCCGGGCTGAGTCGATCCAGTTCGATCACCCAGTTTCCACTGACCAGACTCTCCACCGTCAGCGGCAGATGCGCATCTCCCCGAACCGCGAAGCAACGCAATGCGGCCCCGGTTTGCAGCGATGCCTCCGCGCAAAACGCAAACAGCTCCAGCGTCCGCCGCTCCTTGCCGGGAAAGGCGAACATCGATTCCGACACATCAAAAATCAGATCCACCAGCGGTCGCACTTCCTCGCGATAGAGCTTCATCGTGTAGGTGCCCGTGCGAGCGTAGGCCTGCCAGTTGATCTGACGCGGATCATCCCCCGGCAGATAAACCCGATGATCATGAAAATCGAGTGAGCTACCGACGCCGGTCCCCTGAAAGCCGCCGCTTTGTCCCCGCCAGCGCTGCTGCCGAAACGGGAGCTTCAACACCTGCGCGTGGCCTCGCGCGCGGGCCTGGATCGCGCGCAATTCATCAGGAGATTCACGCAGGCTCATCGTCGCTGTCACCTCCCGTCGTTTCAGTCCGAGGCTTGTTCAACATCTGCCTGGCTTCCCATTCCAGTACGCGATAGGCCTTGCCTTCCGCGGTTGCTTTCACGAGGGCGGCGACAAGCCAGATCAGTCCGATGGCCGCGCCGACTGCAAATGCGTATTCCGCTCGTGAGAATCCAACAGCGGGGCCCGAAAAAATGGCTGTTGTGGGGGTCACCACGCCAATGAACCCCAGCTCACGAACTCGGGACACTTCACAAAGTGAAATCAAAAGGATTCCCCCCGCCACAAGCGCTCCTTGGGTCCACCACCACGCGGCGAATCGATTGCTCCTCCCCCACGGGAGGACGAGTGGAATGATCGGTCCGAGGAGAAAACAACTCATGATGCCACCCTCATCAGCCCACTCAGGCGAGTCCGTCTGCACAAGTGCCGCAAAGAGTGCCATGCTCAATCCCGCAAGCACGAGATAGAGCCGCAGCCCGCTCGCCCAACCAGGATACAAAATCAGCCCACTTAGCTGAGACCAACGCCCGCGCTTCACAAATGGCAGAACGACTGTGGGAAAGCGCGGCGTATCCTCCGTCATCAGGTCAATCCCTGCCAACACCGTGACGAACATGATCGGAACAAAGGCCCAATACGCCATGTCGGGATCCCCAAGGTAACAAGTGGCCACCCCAATGATCGCCAGCGCCGAAACCACAGCCAGCATCATCAACCGCTTGATCGTGCTGTGATTCTCAGACGGCGGCGCAATCCGGGAGGCCCCCATGGCCAGAAAGAACACCACCGCGTAGGCCGCGAGTCCGAATATGAGTCCGGCAACCATCCCCTGCTCCACCCAGTTCAAATCCAGCCACTCCCGCATGAGGTTGTCGCCCGAATCGCCCAGGCCAACGAGGTAGATCATCACACCCGCCGGAATCGCGGCGATCAGGGTCCCCGCCGCCAAGAAGAGACGGAGCACGATGGAGGACTGCGAGGAGAAACCCACGAACATCGCCGTCGCAATCGCCGACACCAGCATCAGCAAGCCCAACGCCACCATCTCCCGCACGATCTCGACGCCCCCAAACTGATACCTGGCCACCAGGTAGGGCAGCAGCGAAACGCCGACGAGGAAATTTTGACTGAACAGCGCCACCCACTTCCCAAACGTGATTTTCCACGACGAGATCGAGGTCAGCGTCAGCATGTCCAGCGTGCCGTCCTTCGACTCCCCCGCGAGAGTGGCAAACCCACGCAGCGGCAGCACCCCGAGCAGCAGGACAAAGGCGAGGATCCAGAACGTCCCGTTCACCATCTCCGCCTCCGTGCCGATCAGCACACTGGCCATGAGCAAAATGAGCAGCCAGTGGAAACCGATCAGCGCCGTCGTGAAAAACCGCGTCCTCAGTCCATGCCGAAGCTCCTTCACCACCATCGGGCTCAGCCAATCCCCAAAGTCACGGAGGAGCGGCAGGCGCGTGGGCGCGGAAGCTGGATTGGCGTCAGGCATGGTGGGATGTCAAAAAAGAAGCCCTCCAAAGTTGTTCTGCAAAGTCGCGAAGCGTCTTGCAGTGCGCGCGGCTTGCCGCCGCTTTCGTTCGGTGAGCAACCTGCGCCCACCCCCGACTCCAGCCCGCACCCCTCGGCCTGCGAAATCGGTGCCTAGGTCACCGCACTCCAAGACGCTGCCGCGCACGCGACGCTTCGTGCGGTTCCGAGCCCATTCCTCTGCCGTCATGCCGCCATTCCTCCCTTGGCCAATGCATGGGTTTCCTTCCTCAGTTCCCTTGATCCCCTCGCAGCGATGACCATGGCCACGATCAGGATGAGCGGCCAAAGAGTGCCGATCCCTGAACTCAGGTTGAAAAACAGGGCTTGGTCATCGGTCTGCGCCAGCTCATATCCCGACGATGCGAGGCCAGGCAGCAGGCACAGTCCCCAGGGCGTCTGCTCGCTCATCGCCGCTGGCACCAGGCTTACCGTCGAGATGAGCGACTGAATCACCATCATGATGACAAAGATGATGATCCAAGGGCCGAGAAGATCGCGTGACTTGCGACCCGAGGAGATCAAAACCAAGGCGCTGATCATCCACATGTCCACCACGCTGAACATTGCCAGCAGGCCATCCACCGGTCCGATTTCCGACCTCAGGCGAAGCCCCACCACTGCCGCGAGAACAAAGCTAAACCCAACGCCCGACATCCATCCCGGGCTCAAGAACCACGCGGCCACCCGGCCCGGCAACCCCCGCCGGTAAAAGGGCAGGTAGATCGAGCTCATCTCAGGATTCCGCTCCGTGAGCGCATCCAAAGTCGCCAGACTGAGAACCACCAGAGCCACGTCCAGAAACTCCGGCATGCCGATGTAGGACGCCAGCACCAAGGCCAGTGTCAGACCGCCATTCACACACCGCTTCAGCGTCGCCAGATTCTCCGAGGGCGGAGCCACCCGTGTGGCCGCAAGGCTGATGAAATAAAACACTGACCACGCCGCCGCGACCAGCACCGCCGACGCGACCCACCACGCGCTCCCGGTGAAGAGGCCACTTCCGCTCCACATCGCGGAGGACCAGCTGCTCCCGCCCCGCCCACCAAACACCATGCTGGCCGCGAACATCACGCCGACCCAGAAGGGAACAAAGCCGAACATCAAGACAACCACCGCGCGGAGCCAAAAGGCCTTTTGAGTGGAGAGGCAAACCACCGCCGCCGTGATCACCAGTCCCAGAATCCAATAAACGCCTAGCATCAGCATGTCCGCGACGAGGTCCTGCGCCCCGTAGAGATAGCGCGCGACGATGTATGGCAACAGGCTCACCGCCACGAGGGTCAATTGCGCCGCCAACGACGCCCACTTGCCAAAGACGATCCGCAAGGCCGACAACCGTGTCAGCACCAGCATGTCCATCGTGTTCTGCTGAATCTCCCCAGCCAGCGCGGAGAACCCACGCAAAGGCAGAATCATGCACAAGACCAGCACCATGAGGCTGGTCCGCATGCCATCCACATCACTCGCGTTTTCCGCCGCGCCACTGATGAGCGTGATCACCAGCATCAAGCTGTGCAGCACCAGCAGTACTCCTGCAAACAACCGCGTACGCAGGCCCTGCCGCAGCTCCTTCACCACCATCGGCGAAAGCGCATCGGGGAAATCTGTGAGAAGGGCGGTGGTCATGTGGGAAGGGAATGAGAATAGCCGCAAAAACATGAGGGGGCTTGAAGCCGCTTCGAGATGGCAAATTTTCGGATTCCAATCACCAGCTGCCTCACGGTCTGACACAACTCCTGTGTATCCTGATCACCTTTCATCTGCGTCTCAAGCTTCTGCATTTTCTACGGCTAGTTTCCCCGCGTTCTCCCCAGGCAGCGGCGGCGGGAGGGTGAAGGTGCCTTTCCCCAATTCTCCGAGGATGTCGATGAACACATCTTCCAGACGGCGCTCCTCGCGGTGAAAATCGATCACGGGGATGCCGTCGAGGATCATGCGCTTGAGCACGCCCGTGATGATGTCTTCATCCAGCGTGTCGATGCGCAGCCGCGCCCCGCGTTTCGTCTCGGCCTCGATCTTCACATGCGGGGCGGTCAGCGCCCACTGCTGGAGAACGACGGGGTCACCGGTGACGACCACATTCACCAGCGCCTCGGCGGATTTGCCACCGCGCTTGAGCGTCTCGGCATCGCCATGGTGGACGATGGTGCCGTTGTGGATGAAGAGGAGGGTGTCGCACATTTCATCCAGCTCACTGAGGATGTGCGAGCTGATGAGGATGGTCTTGCCCTCCTCAGCCAGGAGGCGGATGAGCTGCTTCAGCTCGACGCGGGCCTTCGGATCCAGCCCGGCGGCGGGTTCGTCCATGATGAGGATCTTGGGATCATGCAAAAGGGAGCGCCCAAGACAGAGACGCTGTGTTTGGCCTTTCGAGAGCTTATTGCTCATCCGATCCGCCAGCGGCGTGAGATCGGTGAAATCCATCACCTCCTGAATCCGCTCCAATCGTTCCTCACCTCGGTAGCCGAGCGCACGTGCGTAAAAGTCGAGATACTCGAGCACGGTCATGTGCTCATACGTCCCAAAGCTGTCCGGCATCCAGCCGAGGAAGCGACGCACCTGCGTGGGATAGTGCACCACATTGTGACCGCCAACGGAGATCTTGCCGCTCGTCGGATAGTCCAGCGTGGCCAAAATGCGCATCGTGGTGGTTTTCCCCGCGCCATTGGCCCCGACAAAGCCGACGACTTTGCCGTGATCGATGGTGAAGGAAACGCCGTCCACGGCGTTCAGTTTTCCGAATCGACGATGCAGGTCCTCCACCACGATGGCGGGCTGCGAGAGATCCATTTCGGAGGCCGGATTGGGAGCGTGCATTCGAGAATCGAGAAGACGGTTTACAGTTGCTTGACCGGCCCGAACACAACGACCTGATCGTCCTTCCACCGGATGGAAGGCAGAGTCGGTTGGATGAAGTCCGGAGCCGCCTTGGCGAGGGCATAGAACTGACCGCGATTGGATCGCGATCCGCTTTTGAGATGACTGGAAGTCTTTGGACCTCCAATATCCAGCAACCCCCGATGCCACTCCGACCACGCCTTCGAAGTGGACTTATCCAAAGTGACTTCACTTCCTGACCCGACGACACCGGGGGCCTTCCAGACTTCCCCGGCCGGGTCGATGTAATACAGGGTTTCTGCCGCGAAACCCAATGCCGAAACAATTGTCGGTGGGTCACCAGGGCCGCTGCCGAGCTTGAGCTCGACGCGCGCGCGCGTCGAAACCGGCGTTTGCAGCAGCTGCGCCTGCTCCGTCCGGCTCTGGAACAGAAGCCCCGCCACTTCGAGTCCGTCCAATTGCAGATCCGTCGATTGCGAGTCGCTGGAATAGGTGAGCTTCGTCCACTGAGAATCAGGCAACGCCAGCGCCTGAATGAGCGCTGGCTGTTTCAACGTGAAGCCCGTGGAGGTCAGGACCCCTGTGCGGCTGACCTGCTCCTGACTGACATAGGCAAGCGCCTCCTCAGGCCGAAGCTCGACCGTGATCATTCGCCGTCCTTCGCCTCCGGTACCGTCCTGAAGCAGAATCAGTCCGATCATGGCCACGCTGGCACCTATGGAGAGGATGGGTGTGGTGAAGAAGAGCTTGTGGCGCTTCCCCGGAGGAGCGAGGACGAAGAGATTGATCGGCCCAACAAGAACCCCGAAAATCGCCAAAAAGACCAGCACCTGCCAGGCGGCGAAGGAGCGCTCTCCCAACGCAGTGTGGAGATGAAACCCCTTTCCAGAGTAGCTTTCCCGGACCAGCATCAGCCGGTGGGGTTTCCCCCAATACCGATTCACCACTTCCGCGGATGGGAGGTCTTTTCCACTCCACTCGAACATGGCCAACTCGCCCTGTGACCGGTCCACCTTGGTGCCCTGCACATCTGGAATGCCCAAGTCTTTGAGTTCGGCTTTGCCAACCTTGTAGAGGTGCAATCCTCCACCCAGTCGCACCCACTGAAGAATGGCGCGTCGTTGCCCCGGATTCAGGACTTCCCAATCCGCGGGACGCATCAAAAGAAAGTCGAGCCCGCTGTAGCCGAGCCAGTCTTCCGGCAATTGTTGGGGATCAAACCGTGACGCAAACACCCTCTGCCCCGACCCGTGACGACTGCTGGCGCTCATTTTCGTCTCCAACTGATCCTCCAGTTTGGTCAGCGTCGCTGCCGCCAACGGCTTGCTCATTGCCAGAGACGGGAAACTCTCCGGACGCTCCGCATACTCCGAACTGGAATGGGTGCCCATCGAACGATTGATCGCCGTCACTTGGAGAGAGGCATCTCCCGAATACCCGATGTTCCCGTAGTTGGTCGCCACTGGCGCGAGGAACGTTCCGGTGCGGCTCGATCCGGCAGGAACGTCCATGGCAAAACGTCCGCTCGCCGTGTGCTCACCGCGGTAGCGGCTCGCAGTCGACAGGGATTCGAATCTCCAAGCCAAATCCTGCCCACTCCGATTTCTCACCGTCACCCGAAGCGGCGCAAATCCCGTGGGTGGAAGTTTGTCAAAAACGCTGACCACCTCCACCTCGGAGCCGGTGGACTTGTCGACTTCTTTGTCGAGAATCGAGAGCTGTGCCTGCGTCGTCGCGGTGATTCCAACCAACACGCACAGAAAACGAAGGGGAGCTTTAAACCCGCACCTCATGGCGCGACCTCCTTCAGGCTGCGGGGTTGGGCCAGATCCTGAACGGGCACTTCCCTCACCAGCGCCGCCACGACACTGGCGCTGGTCCGGCCATCGATTCGGGCGCTGTAGTCGAGCAGCACGCGGTGATTCAGAACGGGTAGTGCCAGCGCCTTCACGTCCTCGAAGCTCGCGTTGGGTCGTCCATGCATGAGCGCCCGCGCCTTTGACGCCGAGGCGAGACTCAGCGCTGCACGAGGGCTCGCCCCGTAGCGCACGCCTTCGGACGCTGCCGATTGACCGGGATGCGTGGCATCGACCAATCGCGCAATGTAATCCGCCACCACTTCCGGCAAAAAGATCCTCCGCGCCGTGGCCCGAACCTGAGCGAAAGTTTCGCGATCCAACACCGCCTCCACCGTCGGCTCCACGCCGAGTTCGCGATGGTTGACGATCTTCGCCAGCGTCTCGGCGGAATTGCGCAGCACCTCCAGCTTGAAGAGAAAGCGATCCACCTGCGCCTCGGGCAGCGGGTAGGTGCCCTCCAGTTCAATGGGGTTCTGCGTGGCCAACACAAAGAATGGATCGGGGAGCTGGTGGGTGTGACCCAGCACCGTCACCCGGCGCTCCTGCATCGCTTCCAGCAGAGCGGACTGCGTTTTCGGTGAAGCCCGGTTGATCTCATCCGCGAGCAGGAGGTTCGTGAAAATGGGGCCCGGCTGAAACACGAACTCCCGGCGACCCTCCACCTCTTGAAGCACCGGGTTTCCCGTGATGTCGCCCGGTAGCAGATCCGGCGTGAACTGAACCCGGCGGGTGTCGAGTTGCAGCGCCTTCGACAGCCCCTTCACCAATTCCGTTTTTCCCAAACCGGGCAGGCCTTCCAACAACACATGCCCGCGTGCAATGACGCCGCACAGCACCAGATCAATCAGCGCCTCCTGACCAAAAAGCACCCTGTTCAGCGTCTCCCTCAGGGCCGCCACCGGTTTCGCCGCTTCCATGATCTCCGACTCGGAGGCAAAGGCATCACTCATGAAGGAGGATTAAGCAGGAGCCTTGCAGGGGAGTCGAGCGGAAAACGAGCTGTGGTGCAGGAATGCGCTGCACAAAAAAAGCGGGTCCGAAGACCCGCTTTTGTCAAACACTTGAACTCAATCCGATGAACTAGGATTGGAGAGCGGCTTCATCCACATTGATGCGGCGGCCATCCTTGTCGAACCGGACGTTGCCTGCGGTGAGAGCAAAGAGGGTGTGGTCCTTGCCCATGCCCACATTGGCACCTGGCACCCACTTGGTTCCGCGCTGACGGATGAGAATGTTTCCGGCAATGACGGCTTCACCACCATACTTTTTCACGCCGAGGCGCTTGCTGCGACTGTCGCGTCCGTTTTTGACACTTCCCTGTCCTTTTTTATGAGCCATGGATCAGATCCTTTCGAAAAATGGGTTGAACTGCGGGTTGGAAATCAGGGGTTGATCGAAACGATCTCCACCTGGGTCATCGGCTGGCGATGGCCTTTTTGAATGTGCACCTGCTTGCGGCGGCGGAAATGGAAGGCCGTGACCTTGGGGGCCTTGAACTGCTTCAGCACCTTTGCGACGACCGTCGCACCTGCGACAGTGGGGGCGCCCAGTTGGATCTCGCTGCCCTCGCCATGCGCGAGGACTTGATCAAACGTTGCCCACTCCCCCTCATCAAGGGTCAGCTTTTCGACGCTCAGCTTGTCGCCTACAGAGGCGCGATACTGCTTGCCGCCGGTCTTAAAAATTGCGTATGCCATGGTGATACTCCTGATTGAAAAACACCTCACACCGGGACCAGCCCGGAATTCGAGGGCCGGGATACTTCCACAGCTCCTCCATTCGAGCAAGGGGATTTTGGAAGGTTTTCTGCGTTGGCGATGGAAGCATGTCGGGAGAGATTCCAAGCGACCGTCTCCCGCCAATGCTGCCAATTCTTTCATGGTCAAGGTCCACCTACCTCAAACTCAACTCGATCGACTTCGGATTCTGGCGCAGATCCAAGACTCGCCAGACCACGACCTCTTTTCCCACTTCCACCTTTCTTCTGCCGTCAGCATGAGCAGAGCGTATGACCCGGCTCCTCGTCTTCAATTGGGGGTTGTCTCGAAGAAGAAGCCAGATCAGGAACCTCATTCCATGACCAATCCCTTCGGATGGTCCACCCAACCAGCCTGACGCTGCCCGGAACCCTCGCGATCCTCGTCTCCAAGGTCCGCTCTCGCCGCCTCAGCAAGGTCCATGAGGCGAGCCACGATCTCTGGATGATCGGCAGAAACTTCCTGAGTCTCCCGAATGTCGTCGCGGACATTGAAGAGCTCTGCTGGGGCTGGATCCCCTTTGGCGCGGAGACTTCGGCGCTTGGCCTCGAGCGGCAGGTAGAGCTTCCATGGACCACTGCGGACCGCTTGCAGCTGATCGATCTGATAGAAAAAGAAGCCGGTCTCATCGTAGGGCGAGTCGGTGTCTTGTTCTCCGAGGATCTGGGGGCGGATGTCGCGCCCATCGATGGTCTTTTTGGGCAAGGGAGCGCCGGCCAAACCGGCAAAGGTGGGAAGGAAGTCCATCATCGTGCCCAGCGCCTTGCATTCCGTCCCGGCTGGGATTTTTCCCGGCCAACGCATGATCGTCGGCATTCGCATCCCACCTTCGGTCGTGGTGTAGCCAGGACCCTCATAGGGAGCGTTGCTGCCTTGCGGCGGATTGCGCAGGGGAGCCCCATTGTCCGAAGTCCACACCACCAGGGTTTTTTCATCGAGATCGAGTCGCTTGAGCGCCGCGAAAATCTCCCCCATGGACCAATCGAGTTCCTCAATGCTGTCGCCCCACTCCCCGTTGGCGGACTTGCCCCGGAATTCCGGGCTGGAATAGGGGGTCTTGGTGCTCCCCGGCATCGCCTGCGGGAGGTAAAGGAAGAAGGGCTCACTGCGATGCTCTTCGAGGAAGCGAATCGTCTCCTCGGTGTAGCGTTTTGTCAGAAGATCCCGGTCCACCGGAGCCTCAATGACTTTTTCATCCCGCATCAGCGGCAGCGGCGGCCAGACATCCGGCATCTTGTCCTTCGTCATGTCATCGCTGTAGGGAATGCCAAAGTAGTGATCAAACCCCTGCCGGGTTGGCAGGAACGGCGGTTGATCGCCGAGATGCCACTTTCCAATGATCATCGTGGCGTAGTCCGCCTGCTTCAGCACTTCAGCGATGGTCGTCTCATCCGGATTCAGGCCCTTGGGAGCAACCGGTTGGAGCACGGCGGTACCCTTGTCGCTGACATGCATGTTCACCCGGCGCGGGTAGCAGCTCGAGATGATGCTGGCCCGACTGGGGGTGCAAACACCGCTCGTGCTGTAGAAGCTTGTGAACTTGCGGCCCTCCGCAGCCATCTGATCGAGATGGGGCGTGCGGTGCTTCGTCTCCGGATTGAAGCAATGGATGTCGCCATTCCCCAGATTGTCGCAAAAGACGACGATGAAGTTTGGCTTTTCCTCGGGACTCAGGGCGCGGGCGGTGATTGCCGTGGCCAACAAACTGAGTGCAGCAAAGGCAGGTACGAAAAATCGGCGCGGGTTCATCAAGGAACCTACGCGCCGATTGGGGGAAGTCTCGCGGGTGAGGCGTGGTTTACGCCTGACTTGGCTGGACGGTCGACTGCTGGACGCTGTCCAGCACCTGACGGCGCAGGCTCTGACCGCTGCGGCGGGCATACCAGAGGACGACCGGGGCGGCGATGAAGATCGAGGAGTAGGTCCCGATCAACACACCGAGCAAAATGGGCATCGCGAACTCAGCCATGGCAGGGTTTCCGAAGAACATGAGAACGAGCATCGGGAACATCGTCGTCGCCGCCGTGAGCAAGGTCCGGCTCAGGGTGAGCGAGATGGCTTCGTTCATCATGTCGCGAATCTTGCCGCCTCCGCGCTGGAAGATTTCGCGGATTCGGTCGAACACGATGATGGTGTCATTGATGGAGTAACCCGCGATGGTCAGAAGCGCACCAATGTGGATCACCGAAAGCTCTTGGCCGAACAGAACGCAGAGACCCGGGACGATCAACACGTCGTGGAACAGAGCAACGATGGCCCCGAGGGCAAAGGCGAACTCGAAGCGCAGCAGAAGGTAGATGAAAATGGCCGCCAGGGCGATCATCATGGCCCAACCGGACTGCTCGGCGAGCTCGCTGCCAATCAGGGAACCCACGCGTTCAGACTGGGTGCCCACCACGATGTCTTTCGGAAACTTGGCGTTGATGGCATCCTCAATGGCAGGACCAGAATCAAACTCACCCCGAATGGTGACAATCTCGCCCGTGGCACCCTGCTTGTGCTGCATGTAAAACGTGCCCACAGGCTGGCTCTTCACGTTGCCGTCTTCGTCCGTCACCTTCACCTGAAGATCCTTGATCGTGTCTTCGATGTCGCTGTCCGCAAGGGTCTTGCCCTCGGCGAGTTGGACGTGAACGAGTGCTCCACCGCGGAAGTCGATGCCCAAGCTGCCCTTGCCCTTCATGGCGAAAGTACCGAAGGACACGATGGCGATGATGACGGAGAGGGTGACGAACTTCGGAGCCCAAGCGAGGACATTGAAAGTGCCATCGGGAATGATCCGTGCGGTGGTCAAAGTTTTGAGCAAGCCCGAGCGGATGCAGGCACCGAACAAGACACGAGTCACGATCAAGGCACCGAAGAGTGAGGTGATCAGACCAACCGTCAAGGTGACCGCGAAGCCTTTCACCAGGCCGCTGGCGAGGGTGAAGAGGATGATCGCCGTGATCAGGGTCGTGATGTTGGAGTCAAAAATCGCCGAGAAGGCCTTGTCGAAGGCAGCCTCGATGGCCGAGCCAAGGGACTTGCCCGCATTCATTTCTTCTCGAAGCCGCTCGTAGATCAGCACGTTGGCATCGACCGCCATCCCGAGTGTCAGGGCGATACCGGCAATACCAGGCATCGTCAGTGTGAACTGGAACAGGGCCATCGCTCCAAAAAGCAGCGTCATGTTCACCACCAGACCAATGATGGCGATGATGCCAGCCGTCCGGTAGTAGAAGAGCATGAACAGGAGGATCATGCCAAGACCCACAAGGCCGGCATACATGCCCTGACTGATGGCTGACTTTCCGTAGGCGGCCGACACGGCGCTCTCGGAAAGGATCTCCATCGGATTTTCAAGCGGGTTCTCCAGAAGACTTGCCAGAGTGCGGGTTTCTTTTTCCTTGAAGGAACTTCCGGAAATGACGGCCGTACCGCCAAATTTGTCCGTCTGAAGGACCGGAGCCGAGATGATCTCGCCATCGACGATGATCGCGAGTTGGCGTCCGCGATTAACGGCGGCCACCTGGTCAAACAGATCGGCGCCTTCGCTGTCGAGATTCAAGTAAACCTTCCAGCCCTCGGCATCATAGGAAGCAAAGGCACTCTTCACATAGCGGCCACCGAGATCGGGGCGATTGCGAACCAGAAGCGAGCGCTGACCGCCCTCACCTTCTTCGTCGCGGAACTTCATCTCGACCCAACCGGGCTCACGAACGCCGCCGTTGGCAGCAATCTCGGCCAGTTTTTGAGCGCTCTGCTGGTGGACAATGCGGAACTCCAGCTTGGCGACCTGCTGGATCTTATTGCGCACATCCTCCACATCGGCATCGCTGACACCGGGCATCTGGATGAGGATGCGCTCATCGCCTTGAGGAGCGAGAAGGAGGTCTTTTTGCCCCTCGGGGTTGAGGCGTTTTTCAAGAATGCCGATGGCCTGTTGAATCGCGTCTTCCGTGACAGGCTTCGGCGTCCCGTCCTCGGAGGTACCGGACTTCAGGCGAACGACAAACTCGCTCCCGCCTTGAAGGTCGATGCCCTTCTTGATGTCCATGATCTTCACGGCGGTGATGGAAAAACCAGTCGCGATCACGGTGAGGATCAGCCCCACGAGGATTTTTCGCTTCTGGTCGATGGTGCCGAGATAAACCATCAACAGCAGAAGGAGAACTGCGCCGATGACGAAGGTAAGGATGGGATCCATGGTCGGTAGTGGGGTCGGTTGGGGAAAGGTAATTGGTGATGCGGGACGGCTCAGTTCTTGGCCTCAGTCGCATCGATCACGTCGGTCTTTTTGGAAATGCTGGCAACCGCACTGCGGTCGAACTCGATTTTCACATTGTCAGCCACCTTGACCATCACGGTCTTTTCCTTGGCGCTGGTCACGATGCCGTGGATGCCGCCGATGGAGACGACGTGGTCGCCTGTCTTGATGCTTTTGATGAGCGCCTCCTGCTCCTTCTGCTTTTTCCGCTGGGGGCGAATCAGCACGAAGTACATCATCACGAACATCAGGACGATGAACACCATGGGATTGCCGAGAAGTCCCGGAGGCGCACCAGCGGGTGCACCTTCTTGGGCGAGGAGAATGGGGAGGGAAATAGAGGTCATGTAGAGGAGTTTTCGGGCCGGGGTTGGTATCTCGCAGTCACCTCTGCGCGGAACTCGGCAAAACAACCCTGCTGGATCGCGTTCCGCGCACGGGACGCGAGGGACAGGTAGAAATGCAGATTGTGAAGAGAAATCAACCTCAAACCCATGATCTCCTGGGCATGGAGCAAATGGCGGATGTAGGCCCGGGAGAAGCCTTGGCAGAGGGGATGCGTGTCCTCGGCGATGGGGCGGAAGTCGTTGGCGAACTTCGCATTCTTCAGATTGATCGTCCCCTCGTGGGTGAAAGCCGTGCCCGTGCGGGCCAGCCGGGTGGGCAGTACGCAGTCGAACATGTCAATCCCTCGGGCGATCAACTCGACCATCTGCGGCGGCGTTCCCAGTCCCATCGCGTAGCGAGCTTGGTTCTCTGGCAGGATCGGACACACCCAGTCGGCAATCTTCATCATGTCCTCTTCGGGCTCACCGACACTGAGGCCACCAATCGCATAGCCATCGAAGCCAATGGCCATCAGCTCTCGAGCCGATCGTTCCCGCAGTTCCTGGTACACGGAACCCTGGACGATGCCGAAATGAAGCTGGGGCTTGCCGCCCGTCATCGGTTGATGTTTCTCGACCCATTCCTTGCACCGCCGCGCCCAGCGCAGCGTCAACTCGAGGCTCTTTTCGGCCTCCCTGGCTTCGCAGGGATAGGGAGTGCACTCGTCGAGAAGCATGGCCACGTCCGAGCCCAGCGTGGCCTGGATCTCCATCGCGATCTCTGGACTGAGAAACATCGCGGTCCCATCGACGTGGTTTTGAAAATGGCAGCCCTCTTCCTTGAGCTTGCGGATCTTGGCCAGGGAAAACACCTGAAAGCCACCGCTGTCGGTCAGGATCGGGCCATCCCAGTTCATGAAGGCGTGCAGGCCGCCCGCCCCACGCATGATGTCCATTCCGGGGCGAACCCAGAGGTGGTAGGTATTGCCCAGAATGATCTGCGCCTCCAAGTCCCGCAACTCGTTCGGGTGAACGCCTTTCACCGAACCCTGCGTGCCGACCGGCATGAAGATCGGCGTCTCCACCTCCCCATGCGGCGTGCGCAACCGTCCCGCCCGGGCGCGGGAGGAGGGGTCAGTGGCGAGGAGTTCAAACATTGGATTGAGGCAAAAAGGGCGCGAGTATCACGCGGATCATCCCATCTGTCCATGACGGTTCCTCGAACAAATTCGGGGCCGGCCTGGATCGTCGTCGGGAGCTTGCATCTGCGAGGGCACCGCAAAAACTTTCAAGAATGGGTCCTTTCTGTTGACGGCCCCAAAGTCAGGGCTATTCTCCCGGCCCAATTTTTCAGGAGAATCTTATGGCTAAAGTTTGTCAAATCACCGGCGTCGGAGTCACTCGCGGCCACCGCATTCATCGTAGCGGTAAGGCCAAGAAGGAAGGCGGTATCGGTAAACACGTCACCAAGCGCGTCAAGCGCACCATCGAGCCGAACCTCCGCACCAAGCGCATCTGGGTCCCGGAACTCGGCCGCCACGTTCGCGTCAAGCTCACCGCCCGCGCGCTGAAGACCCTCGACAAGAATGGTGCCTTCGCGACGCTGAAAAAAGCCGGCTTGGTTTAAGCCAGCCGACTCAACACCTTGATCAACGAGGCAGGTCCGTCACGGACCTGCCTTTTTTCGTGCCCGGCAGACCTCTGTGCCAATCTTGGCAACCTTCCACCGAATGCAGGTCGGTGTTTGCACCAAGGCCTGAGGCGCGTATTCATTCCATCCCCCTCAAACTTAACCACGACAGACACACCACCATGGACATCACACGCACGGCTTACGGAACTTGGAGCGGCGGCAAATTCATGCACTTCGGCGAGCCCCTGAGCGACGAGCGCTACATCAGCATGATTCATCGGGCCTTTGAAAAAGGCGTCCGCACGTTCGTCACCGCCGATGTCTACGGAACTGGGCGCGCCGATTCCATGCTGGGCGAGGCCCTGAAAACACTTCCCCGCGATGAATACAGCCTCGTGGGCATCGTCGGCCACGATTTCTACGAAGGTGTGCGGGCTGGCTCGAAGGGCTACCCGCGCTTTACCGAGCCCAGCCTCCGCGGGCCGGAGGGCTACGAGAGCTACCTGAAAATGGCCACCGAGAAATCCCTCGAACGCTGCGGAGCCTCGAAGTTCGACTGCGTCATGCTGCACAACCCCGACAGCATCGGCTACACCAGCGAGGATGTTTGGAAGGCCATGTCAGCCCTCAAGTCCAACGGCCTCGCCGACCAACTCGGGATCGCCCCAGGCCCCGCCAACGGCTTCACGCTCGACATGATCGACTGCTTCGAGCGCTTCGGCGAACTCGTGGACTGGGCGATGATCATCCTCAACCCCTTCGAGCCTTGGCCCGGACAGCACGTGCTCGATGCTGCCGAGAAAAATGGTGTCCAGATCATGACACGCGTCGTCGATTACGGCGGTGTCCTCCATGGTGACGTCCGCCCCGGCCACCACTTCCGCGATGGCGACCACCGCACCTATCGTCCTGAAGGTTGGGTCGACCACGCCTGCGAGAAGCTGGACAAAATCAAGCCCATCGCGGAAAAGCATGGCCTCACGATGATTCAGCTCGCCTGCCAGTGGAACCTCGCCCACGGCCCCGTTCAAAGCGTCGTGCCCACACTCATCCAAGAAGCCGGGGAAAGCGCCCGTCCCATCGAAGACAAACTCGACGAACTCGCCGCCCTCCCGGCGGAGAATCTCCTCACGCCCGAGGAAGTCGAGACCATCCGCGAGATTGGTGACAACACCGGCTGCATGGCCCTCAAAGGAGCCAGCCAACGTCACGAAGGCCAGGACCCGCGTCCCGACGAGTGGCCGATGCGTCCAGACCTCCTCGCCCTTGCCTCCAAGTGGAACTTGGGATCGAGCTGGTAGACAATCCCGCGATCACAGCGATAAAGGGCAGCATCGACGTCTCTTCGGAGGCATCGTCACGGAACGCTGCCAGCCTCCTCAGACCCCGATCCCGAAGCAAGGACTTCTACGCGTGCGGTGTGGGGAGCACTGTGCCCATTTTTGACTCCGGCCTTCCGACCAGATGGCGGATTGACCGTCAGAACAAGGTGGTTCAAGTCTTCGATTGATTAACTTATCTAAATCATGTTATATACCTGAAATTTATAGTTTACCCCGATGCCTAAGCCCCTCTCATGACCAAGCTGGCCTTCGTTCTGGAAAGCGGCCGTGAGGTTTCTGTTCCACTCACGGATCACATGCCTCTCGGCCGTCTCGCCGAGATGACTGCGGCATTGACGGATCTCAAACAGGCCCACGATGAGGCCATTGAGGCGGTCGAACGGCTCAGAACCGAACGCGATCAGAAGGTGGCTCTCATTCAGCACCTCAAGAGCGAATGCGAATCACGCACGGATGAATTGGAAAGCCTGACGAGCGAAAGAGACGCATTGTTGGCCTCCATCGACTCCCTCAACGAGAGAAACGAGGCAACCCTCCTGGAGGTCAGGAAACTCGAAATCACCACGAAGGAGAAGGAGGCCGATCTTGATCGACTGAATGAGCGGATCTCGGATGCCCGTGCACGAGTGCAGGAAAGCCAGTCCTCTGCGACGGTCCACGAGGCGGAAGCCAAAGCCAGCCGGCAGCAGTTCGAGCATCTGACACGACTCCGAATTCAAGCGGACGGGGAACTCAAATCGACCCTGCAGGGCTTGGCCGAAACGAAGTCTGCGCTGCAAGAAACGCAGCAACGCTGCGAGGAACTCAAACAACAAAAGGAAGCACTCACCAAGGAACTCGCCGATCTGGAGACGGTTCACGGAGAGAGGCAAAAGCAGGTTCTCGATCTTGAAGGGCGCATCTCTTTTCTGGAAACCGAAAGGAACGGGGCCGAGGCCAAGTCTGCGGAATCGTTGCGACTGAAAGGCGAAGCCGAACAAGCCCTTTCAAAGACCCTCGAAGACCTTGAGGCCCAGCGGCGCGACATTGAGGCTGCACATCAAACTCTCCAGAGCCATGAGAGTGCGCTGGCCCGAGCGAAGAAAGAGCTGATCGGGATCGATTCCAGCAAGCAGAAAACCGAAGCCTGCTTGGCCGCCGCCCAGGAAACCCTCTCCTCCACAGAGAATTTGATTGAGACCGCCAACGAAACCTTGGCCGGACTTGAGGAGACGATCTCCCAAAAGACAGATCGTTCCAAATGCCTCGATCAATCCATCGCCGACTCTGAAATCCAGGTGGCAGAACTGAGTGAGAAAGTCACCGCTCTGAACCAGACCAAAGAGGATACCGCCAAAACGATATCCGAACTGAGCGAGCGCAGAGAACAATTGGAATCGAGCATTGAGGAGCTCTCGGCCTCCGAAGCCCGCGAACAAGCCCGGCTCGAACAAGCCAAAACGGAGGCTGCCGATTTTGACCAAACTCAAACACTCCGTGTGAAGGAGCTCGAAGCACAAATCGACGCCGCTCAGAAGGAACTGACACAGCTCGAGAACCGCCTCCTTCCTCTTCGAGATTGGAAGCTTGTCATGGACAAGCGACAAGCCGAGCTCAAAGCGCTGCCAAGCGATTCAGTCGAAGCGAGAAACCTCCGCAACGACATGGAAATGGCCATGGCCACGCTTCGCCATCTTCTCTCGGCACCCTCCCCCAACTGCTGGGCCAGCTCACAGAACACACCCAACGCGACCCTGCAGCGATTGGGTGTGACAAGCTCTTCCGACAAGTAGGCTTCAGCTTGGCGCCTCTGAAGGCATCACTCTAGAGCCCTGGTGAAAGTGGTCGCTCTCTCGAGAAGGGCAGCCCGTTCCACGCTCGACTTCAGTCCCGCATTCTTTGTGAGCGTCGAGTGGCCACGTGTTTCTCCCGCTTCGATCCACGTGGCCCAGTCAGGAACCCGGTCACGATCTTCCCGCGAAGCGAGGATGCACGGTGCGAATCGGTCTCCAAAGGCGCTCTCAAGCCGCTCAAACTTCGCCAACATCGCCTCGGGCGTGAACTGATCTTCAAGGTAGCAGAAGCCAAGCAGGGATTTGTTCTCGCGCTTCGCGGCGGCGACGCTGGCTTCCAGTTCGATCCCTGTGAGTCCAAGCCCGCGCTTGGCGGTATCGCTTCCGGGGAGCATGGGAAGCGCCGGTTGGCAGAGGATGCCACCCGCCACGCAAGGTTCGCGCAACAAGGCCACAGGCCATGAGCCGGTGAGGCAACTGCCGATCACCGTGACTCGCTTCCCACCGTGCCGCTGACTGATCTCGCGACAGAGCGCTGCCGCCTCATCAATGATGCCGCCGAGGGAGTCCGGCTCCCGCAGCTGCCAGCGTTTGCCCCAAGCCCGTCCACCGATGAAGCCGAGGAGATGTTTGGAGGGAGCATTCGCGTTCCACTTTCCAAACAGAAGCGGCAGGTAGACGCGATGCTTCGCCGGTGATTCCGCCAATTCCCTGGCTAGCACGAGGCAACCGCGAGACAAGCCATCCATCTCATGGGCGATGACCACCGGCGGACCGTCGCCGCCTATGCTGTAAACCGGCCAATCGCGGCCGCCAATGCGGAGATGTTCCTTCTCAAAGGCGCTCTCGGGGGGAGGCGTCCGCGCATCGAGATCCTGACTGCAGCCGCCGCGCATCGCACAACACCCGATCGAAAAAGCCATCAGAAGAAGGGCGGCTGAAACTCGAACCAGCACGCTCATCATCTCCGGCCATCGACGTTCAGTTCAACCGAGTAAACACTGGTCTTGGCAGTGATGTAGAGCGTCTTGCTGCCCTTGGGTCCAAAGACGCAATTGGCCGGACGTTCCGGCACCTCGATCACACCCAGGTGTTCCCCGGTGGGACTGATCACGTAAATGTTCTGGGCAGCGACGTAGAGATTGCCAAACTCATCGGACGTGAGCCCGTCGCCACCTCGCTCCTCACCTTCCTTGAAGTGGCAAAGCAGGAGCCCCTCCCCGACTCCGCCGTCTTCCTGAATGGGAAAGGCCCAAAGCGCATTGGCTCCATTGTCGATCACGTAGAGGGTGCTGTGGTCATTGGACACGAGCACCCCGTTGGGCCGGACAAGCGAGTCGACGACGCGCTTCACCTTGGCAGGCTTGTTGAAGTACTTCTTGTCCGCAGTCGCGTAGTAGACGCCCTCGCCTCCAATTTCGATCTCGTCCGGTTTCTTGCCGTAGGCCGGATCCGTGAAATAGATCCCGCCCTTGCCATCAATGTCCACATCATTGGGTGAGTTGAAGGGCTTCTCCTCAAGGCCTATGGCGAAAACGGCGACCTCATCGCCGAACTGACGCGACATCTGCCGGGCACCGCCTTCAC
Organism: uncultured Verrucomicrobiales bacterium; assembly: GCA_963976915.1. Classification (GTDB taxonomy): domain Bacteria; phylum Verrucomicrobiota; class Verrucomicrobiia; order Verrucomicrobiales; family Verrucomicrobiaceae; genus CAXBNA01. The sequence goes on from CAXBNA010000062.1 coordinate 23,909, forward strand.
AAGCAACAAGGGCTCCCGAGGGGAGAAACATCAGTCCGTTGGCTTTGCCGGAATTCTCGCGATGAAGGGATACTTGGCCAGACGCGGGATCGAGGATGTGAATGCGCTCGTTTGGGATGTCGCTGAAGTAAATGCGCCCCTTGGGACCCAGCGCAGGACCCTCGGTGAACTTGAAGCCGGTGGCCACCTGCCGCACTTCCACCTTCTCAGGCAAGGGTGAGTCAGGGCGCTCTGGAGCGACGGGTTCCGGGGAACCCTCGGAAGCGTTTTCCTGGATGCGAAGATTCCGCCAACGGACCTCACGCCCGGCGAGTTCGGCTGGAACATTGTGAACCTGAAGCGCGATGAGACCCTTCAAGGTCATCTCGTCCTTCAGGTCGGCGGACGGCACTCCGTTGAGGAAGGTTCGGAGGCGCGGGCCAATGGCTTCAATCCGAACCTTGTTCCAATCGCCCTGCTTGAAAGCAAATCGGGCGGCATCGTTGTGTTCGAGGGTGTTTAGCCACCCTCTCCGGCTCTCATCGTAGATGCCCGTGGTCCAGCCGCGATCACTGGGATCGATCTCACACTGGTACCCGTGGACCACGCCCTTTTTGTAGTCCGGCTTGCTCTCACTGCGAAACTGGACGCCGGAGTTGAGCATCGGATCGACCCGAAACTCAAACTCGAGGATGAAATCGCTGTAGTCCTTGTTCGTGCAAAGGAAGGAATTGGGGGTGCCTGCGACACTGGTCCCGACAATGCAATCATCCTCGATCCGATACTCCGCCTTGCCTCCCCGCTGGGTCCACCCGTCAAGATTCTCGCCATTGAAGAGTGGAGTCCATGGCTCCTCGGCAAACAAGGCCCAAGGGAACAGGAGGGAGGCAAAAAGCGGTCCGGCGGTGGATTTCATTCGGCGAGTGAAGCGGTTCGACCGCGATTGATCAAGCCAGCAGGCAGGGCAAATCCAACGAAATTCGATTCCGGCTTTGAGAAACACGCAGCCCCGTGTCACAATGAAAGGTCACCTTCTGGACGAGAGCGATGTCGGAATTCCTCTACGAGCATTGGCGGGACGGTGTGGAGATTCTGATCCTCACCGCGCTTGCATATCACGGGTACCTGTTTTTCAGGGCCACCCGTGGCGCACGTATCTTGACGGGGCTCGCGCTGCTTCTGCTGAGTCTGGCGCTGATCTCGATGCTGCTGAAGCTCGAAGTCATCAGCTGGTTGCTCCAGCATGTCTCGGTGTTCCTGGCCGTGGCGCTGGTCGTATTGTTCCAGCCTGAGCTGCGCCGGGTGCTGGCGGAATTGGGCAGTCACCGAATGTTTTCCTTCAATCAGGAGGATCCCGAATCGCTCGACGTGTTGCTGGAGGCCATGCAACAGCTCTCGGCTCGGCGCTACGGTGCCCTTTTTGCACTCAAACAGGGCATTGATCTCAACCAGTTTAGCGAAACCGGCGTCGAGGTGGACGGCAAAATCTCCAAGGAATTGCTCACGACGGTCTTCCACCCCAAGACCACCCTGCATGACGGCGGCGTCATCGTCGACCAAGGCCGCATTCAGGCAGCCGGCTGCGTATTCCCCGTGAGTCAGCGAGAGGTGCGGGATCGCTCCATCGGCCTGCGACATCGCGCGGGCATGGGCATCACCGAAGAAACGGACGCGATCGCACTGGTGGTTTCGGAGGAGAGCGGGGCGCTCTCCATCTGCCATGGCGGCAAGCTCGAGCACGACTTGGAGCCGGCCGAACTCAAGCAGCGCCTGCTGGAATTGCTCAGTGGCATCGGAGAAGAGGAAGACGATCTAGAAGAGGAGGACCCCAAGCGTGAAGTGGCTAAAGCGAGCTAAAGTGGTACTCACTCGCAGTTGGCGGGAAAAGCTGGTCGCACTCGTGCTGGCCATCCTCTTCTGGTACATGATCAAGGCTCAGATTCGGCGTCAAGTTGTGCCTTGGATGCCACCCCAAGGTCCGGTGGCACAGATGCCCTCGCTTTGACTTGCGCGTTTTTTTGGGCTACTGCCCGCGCTTATGTCTGAAAAGAGAGAATTCTTCGGCACCGACGGCGTTCGTGCGGTGGCCAATCGTCATCCCATGACGCCCGAATTTGTCATGCGCCTCGGGCAGGCCGCCGCCGTGGTCCTCGGCAAGGGGAAAACGAGGCCCGTCTGCGTCGTCGGGCGCGATACGCGGGCTTCAGGGGACATGTTGGAAGCCGCCATGGCGGCGGGTCTGAACTCCGTGGGGGCCGACGTGAAACTGGTGGGCATGATCCCCACTCCCGCCGTCGCCATGCTGGCCGCGAAGACCGGGGCGGACATCGGCGTGATCGTATCGGCCTCCCACAATCCATTCTACGACAACGGCATCAAGTTCGTCCATGGCAACGGCTACAAGCTCGACGATGCGACCGAGCGCGAGATCGAAAAACTGGTACTCGGAGGCGACGGGTCCCTTCCCCGCCCCGAAGGACGAGGCATTGGCCGGATCCAAAAGATCGAAGACGCCGTGGAGCAATATGTGGCCCATGCGGTGAAATCGACCGAGGGGGTCAAGCTGGACGGCATTTCAGTGGCCCTCGACAATGCGCACGGCGCAGCCTCCTACACCAGCGCGCTGGCTCTGGAACAGCTCGGTGCCAACGTGCAGGTGTTTCACTCCGAGCCGGATGGTTTCAACATCAACGAAGAGTGCGGATGCACGCACCCGGATGAGATCGAACGCCTCGTTGGCCAAACCAAGGCGCAGGCGGGACTGGCCCACGATGGCGACGCGGACCGGATCCTGCTCTGTGATGAAAATGCCGATGCCCTCGATGGCGACGAGCTCTTGGCGATCGCGGCGGAGTGGATGCTGCGAAAGGGAACTCTCAAAGAGAGCACCCTCGCGGTGACGATCATGAGCAACTACGGCTTGGACGATCTCGTCTCTCGAATGGGTGGTCGCGTCGTGCGCACCAACGTGGGCGACCGCTACGTGCTCTCCGCCATGCGTGAGCGGAAGCTCAACTTGGGTGGCGAGCAGAGCGGCCACATGATCTTCGGCGACTGGGCCACCACCGGCGACGGATTGATCGCCGGGCTGCAGCTGCTGCGCGTCATGAAGGAAACCGGCGAGCCCCTGAGCGAGCTGCGCAAGTGCCTCAAAAAATTCCCCCAAGCCGCCAGGAATCTGCGAGTCAGTTCCAAGCCTGCCATCGAAACGCTTGAAGCTCAAAAAATCATCCGCGAAACGGAGAAGAAGCTCGGGGACTACGGTCGCGTCCTTTTGCGCTACTCAGGCACCGAGCCCTTGATCCGCCTGCTCTTGGAAGGTCGTGACGTGGAGTACTTGGAAGCTCAGGCGGACAAAATCTCCTCCGCGATCCTCGCGCAAATTGGGTGATGCACTACTTCGTCACCGGAACCGATACCGACGCAGGCAAGACCTACGTCACCTGCCTTCTGCTCGAAGCACTGAAGCGCAAAGGCAAGAAGGTCACCGGCTTCAAGCCCTTTGTGTGCGGGGGACGCGAAGACGCGATCCAACTCCTCGACTCAGGCTGCGAAGGACCGACGCTGGATGAAATCAATCCCGTCTGGCTCAAGATGCCCGCGGCCCCCTACGCCGCCGCCTTGATGGCGAACACCACGTTTGATTTGGAAGAAGTGAAGCAGTCCTTCAGCGCCCTGGCCAAAACGCACGAGATCGTGCTGGTCGAAGGCGCAGGGGGGTGGGAGGTGCCGTTGACGGCCGAACTCACCATCGCCGACTTTGCCGAATCGTTGGGTCTGCCTGTCATTGTGGTGGTGAACAATCGCCTCGGGGAGCTGAATCACACCATCCTCACGGTGCGGAACATTCAGGCGCGCGGCCTCACCTGCGCGGGCGTGATCCTCAACTACGTTCAGGACGAGCGCGACATGGCCAGCATCTCCAACCGCATGGTGCTGGAGAATTTCCTCGAGGTGCCCTTCCTGGCAGAGGTGATGCACGGCGAGACCGAGATCGACTGGCCGCTGGGCGAATAGCCCGTTGCAGACCCTTCCTTGACCGGCTTCCCCACCGTGCCAAGCTGAATGCCCATTCAAAATGAAGGACGATCCCACGATCCCCAGCGACGCCCGTTTCGAAACCCGTGCCATCCACGTCGGGCAGGACTATCGTGCCGAGACAGGCGCGGTGATTCCTCCCATCTACATGACCTCGACTTTCGAGTCGGGCAATCCTGGTGGATTCGACTACACGCGCTCCGGCAGCCCCAATTTCCGCAACCTCCAAAACACCGTTGCCAGCCTTGAAGGCGCTCAGCATTGCACCGTTTTCGGTAGCGGTGTGTCGGCGATCACGGCCATCGCCTTCTCCCTGAAGGCAGGCGACACCATCCTCTCGGAAGCGAACATTTACGGCTGCACCTTCCGCTTGTTCGAGCAGGTGCTGAAGCGTTTCGGCGTAAAGATCAAGTACGCCAATCTGGCCAATCCAGCCAACTACGGCCTCATCGACGACATCAAACCCACCCTCGTCTGGCTGGAGTCGCCGACGAATCCGCTGCTCAAGATCCTCGACATCCCGGCCATCTGCGGTTTCGCAAGAGAGGTTGGGAGCACCGTGGTGGTGGACAACACCTTCGCGTCAAGCCATCTCCAACGTCCCATCGAGCTGGGCGCAGACTTGTCGCTTCTGAGCACCACGAAGTACACCAACGGTCACTCCGATTGCCTTGGAGGCGCCGTGTGCACGAATTCTGCCGACTGGCAGGAAAAGATGATCTTTGCACAGAAGGCGCTCGGGTTGATGCCCAGCCCGTTTGATTCCTGGCTCACGTCGCGAGGCGCGAAGACCGAGGCTCTGCGGATGGAGCGGCATTGCTCCAATGCGCTGGAGTTGGCG
>CAXBNA010000063.1:0-28392 GCA_963976915.1 uncultured Verrucomicrobiales bacterium
CGGAAGATCGCGACAGCGATTTGGACCAGCTGCCGGACTGGCAGGAGATGCTGCTCTACGAAACGTTGATCTATGATCTGACCTCGGATCCTGATGGGGACAACTTCACCTGGGCGGAGGAGAATCTTCGAAATTCCTCCCCGGTGGCGGCCGACGGGTTGCAGGTCGGCGGTGTCTCCCGACGGCGGTCAGGACTCATTTTTGCCGACTCCACCGGTCAGCTTCCCTTCACGATCAACAGTGATCCCCGGACCATCATCGACGATCTGACTTACCATCCGCCCGGGACCCGCGTGCAGACCCCTGATCTGGCGGGCAATACCTTCGTCAATTACCGCTTTGCATGGTGGACATTGAATGGCGTGCGCATGGCCGATGCTTCCGGCGCGGGCGTGACGGGCTTTTCCTTTGATCTCAATAGCGCCTCCACGGCGACGGCCCACTACATCGATCCCTCTCTGGATACCGATAGCGATGGCATCCTCGACTATCTTGAATGGATCTACTTCGGGGGGCTCGGGCAGAACTCCGGCGATGATCCCGACGTTGATACCTTTGCCAATGCGGAGGAGATTCTCCGCAATCAATCGCTCGCTGCCAAGGACACGCTGGGGGTCGGCGGCATCTCCCGCCGAAGAGGGGCGACGATCACGACGGACCGCACCGGACGCCTGCCGTATCGGCTGACCAGTGCCCCAGCTGGCATCGTTGAGCAGACAGAACTGCTTCCACCCGGCACCCAGATCACGGTGCCCAGTAGGGCGGGAGACCAACAGGCGAATTATCGCTTCGTCTGGTACACGCTCAATGGTGCGCGGGTCAATGATGCTTCGGGGGCAGCGGCGCACACGTTCGTTTTCTCGTTGGATGTTGCCTCGACGGTGGTGGCCAACTACTTGGACAGCAGCGCGGACACGGACGTGGATGGCATTGCGGACTGGCTGGAGATCGTCTACTTTGGCACTCTGGACTATGGGGCGGGAGCGGACCCGGATGGCGACACCTTTATCCTGTCCGAGGAAGTGGGCCGGGGACAGTCACCCGCTGCGGCCGATGAATTGGAACTCGGCGGCATCTCCCGGCGCCGGTCGGCCACCTTCACCTTCGATCCCTTGCTCAATGCCGAACCTCCGCGCATCGGCGCGGTTCGCGCGGTGCAGGTGGGTTCCACCGCCGCCATCCTTTCGGCGAGGGTGAATCCGATGAGTGCCGCCACGCAGGCCACCTTTGAGTACGGACCGACCACCTCCTATGGCTCCACGGCCGTTTCGGAGTCGATTCTCAATGGCTTTTCAGCGGCGCCCATGATCGCCACGATTGGTGGGCTGCAGCCGGACACGCTGTATCACTTCCGCGTTACCGCCACCAACGCTCTAGGCACCACAGTGAGCACCGACGGCACCTTCCGCACCCTGCCCGGCGTGTCCGCCTATGAGATCTGGAGAATCGTCAACCAGGTGGGAGGGCCGTTTGAGGACGTCGACCGGGACGGCTGGAACAATCTGCTCGAGTTCGCCCTCGGAGGACTGCCCACTGTGCCGGATGCAGGCTTGGTGGAGGTCGTCCTCGACGAGAATCACCTCCATATCCTCTACAGCCGCTCCCACGCCGCCCTCAACGACGGCTACCTCTTCGTCGGAGAATGGAACCGGGCGCTCGGCCCCACCGGCTGGAGTGCGTTGGGCGTGATCACCCTCGTCATTTCCGATGACGGTGAGTTTCAGAGGGTGCGGCACTCCATCCCACGTGGCAGTGATCTGCACCTTTTTGCAAGGCTTTCCATCTTGCCCGGGGTTCCGTGAGACGGGTTGACGAGGGGCTTTTGGTTTTTCATCCAAAGCGGTGATGCTCACCGCAGTCCACGGGGCTCGTGGTTTCAGCGGGCATTTTCGCCAAGGCCGCCTTCTTCGGGTGAAGCTTCGGAGGACACGTCGAATTTCATGGAGCCTAACCATCCGGGGTGGTGGTTAATGGAAGCGGTCCTGTCAGTGGTGGCATCACACGAATACTGCTGAGGGCTGGCTTTTTGGACGCGGGTGGGCAGAACGATGGGGATGGGACGGGCTAAAGGGATGAAAAGGGGTTGATCGGGGGGCGGATGTCCGCTATCGCGGCGACCCCCTTGGCCCGGTGGTCGGGGATGGATGCCGGGAAGGCACCCCTCTTTGATTTGGTTTTTGTTCTCTGTTCTTTTGTCTCATGTTTGATCTCGCCTCGAAGAAACGCGGAAATTGGAAAGATGATATCCTGTCGGGATTGACGGTGTCGCTGGCGCTGGTGCCGGAGGCGATTGCCTTTGCCTTTGCAGCAGGGGTGCCGCCTTTGGTGGGCCTGTGGGCGGCGGTGTTCATGGGGTTCATCACGTCAGCGGCTGGGGGGCGGCCGGGGATGATCTCGGGGGCGACGGGGGCGATCGCGGTGGTCGTGGGCCAAGTGATCGTGTATGGCGAGGGTCAGGGGGAAGGGCAGGGGCTGCAGTACCTCTTTGCCACGATCATGATGGCGGGCGTGATCCAGATTGTGTTTGGAATCCTGAAGCTGGGCCGGCTGATCCGGCTGGTGCCGCATCCGGTGATGATGGGCTTTGTGAACGGGTTGGCGATTGTGATCCTGGTGGCGCAGTTTGGCTCCTTCCAGACGCAGGCGGGCGACTGGCTGCCGCAGGATCCGATGGTGATGATGGTGGGACTGGCGGCGCTGACGATGCTGATCATCCAGTTCCTACCGAAGCTGACCAAGGTGGTGCCGTCGACGCTGGTGGCGATCGTGGCGGTGGGGCTGCTGAACTACTTCTGGGCGGGGTCGAAGACGGTGTCGGATGTCTTGTTCGAAGGGACGGGGAGCGGGGTGCTGAGCGGGGCGTTTCCGATGCCGGCGCTGCCGGTGGATGTGGTGTGGAACTGGGCGAACTTCAAGATGATCGGCGGCGTGGCCTTCACGGTGGCGATGGTGGGGATCATCGAGTCCCTGATGACGTTGCAGTTGATCGATGATCTGACCGAGACGCGGGGGCGGGGAAACCGCGAGTGCATCGCGCAGGGCGGGGCGAATTTCCTCTCGGGCCTGTTCGGTGGAATGGGCGGCTGTGCGATGATTGGTCAGAGCCTGATCAACATCAAGTCGGGCGGGCGTGGACGGACGTCGGGGATCGTGGCGGCGCTGGCGCTGGCATTTTTCATCATGGTGGGCGGCTCCGTCATAGGACAGATCCCCATCGCGGCGCTGGCCGGGGTGATGTTCATGGTGGTGATCGGCACCTTCGAGTGGGCGACGTTCAAGACCTTTGGTCGGGTGCCGGTCTCGGAGATTTTTGTGATCCTGGCGGTGACGCTGATCACGGTTTTCATGCACAATCTGGCGCTGGCGGTGCTGGCAGGGGTCATTCTTTCCGCGCTCGTGTTTGCCTGGGAGAGTGCGAAGCATGTGCGTCTGTTTCCTCAAGACGTGGAAGATGGGGTGCGGGTGTACAATCTGCACGGTCTTCTGTTTTTCGGGTCGGTGAGGGAGTTTTCCCAGCGGCTGGTGCCTGCGCGGGATCCTGATGAGGTGATCATCGATTTCAAGGATGCGAAGGTGTGTGACTTCTCCAGCCTGGAGGCACTGAATGTGCTGACGGAGCGCTACAAAAAGTCGGGCAAGCGGGTCCGCCTGCGCCACTTGAGCCGGGAGTGTCAAAAGATGCTGAAGGACGCGGGAACGCTCGTGGAGATCGAGGTGGCGGAAGACGATCCGGACTATCAATTGGCGCGGCTTTAGGGTCGGAGGGATGGGCCGCGAAGTCCGTCAGTTCTTGGTGGGCAGCTTGTAACAGACGGCTTCCTGGTCGTTGCGGACGAGAAGGTAGGGGCCGGCGAGGACGGGGTGAGTCCAGGTCTTGACAGAGAGGGCTTCGAGACGGCCGAGCTCCTGGTATTTGTCGGGCGTGACACGGGCGAGCACGACGTCGCCACGCTCTTCCTGGATGATGGCGAAGTCTCCGGCGAGGATGGATTGCCCGGAACCGAAGCGGCCTTCTTTCCAGAGGCGCTCGCCATCGCTGACGCGGAGGCAGGCGAATTTGCCGTCGTCGAGCCCGTAGACATGGCCGTCGCGAAGGGCGACGCTATTGAACTGGGTCTTGAGCTTGAGGTTGTGCCAGACTTCCTCGGCTTGGAGTTGGTCGCCATGGGTGGTGATGTTCAAGAGGGAGCACCCGAGGCCGTATCCGGCGCTGAGGATGATTTGGGATTCACCGACGACGACGGGTTGGGAGGCGCGAGGCCACTGGCTGGGCTGCCAGCCGTAGTCGAGGAGGACCCGACCGGTGGCGGGGTCGTGACCGGTGAGGGTCTCGCGATTGTTCGAGAGGATGATGCGCAGCCCTGCGACGGTGGCGATGAGTGGGGCGGCGTAGCTGGCTTTGTCCTTGCCACCGGTCCAGCGAGGAACTCCAGTGAGGCGGTCAAAGGCGAGAAGCGTCGGCCCTCGTTTGTCGCCTCCAGTGACGACGACGAGGTCATCGACGATCAGCGGGGAGCCACTGATGCCCCACTCGAGGTTGGGGATCTCGTGGGTCTCGAGTACGCTCTGGCTCCAAACGAGGGTGCCGGTGGTTTCGTCGAGGCAGTTGAGAAGTCCGGTGCCGCCGTAGGTGTAGACGCGTTCGTCATGAATTGCGGGCGTGGCATGGGGGCCAACGCCCGATTGCCACTGCTCGAAACGAACTTTGTCGGCGTGGTTCCAGACCGTGGTGCCGGTGGCGACATCGTAGCAGGAGGTCGTTTCTTCATCGCCGCGCTGCTCCATGGTGATGGCCCGTCCGCCGCTGACGGCGAAAGCGGACCAACCACTGCCGACGGGATGTCGCCAGAGCTCCTTGGGCGGATGCGAGGCCCAATCGGGATCGAGTGAAACGGTGGGGGCATGGCCGTCGCGGTTGGGACCGAAAAATTGTGGGACATCGGCGACATCGGGTGCGGGCACCGTGGCGGCCGCGGCGGGGGAAGCTTCTGGTGTTTCAGCGGTTGGCCAAACGGCGTTGGAATTCGAGCTCCACTTCCATGCGATGCTGGGAAGGCCGATGCCACTGGCAGTTCCATCGATCCTCAGGGTGGCTTTGGCTCCGAACCAGAGGGCGGCGACGAGGACGACACCGGCGAGGCGGGTTTTCCAATGGAATCGTCCCAACAAAAGGAACCAGAGGAAAAGGAGGATGGACGTCACGATGACCAGCGCACCTGTGGCCCAACCCTTTAAATTTCGTTCCAGTTCCGGCTGAAGCGAGAGGTAGAGGTAGGCACCTGTGGCAAGCGCAAGGATGAGAAGGGGAATCCAGAGTCGGTGGCCGCGCTTGGCGGTGGCGGTTGGGCGGGTCATTTGCCCGGACGTTACGTCGAAGAAGGGCAGATGCGAATCCCGATTGCGCGGGTGGAATCTGTTGGGACGAGGGTGAAGCGAGCTTGCCCTTGTTGAATCGGAGGGCGATGGTTTGAAAATGAGTGAGTTGGCAACGAAAACGGACGAGGTCGATTGGGAGGCCTTGGGTTTTTTGCGTGTGGCTGCGGTGACGCCGGAGCTGACGCTGGGGGATGTGAAGGCCAACGTGAGGCACCTTGAGCGGGCCGCGAAGAGCCTCGGCGCCCAAGGGTGTCGTTTGCTGGTGTTTCCCGAGCTTTGCCTCACGGGCTACTCTTGCGCTGATCTCTTCCATCAGAGTGCCCTCCAAGAAGCGGCGCTGAAGGGTCTGGCAGCGTTGGCGGTGGCGACAGCGGATTTGCCTGCGGTCCTCGTGGTGGGCTTGCCGCTGGCTCATGAAAGCCGTCTCTACAACGTGGCGGCGGTGCTCTGCGCCGGGAAAGTGCTGGGTTTTGTGCCCAAGAGTTTTCTCCCGAATTCTGAGGAGTTCTATGAGCGGCGTTGGTTCGCTCCTGCGTCGACGTTGACTAATGAGTCGATTCAGCTTGGTGGATCGCGGGTGCCGTTCGGGACGGACCTGGTTTTCAAGGCGACCGACATGCCCGGGTTCACGCTGGGGGTAGAGATCTGCGAAGACCTGTGGTCGGTGACCCCGCCATCGGGACGATTGGCGTTGGGTGGTGCGACCGTTTTGGCCAATCCGAGTGCGAGCAATGAGATCCTAGGAAAGGCTCCGTATCGGCGTCAGTTGGTGGGGCAGCAGTCGGCGCGTTGTTTGGCTGCGTATGTCTACGCCAGTGCCGGGGCTGGGGAATCGAGTACGGACCTGGTCTTTTCCGGTCACAGCCTGATTGCTGAGAATGGTGTCGTCATGGACGAAGGAGAACGGTTTTCATTCGAGACTCGCGCGGCGGTGGCGGACATCGACTTGCAGCGGTTGGGGCATGATCGCCAGCGCAGCGCGGCCTTCCGTGATGAGGCTGCACCGGCGGGCATGCGGCGGATTGAGTTTGCTCTTGAGGCGAGGTTGGCGGGTGCCCCGACGCAACTGCGCCGCTGCGTGGCACGACATCCCTTTGTGCCAAATCAGGCAGCGGATCGGGCGGCGGTGTGTGAAGAAATTTTCGCGATTCAAGCGACGGGTTTGGCGAGGCGGGTCCGGCAGGTCCGGCCGAAGAAGCTGGTGCTGGGATTGTCGGGTGGACTCGACTCGACTCTGGCAATGCTGGTAGCACTGAACGCCTTGGAGCGGGCGGGCGAGGATTCCAGCGTGCTCTTGACGGTGACGATGCCGGGTTTTGGAACGACGAAGCGGACGCGGGGCAACGCGGAAAAGTTGGCGGAGGTGCTTGGGGTCGAATTGGACACGGTGATGATCGGGCCGGCGGTGAAACAGCACTTTGCGGATATTGGGCATCCTGAGGAACAACATGACGTGACGTTTGAAAACGCCCAGGCACGTGAGCGCACTCAGGTACTGATGGACTTGGCCAATCGACATGGCGGGCTGGTGCTTGGGACAGGCGACCTGTCGGAGTCGGCCTTGGGTTGGTGCACCTTCAATGGCGATCACATGTCGATGTATCACGTCAATGCCGGGGTGCCAAAGACGCTGGTGCGGTACTTGATCGAGTGGTGTGCCGAGGAATTGTATGCGGAGAAGGCGGGCGAGGTGCTGCACGACATCTGTGCGACGCCCATCACGCCGGAACTATTGCCAGTGGGCGTGGGTGGGGAATTGGAACAGAAGACCGAGGACACGATCGGCCCTTACGAACTGCACGATTTTTTCCTGTATCAGTTCGTGCGATGCGGATCATCGGCGAAAAAAATACACGCGCTGGCGATGCATGCTTTCGACGGTATCTACGAGGCCAACGTGGTGGACAAATGGCTCGACGTGTTTCTGAAACGGTTTGCGATCAGCCAATTCAAGAGGTCATCGATGCCGGATGGACCCAAGGTGGGCACGGTTGCTTTGTCGCCTCGTGGAGACTGGCGGATGCCGAGCGATTTCGCGGGGAAGATCGCCGAATGGTGAGGGCGTTTATCGGCGACGTCGGAGCGTGACGGTCAACGAACCAAGCAGGCAGAGAAGTGCTCGACTGGGCTCGGGAATCTGGGCCACGCCCGGGCTGCCAATATCGACGCCCGAGCCGCTTGCGCCATTGCTCGTGGCCTGAATGGCCCCATTCTCGCCGGTTACGCTGAGGCCGAGGGAGTTTCCGAAGCCATCCCATTCGAAGCTGACTCCTTGGGTCGATGCGCCAAATGTGACCGTGGTGACCTCCGCGTTGGTATTGTCGTAAATGTAGAGAGTGTCGCCGGACACGCTGAAATCTGGGACACCCGTGCCCGCACCGACGTTGACAAGCGTCACGCCCGAAATGCCCCAATCACTGGCCCACGAGGATTCTTGGCCGGTCGTCTCGCGCACGACCAGAATGGACTCGCCTGGATTGATGATCGAGAGGCCGCCGAAGCCGGCGGTGCCTGGCGTGTTGCTGTCGTCATCCCAACTCCACCCGCTGATATTGACCGCGAGCGTTCCCGTGTTGGTCAATTCAAACCAGTCGCCATTGCTTGTGCCACCAGGGTGGGCGGAGTTGCTCATCACCTCGGTGATGAAAATGGCCGCCTTTGAGCAAGGCAGGCACAACAGCGACGAAAGGGCGGCAATCAAGAGAGCTCTCATGGCGAATCGAAGATGGTTGTCCGGGGACGAGCAAGATTCTGCCCGACTTTAGGCAATCAGATCAAGTCAAAACGATCAAATTAGTTAGAATAGGATTCGGGTGCGAATCCGAGGGCCACGCTTAGAATTGGGAGAATGAGAGCAATCGCCATGAATGGCAGCGTCACTGAAAACGTGGCGCAACCGTGCGCAACTGGGAACAACCCCGAACAACGTTGCGCTCATGGCAATAGATTGGTGAATAACTCAGAGGCATTCTGGATTGCATGTGCTCCGAGGTGTGAATAACTCTGGTCTCATGACAAACTCGGTTTGGTTCCACACGGCCATGGGCGCCGTTTTGCTTCTCTCTGCGTCCGGCTGTGGCGAGTCGCCTGAACCCGGTGTTGCCGCGCCCTTGGTGATCGGCACGGACGCCACTTACCCGCCCTTTGAGTTTGTCGATGAGGACGGGGAAATTTCTGGAATCAGTGCGGAACTCGGCAAGGAAATCGGGAGGGCGTTGGGTCGGCCAGTCGAATTTCGGAACATCAATTTCGAGGGACTGATCACAGCCTTGAGGACGGGCTCGTTGGATCTGATCATCTCTTCGATGACCGCCAATGACGAGCGGCGTCAATCAATCGACTTCAGCGATCCCTATGTGAAAACCGGCTTGTCGATTTTGGCGGGAAAGGATTCGCCAGTGAAGACGGCGAAGGACTTGGATTTGGATGGCTTGCGGGTCGCCGTGCGTCTGGGCACGACGGGAGAGATGTGGGTGAAGGACCATCTGCCCAATGCGGTGGTGGTGAGACTCGACACCGATGCGGCCTGTGTGCTGGAAGTCGTCAACGGGACGGTGGATGCTTGGATCTACGATCAAATATCGATCATGAACTACCATGCCCAGCACGAGTCGCAGACCAGAGCCATCCTGGAGCCGCTCAGAGAGGAGGTCTGGGCGATTGGCCTGCGCAAAGGTCGTGACGAACTCAAGACGAAGGTCAATGCAGCCTTGGCAGATTTTCGCTCCAGCGGAGGCTTTGGCCGTCTGGCAGAGAAGTATCTGGAGAAAGAACGCGGCTTGATGGAGGGAATGAACATTCCTTTTGTGTTCGACGTTGATCCTGAGTGACCTTCGAAATCAGGTCTCGGTGGATGCGTTGACAATCGGAGGGAAGGGGCTGATACATGAACCGGTCGTGCGCTGGCGCGGCAGTGACACCTCGTTCCTCAGGGGCGAGTCAGCATTCTGCATCATGGATACTCAAGGACTCAAATGGATCGGAAATAGATTTGGCAAGCTCTTGGTGGCTGCTGCCGTGTTTGTCAGCTTGGCTTCCTGTTCTTCCTCGAAGCCGCCCGGAATCACGGTAGGGTTTCCTTCGTCCCAGTATGGCTCTGCGGGAGGCGATGTTCCGTCGGCAGTTCCGGTCGGTTCCTCGGGGCAATCCTATTCGCCGACGCGGGCCATTTTTGCCTCGTCCTCTCCGGCACCCTCGATTCGGGCGGCATCGTATCTTTTGATTGATGCCAACACGGGCCGACATCTTGCGTCTAGGAATGCGGAGAGTGTGAGGGCAGTGGCGAGTACCCAGAAGCTCGTGACGGCACTGGTCGTCTTGGACTCAGGGGATCTGGATCGAATGGTGACCGTTCAAGCGGCCGATCTGCGCGTGGAACCGTCAGTTCTCGGTTTGAAGGCGGGTGAGCGTTATTCTCGGAAGACGCTTCTCTACGCGTTCCTTGTGAAGAGTTCCAACGATGTGGCCAATGTATTGGCGAGAGACAATGCAGGAAGCATCGCGGCGTTTGCCGCAAAGATGAATGCGAAGATGCGATCACTGGGCGCGAACCATTCGAACTTCAAGAATCCTCATGGGCTGACCGAGCCAGGCCAGTACTCCAGCGCTTCAGACATGGCACGGGTCGCGATGGCGGCCTATCGGAATCGCTACATTCGCGATGCAGTGCGGAGAAGCACGTTTTCCTTTCGATACAACAGTGGCAAGGTCATCACCCTGCAGAATACGAACAAGGTCCTGGGTCGTATGAGCGCATGCAATGGGATGAAGACTGGGTACACCAACGCGAGCGGACGGTGCTTGATCTCCACGGCAAGTCAAGGCGGTCACGATGTCATCCTGATCCAGTTGGGCACGCAGACCAAATACATTTGGGATGATGCCCAAGTGCTGATGGAATGGGGGCTGCGGAACAGCGTGGGCCGCGGCTTCGCCATGAATTGACGGGAGGGGCGGAGCCTCCGCGTGCGTGGTCAGCGCCCTCCAAAAATGGCGCTACCTACGCGCACCATGGTGGAGCCTTCCTCGATGGCCGTTTCGAAGTCGTGACTCATGCCCATCGAAAGGCCGGGCAACTGAATTCCGTGTTCGCGCTCCAGGTCGTCCCGGAGGGTGCGCAGAGTCGTAAAAAACGGGCGCGTCTTTTCTGGATCTTCGTGGAATGGTGGGATGCACATGAGCCCCTGAAGACAGAGGTTGGGAAGCTGAAGGAGCTCAGGCATTGCTGAGCGGAGTTCATCGGGACGGAAGCCCACCTTCGAACTTTCATCTCCCAGGTTCACTTCCAAGTAGACTTGAGAAACGAGATTCAGCTCTCCGGCGATGCGATTGATGGCCTGGGCGAGATCCGGTTTGGTCACGCTGTGAATCGCTTCCACATGGGGGAGGATCTTGCGAACTTTGTTGGACTGGAGATGGCCGATGAGATGCCAGCGAAGGTGGGAGGGGAGGGCTGGAATCTTTGAGAGGGCCTCTTGGACGCGATTCTCTCCGAAAAGAGTCTGACCGGCGTCGACCGCTTGTTGCACGGACTCAGGTGGCCATGTTTTTGAGACAGCCATCAGTTCGACGGATTCTGGGCTACGACCCGCACGTTCCGCCGCAGCGTGGCAGCGGGATCGAATGAGATTCAATCGAGTGGCGAGGTCAGTCATGGAGGAGCATTGGCTCACGATGAGCGCCCTTTCAAATCAAGAGTCCAATGGATGGAAGATGGGCTTTGGCGCGGACGTTTGGTGGGATTCCAGATCCATGAGTACGAATCAAATCTCCTCACCCGCCGTTCATTCTCGCCGCCAAATCCTCAAAGGAGCGGCGGGCAGCCTGCTGAGTTTTCCGTTTGTGACCTCTGGTTTGCGGGCGGCTTCACCGAATGGGAAATTGCGGCATGCGAGTTTTGGGGCCTCGGGCATGGCGTGGTCGGACATGAATGCCTTGTCGAATCATGAGAGCTGGGAGCTGGCAGCGGTGTGCGACGTCGACACACGAAACTTTGCGCGGGTGCAGGAGAAATTCCCCGGGGTGAGATGCTACCAAAGTTGGCGCGAACTTTTGGCGACGGAAGGGGACAAGATCGATTCCGTCAACGTCTCGACGCCCGACCATATGCATGGCCCGATCGGGATGGCGGCCCTGGAGGCGGGCAAGCACATGTATGGCCAGAAACCACTGGCGCAGAATCTCTTTGAGTGCCGACAACTGATGCTGAAGGCCCGGGAGAAAGGCGTCATGACCCAGATGGGGATTCAAATCTCTTCAGCGTTCACTGAGCGGCACGCCGTAGCCATGATCCAGATGGGTGCCATTGGGAAGGTGAAGGAGGTGCACACGTTTTCGCACAAGACGTGGGGGGACATGGAGCCGCTTCCCGAGCGGAGTGACCCGGTGCCCGAAGGATTTGATTGGAATTCCTGGCTGGGTCCGGCTGAGGAGAGACCCTTTCTTGAAGGCTACTACCATCCGTCGAACTGGCGGAAGCGGCGCGACTTTGGAACGGGCACCTTGGGCGACATGGGTTGCCATATGTTCAGCGGTTGGTTCAGGGCCCTGAACTTGGCGGCACCGATTGCAGTGAAATCGTCTGGGCCTGTTCCAGGGCCTCACAATTGGGCGGTGGATGCTCGCGTGGAGTATACCTTCAAAGGCACCGAGTTCACCGAGGGGGACTCGGTCAAGGTCACTTGGACTGACGGGGCGCAGCGTCCGCCTGAGTCCGTGATGGCGCTGGTCACGGGAGAGTTCCCAAAGCAGGGAAGCATCTATCTGGGGACTGACGGTGTTCTTCTATCTCCCCACGGATCGACTCCCATGCTCTATCCTCGAGACAAGTTTGTCGGATTCAAGTATCCCAAGCTCGAACCGCGGGATCACTGGGGTGAGTTTGTCGACTGCTGCTTGAGCGGGACGACCAAACCTTCCGCCAATTTTGACTATGCGGCACCCCTCACAGAGGCAGTGTTGCTGGGTTGCTTGGCCAGTGTGTTTCCAAACGAGAACCTCACCTGGGATGAGGCGGCGCTTTCGATTTCAGGCAATGCGGCGGCACAAGCGCTGGTGAAGAGAACGTATCGCCCGGGTTGGGAGATCTAGTCGGGAGTCCTGGTCCCGGGTTATTTGAAGGATGCTGAGGCACCGGCACCGCCTGAAAAGGCACCGCCTAGGCGGGGCTCAACGTTGGGTTCTGGGAGAATGTAGACTCGTGATCGATCAATCCCAGCCACGTCCCGCCGACGTCGTATCAGGAGACTCAAAGCCACCAGAGCGCTCACGCCAATTCCTGAAGGGAGAAGCCATCCTGACCCAATGGCTGCCAAGAAACTCACCCAGTCTGCCATGGGTTCGATCGGAGACTCGGCGACTTCTTTGAGTCCGTGTTGAGATTCGTGGGAGGAATCGCGGGCGGGCATGATCTTCTCAAGCCAGAACAGTCGGGTTGAGAGCCGGACGACGAATCGGTGAAGTTGATCCTGTG
Organism: uncultured Verrucomicrobiales bacterium; assembly: GCA_963976915.1. Classification (GTDB taxonomy): domain Bacteria; phylum Verrucomicrobiota; class Verrucomicrobiia; order Verrucomicrobiales; family Verrucomicrobiaceae; genus CAXBNA01. The sequence goes on from CAXBNA010000063.1 coordinate 12,848, forward strand.
GCTCACTCACTTGAAGAGAATCACTAACGCAATCCGCTGCCATGTCTGCCAGATAACGGGTTGAGGCGGACTCGTGGACGTTGCGGCTCAAAAAGACGCGGGCGCGCCAAGGCTCGCCGAAGGGATACACGACCAGGCAAAAATCACCGGAGGACGCTTTCTCGGCCGATAGGCGTTCCCAATCGACCGAATCGGGTAGTTTGTGCTGGCGATCCATCAATAGCACGATGGTTTTGATTCGAGCATCGCGGGCATGGAACTCAAGGAAGCGTTCCAAGGAGGCCTTGGGCATTTCAGAAACCAGCCCCAAGGGATCGATCAGTCGTTGGTCAGCGGAGGCATTGACGGCGGCTTCAAAGACCTCAGGGGGCAGTCGTTCCAAGGCAATCTCAGGGGTTGGCGGGCGGAGCGGAGATGACGCTGGACTCGATTGGCTAAGGAGGGACTCTGGCAGGAACAGTCCCATGTCGCCGATCTGTAGTCCGGGTGGCAGTTCGGGGTATACTAGCGGAGGCCCTGATCCCAAGTGCGGCTCTGAGTTCGAGTACGCACTGGAACTCTCGGGTCCAGCCTGAAGGATCTGCGGGTCTTGGGGGAGCAGTCCTCCGAGAAGTGGGGCTAGATCCTCCTCATTGGGAGCCCACTGTGGCAGCGGGAGTAGATCGCCATCAGTTTGGGCCGGGCACTTGATTGAAGGGATCGCGAGGCCAAGGACGCAGATCACCAAGCTCAGTACAGGCCTGATCTTGACCATGGAAGAAAGCTGGGCCGATTTCATAGCGAACTTCGGATTCACTGATGAGTTCTTGGAGATGCTTCTGGATCTCCTGTGAGCTTTCGATGGTCACTCCGAAGCGAACGGAGGCCCATGTCAGCCGCAAATCCCGATTGATGATGTGCGGGGCGACGCGACTCGGGACGCCCTGCTCGGGAGAGGAGAGAGGTTATTTGAGCGATCAATGCTTCAAGGCCAGGGCCCAGCTGGTTTTTTCTCAGGAATTTCGCCAAATTGTCCGCAGATTTCGCAACCTTTGACGGGGAGATGAGGCCCTCAAGAGCATACCCCAGCGAGACGGCGCAATCCATCGAAGTGTAGTCGATCACGACAATCAAACCAAAGTCATTCCGTTTCGCGACTTGCGGAGTATTGAAGGCACCATGGTTGAGTAGCCAAAACCCCAACTCCGCTGGTTTCAACTGTCGGGGCAGTTGTCCGAGGTAGATCGCAATGAAGGCCTGTGGGAACTGACGTTCGAAGTCATCGAGCAGGACCTCAACGGTCCGGCTGTCACGCAACGGAAGCGCCTGAACCGCGTCCGTAATACGCTCCAGACGAACCCATTGATCGCCCAGAATAGGCTTCAGTGTGGGCAGGGCGAAACCACAGGCGGGACAGCCGTGGCTGCCCGTCGGAACAGGGGAATCACAATGTGGACAGTTCACTTATCCAGAATATATTGAAATTATAATAAATCAATAACGGAATTGTGAATAACCGTCACGAAAAAAGTGTTTACTTCCGAAACCGCTTGTGGTTGAAATAGGTTAATTGGAAATCGTCTGGAGGTTCAGTAAGAGTGTTTTGCTCCCTTAGTTTCTGCGGACCCAATTTACCACCCACGTCATTATGAAGTCCATCACATCTCTTCTTCTTTTAAGTTCACTCGCGGTTTCGACCGCCAGTGCTAAGTGGGAGCGTCTTTCGTCGCTTGAAAAGCGTCCGATCGAGGTTTCCTCAGCTGCCTTCGCTGGCACGAAAATCGACTCTTCCCAAGGCATCGGGCGCTCTGATGCGCTGATTTCGGATGATCCAGTGGATGCGGCGGTTCTGTCAGCCGGGAATAGCTCAGCAATCATCAGCCTTGCCAAGCAAAGCGTTGTTGACCGAGTGGATTTCGCCAATGACGGCATTGAAGGGAAGGTGATTGTCTCTGCCAGCACAGATAAGTCTGCTTGGGTCAATCTTGGCAGTGAAGTGTTTTCTCCTGCTGACCGCTTCGTGGAAGTGAGTTTTGCGGGGATTCAGGCCAAGTTCCTCCGGATTGATTTTCAATTGTCTCGGAATGGAACCATTCGGAACTTTCAGACCTACGGCGGGGAGAACGACATGGATTACACGGTCACTCAGTCCGAGGATGGTTCTGGTAAGGATGTGAACTTCGCGAGCGGCTTGGGTGGAGCTCGCGTGGTTTACGCGTCTCCCAAACCTCAAAATGGTGGAGACGAAGCCGCGAGCTACAACAAGTTCAATTTCCCGGCTTCCGACGAAAAGTATCGGACCATCATTTATGACTTGGGCCAAGTTCGTAAGCTGGATGAATTTGGTTCTGTCCATTCTCCTCGTCCGGTTCGTTTTGAGGTGTTCACCTTCGACGAGTTGCCTCAGAAGGAAGACTGGAGAGGTCGTCTGACCTTCGACCCTGCCGCGTTTGACAGCGCTGCGCCTGTGGCTTCTGCCGAAGATTCCAGGGGGCTTGGTTACATCAACGCGAAGCCTAAAGAGTCTGTTCGTGCGCAATATGTCGCGCTTCGTTGGGAGCCTGATTTTAATCCACCTAGCTTCTCGGTGGGTGGCACTAGTGTTACTGGTGGTGGCTGTGGTATCGGATTTACGCCCGGTAATGGCGGTCCTGGTGCCGGCGCAGGCGGCGGTGGTCCTGGAGCTGGTGGTGGCACTGGTGATGGTGCTGGCGGCACCGGTGATGGTGACAGTGGCGGCGGCGATGGTGGAGCACCTGCTGGAGGCGGTGGTCCTGGTTTCGCTCCTGGTGCTTCGACGACTTCGAGTGGAGGTGGGCCGAACACTGCGCCTAATCCTGCGCCTGGTGGCAGCAACGGTTCCACGTAATCTTGCGCTTCAAGATGTTTCGAAAAAGGCCTCGCTTCGGCGGGGCCTTTTTTTGTGGCGCTCTGGGGCCTCGATGCAGGGAGATTGCAACGGGACTCAAGCGACCATCCGAGGAGGCGGCGACTGTCTAGACGCGCAGCGACTTATAAAGGAAGTCTGCAGATTTACGCGTTCCTAACATTTCTCTTCTGTGGTGCTCATCATCCCTTGACGTTCGTGTCGCACATTGAACGCAGCTGGATGGTTCCAGTCGCCGGTGAGCCGTTTTCTCGTCGGTCGAATCCGGTCGGTTTCCGTGGCTACCCCAAGCGGAGACCGGCCGTATTTCGTACTCATCGACCATGCAGTCCTTCTCATGCAATTTTGTCTTTCCCCTTGGCGACAAGTTCTTTGACAAGGGTGTTCGGGAAGCGGCGGGTGGGGGTGATGGCGTAGAAGGTCTCCCGGATTTCGGGTAAGCGGTGGCGTTCGACAAGAGTTCCGTTGGCGAGTTCATCACGGACGACCACGGGCGGGACGAGAGCCAGGGTGCCGGATTCACGGGCAAGGAGGCGGAGCATGGCCATGTCGTCAACCTCCGCTGCGATGATAGGCCGAACCCCAGCTTGTTCGAGCAATAGGTCAAAGGCAGTTCGCACGCTGCTCTCAAGGCTTGGCAACAGGATTGGGGTATCTTGCAGGTCGTCAGGGAAGCGGAAAGGTTTTTGAGCGCGAGTCTTCTTGGAAACGATACTGACGGGCTGCTCATCGAGGAGATGGCTGAACCAGTTGGTATCTGCGTCGCGGCGGACCGCTTGGTTGGAAAGGACGAGGTCGATGGTGTGTGCTTGGAGTTGGCTTAGCAATTCGCGGAGTGAACCCGAGCGAAGGACGAGTTCGATATCGTCTCGGCCAATTAAGGGGCGGAGCAGGGCGAGCTGGAAGTTTCTTGAGAGCGTGGCGACCCCGCCGACACGGAGAATGGTACGCTGGTTGGGCGAGCGATGATTGAGCGTATCAAGAAGCTCGTCTCCGGCGTGGAAGATGGACTCGGCGTAGTCGAGGGCAATGCGGCCTGCTTCGGTAAGGACCAGAGATTTATGCTCCCGATCAAACAAAGGATGGCCGAGATCCTCTTCCAATCGTTTCAGTTGAACACTGAGTGCCGATTGCGAAATGTGAAGGTGCTGGGCGGCGCGGGTGAGGCTGCCTTCACGGGCAATGGCATGGAAATAACGCAGGTGATGGTAGTTTAGGGGGGGCATCCTTCACATTCACAAAAGTGAATGATATTTCAATCAGCATCTATTGGAAAGAATGATCTAAATCAGTGAACGACTGGGGATGACCAATACCGACATCTCCCAGTTGTTGATCGGCGCCTCGGCGCTGGTTCCCTCCGCTCTACTAATTGCTGCGGGACTCGTTCCGTCGAAAACGGCAAACGCTACTGGTCGTAGCTTTGCGAGGTTCGGCTCCACGGTGGCGTCAGCCGCATTCGCCGCCGCACTTCTGGCAATGGTTGGCTGTATCATGGCCGGACCCGTTCATCATGTCTTCTTCAGCGTTGGAATCGCCAGTTTCAGCGTTCATGTGGATACGCTGACGGTGCTGATGTTGACACTGGTGGCCTTTCTCGGCGTGGTGGTCACCCGTTACTCGATCAACTACCTCGACGGAGACCCCAATCAGGGAGGGTTTGTGAAGTGGTTGTGCGCGACGACGGGTTCGGTGCTGCTACTGGTGGTGTCGGGAAACTTGGCCCTGTTTGCCGCCGCCTGGATCGCCACCAGTCTGAGTCTCCACCAATTGCTTACCTTCTACGGTGATCGGCCTGCCGCTGTATCCGCAGCGTGGAAGAAGTTTCTCATCAGTCGGATGGGCGACGCGTGCCTGATCGGGGTGCTAATCCTGACCGCACAAAAATTTGGCACTTGGGAGTTCACGGAACTCTTCGCCCAATCCAGCGCTTTGACGCCCGAAACGACCGGGGGGATTGGTTCCATCGCCGTGCTGCTTGTGGCCTGTGCGATGTTGAAGTCCGCACAGTTTCCGTTCCACTCCTGGCTACCCGAGACGATGGAGTCGCCGACGCCCGTTTCGGCCTTGATGCACGCGGGCATCATTAACGCGGGCGGTTTCCTGATTGTGCGGTTGAGTCCGATCATCTCTCAGTCGCCCGCTGCTCTCAACGTTCTTGCGTTGGTCGGAGCTTTCACGGCGCTGTTCGCGTCAGTTGTCATGATGACGCAGACCAGCATTAAGCGGTCCTTGGCTTGGTCCACCGTGTCCCAGATGGGCTTCATGATGCTGCAGTGCGGCCTCGGTGCCTTCTCGCTCGCGGTGCTTCACATCATCGCCCACTCTCTCTACAAGGCGCACGCCTTCCTGAGTTCCGGCAATGTGGTCTCGATGGCTCAGGCCGCTTGGAGACCTTCGGGAAAACCTGCAGCCCACCCCGTCCTACTGGTGGCCATTCTAGCGCTGTCGGGCGGTTTCTCTTGGCTGGTGGGTTCACTGTTTGGGGTGACCTGGGCGGCAGACGCCGGGGTGCTGGTGCTGGCCACGTTGTTCGTAATGGCTCAAGCTTTCCTGCTCTGGAACCTCTGGGGCACCAAGTTTCCGAGAAGGCTCGCTATTATCGGCGTGCTGATGGCGGGCGCTACGGCCACCCTTTGGTTCGCTCTTCATGCAGGTGCTGAAAGCCTGCTCGGTAGTGTGCTGCCCCACTACACCCCCGTTAGGCACGCGTTCGAATACGGGGTTATGGGGCTGGTCGTTCTGCTCTTCATGTCTGTGTTGGTTCTGCAGGCACAATTACCCATCTGGGCGGAGAAACCGGGTTTCCGGGCGCTTTACGTCCATGCATCCAATGGCTTCTACGTCGGAGCGATTGCTCAGCGCATTGCCCAGGCACTGAAGCTACCCAAAGCCACTGCTTGAGCCTCCCAACGCAAAAATGTCGTCACGTTAATCCTTACTCTCCGAAATTCTTATGAACACTGTCCTTCAAAATGATCCTGTCCTTGCTCCTCTTTCCGTCAACTGGAAGTCCATCGCGCAATCCGCTTGTGCCAAGGTGCCGCCGCTCTGGCCACTTGAAAGCTTTGTCGCGGTGAATCCCTTCCTTGGGCTCTCCGACAAGTCGTTTGTCGGTGCGGCCGACCTGATGCAAAGAGTCACCCACGGGGCGATGCTCCCGGCACCCGCCCTCTATCAGGCCAAACTCCATGCAGGCGAGCTCGCGGACATCGATCTCGAAGTCGCCATCAAACTGGCCAGGACCCAGGCGGACGAGGCTTGGGTGAATCAATTGGCTGGCCTGACTCCCTCCCATCTCAAGCTCTGGTTGCACACCGCGTCAGGAGAAGCGGCTTCCGGTGCGATCCATTCCGTTGCGGATGCTGCGGATCGGGTGAACGGCGGGCAGTGGGTGAAGTTCGTCGAGGACGAGGTTTCCAAGTGGTGCGCTGCCTACCACGACGAGAAGCAGAGCGCCTGGAGGATGCCGTGGAGCTCGCTGCCTCTTTTTTCAGCATGGCGGGAATCCAGCATGCGGGATCTACAGCCTGAGGTGCTCGGGCTGAAAGGCTTCAGGGACTTCGTGAAATCTCTGCCCGCAAACGCGCTCGAAGCGTTGGCGGTGATGATGGACCAGCTTGGGATCGAGCCCGAGGCTGCGGAGAACTACCTTCATCGGGCGCTGATGAGCATCAGCGGTTGGGCCGGGTTCGTGCAGTTCAGGGTGAGGGAAAACGGGATGGCGGGAATCGCGGATGACAGCCTGCTTCAGTTGCTCGTCGTCCGGGTGGCTTACGATGCCGCCCTCTTAAAGGCATTTGACGGTCCGAAGCTGAAGGAGTTCTGGGTCGGAGCCTCGGCGGACATCACTGAGCCGGTCACGAAGAATCTCGCCTATCATTATGTCTGGCAGCTTGCGGCCGAGTGCGGCTATCAGAGATCGCTTCTCGGTGAGATCGGTGCAGGAGCGAAATCAGACGTCACCGAGCAGAAGGTGGCCAAAGCCGTGCAGGCGGTCTTCTGCATCGATGTTCGGTCAGAGGTTTTTCGGAGGAGTCTGGAGTCGGTCTCACCCGAGATCGAGACTTTGGGTTTTGCGGGCTTCTTTGCCATGCCCATCGAGTTCCTCCCGCTTGGGCATCAAGGTGGATCTGCCCGGTGCCCAGTGCTAATAACGCCTAAATACAAGGTTAGGGAGCGGCTTGCCAACGTCACTTCTGCGGAGGAGAATGAGCAACTCGAAACCCTTCTGCAGGGTCGGAGAGTGCGGCACGCATGGAACGCCTTCAAGACCTCCGCGATTTCCTGCTTCAGCTTCGTTGAGACGGCGGGACTTGGATTTGCGGTGAGTCTCTTCAAAGCGGCCTTTGTCAAGAAGAGCGCTGCGAGGGGGGGTGCCACGGCACCGGATGTCAGCGGCTGTGGTTGCAGCCACGATCACGGTGATACGCATGCACCCAAAGAAGATGCCTTTGGTGAAGTGACTGGGATTCCGGTTGCCGATCAGGTGGCGCTGGCGCAAGGCGCGTTGAAACACATGGGATTGACCCACGACTTCGGACGGATCGTCCTGCTGTGTGGTCACGGTAGCGAGACGGTGAACAATCCCTACGCCGCAGGTCTGGATTGCGGAGCATGCGGCGGCCACGCGGGCGATGCCAATGCACGGGTCGGGGCCACACTGCTGAACCTGCCTCATGTGAGAAAGGCCTTGGCGGAGACCGGGGTCGAGATACCCGACAGCACTTGGTTCATGGCCGGTTTGCACAACACCACGACCGACGAGGTCACCCTCTTCGAGGTGGAAAGCGTGCCTACTTCTCACCAAACGGATGTCATTGAGCTGCAAATGTGGCTTGCCAAAGCGGCGAAGGAGACACGGGCAAAGCGGGCTCCGACACTGGGGCTTGGCAAGGTGGAAGCGGGGAGCATTGACGGGCTCGTCGGGGAACGGGCCGCCGATTGGTCGCAGGTGCGGCCTGAGTGGGGCTTGGCTGGCAACGCCGCCTTCATCGCCGCGCCGCGGGAGCGGACCCAGCACATCAACCTCAGAGGGCGGTCTTTCCTCAACAACTACACCTACAGCAGGGACGAAGGCTGGGCCACCTTGGAGCTGATTTTGACCGCGCCTGTCATCGTCGCCAGCTGGATCAATCTGCAATACTACGCTTCCACCGTGAACAACGCGAAGTTCGGCAGCGGCAACAAAGTGACCCACAACGTGGTCGGCACCCTCGGTGTCTGCCAGGGGAACGGTGGCGACTTGAAAACCGGTCTGCCCCTGCAGTCGGTCCACGACGGTGAAAAATGGATGCACGAACCACTGCGGTTGAGCGTCTTCATCGAGGCCCCGAGGGAAGCGATCAGCATGATTCTGGAGAAACACCAGAACGTGAGGGAGCTCTTTGACAACGGTTGGCTCCACCTCTTCGCCATCGAGGAGGAGGGCAAATCGACCCACAGGTATCTGCCCGGTTTGAACTGGGAGTTGGCGGAGGCCTGAGTCCTGAGGATCTCTAACCGACCTATGGCCCTCATCGCCTTGCCGGCGGTGGGGGCCTTTTTTTCACCTCGGGCCTTCAGATTGAGGGGATTTGGAAAAGACGTATGGAACCAACGGTTCAATCCTCACTTGCAGACTCCTCAATGGAGACAATCTCAGCCTCTTGAATGACTTTGTAGCGATGGGTCTTTTGACTCGTCGCCGTCACTTCGTCTGGTTCGTCGGCAGAAGCTGAGGCCGGTTGTCCCAGATGACGGCGCAGGTGATGCCAGCCCGTGGCTAGGAGCCCCACGACGCCTGCAACGGCGAGAATGACGACGCCAAAGGCAATGACCAAGGCGACCACACCTGCGACCAGAATGCCTGCGGTTATCGTGACGAGCGCCGTTGTGAAGGGGCCCATCTGCACGCGGCGGATGCGTGGAACTTCGAATCGGAATGCAGGCATGTCTGGAAGGTTACGATTGTGCGAAGGCCTGGGCAACCATGGTTCACTCTGGTGAGACCATGTCTTTGAAGAACTGTTGCATCTCTTTGTGATATTTCCTGAATTCAGGCTGACGGCAGATCTCATTGGACGTGTTCCAATCGTCAAATTTTTGCTCGAGAGTGGTCACGATGTCGGGGTTCATTGCGGCCAAGTCCTGATATTCCGCGATGTCGGTTTCTAGGTCGTATAGCGCGGACGGTTCGTCTTCCGATGGGCGAACCAGTTTCCATCTTCCAGATCGGATCGCCCAAGCCTCGCCGTTCATCTTGCGCCAGAACAACGCATCGTGTGGCGCACCTTTGTTCTCGCCTGAGGCAAAGGGAAGCAAGTTGATGCCGTCAAGGGTCGGGTCGTCGTCGATTTCTATGCCTGCGAGCGCGAGCGCGGTGCACGCGACGTCGATGGTGTTGACCGGATGTTGGAAGGTGCGATCGCCTTCAATGACGCCGGGCCACGACATGATGAATGGAACCCGCACGCCACCTTCATAGACGTCACCCTTCTCGCCGCGAAGCGGGCCATTGTCAGATGCATTGGCATGCTCGGGGCCGCCATTGTCGCTGACGAAGAACACGACGGTCTTCTCGCGCAGGCCGAGCGCATCCAAGGTTTCCATCAATCGTCCTACGCCAGCGTCGAGCGTGCTGACCATCGCCGCGTAGGTGCGGCGTTTCTCATCGGCAATCCCTGCATACTTCTCCAGCCAGAACTCCGGCGCCTGAAGGGGCGTGTGGGGGGCATTGTAGGCCAGGTAGAGAAAAAAGGGTTTCCGTGCGGTCTGTTTGACAAATCCGATCGCTTCCGTCGTCAGCACATCCGTGAGGTAGCCCTTGAGGTCCTCGGGCTTGCCGTTCTTTTGAAGGGGTTCCCGGTAGCCCTCTGTCATCGGGCGGGTTAGGTCCACCTCGAAGTAGTCGTGACCACCGCCCAGAAAGCCGAAGTGAAAGTCAAAACCCCGGGCGAGGGGATGATGAACCGAGGAGGCACCGAGATGCCACTTCCCGATGGCGGCGGTTCGCAGTCCTGCCTTTTGCAGTCGCTCCGCAATGGTGATCTGATCCTTGGCGAGGCCGACAAGCGGATTGTGGGGATCGTACGGGACGTTGGTCTCGTAGCCGAAGCGCTGCTGGTAGCGCCCGGTCATGAAGCCGGCCCGCATTGGCGAACAGAAGGGGTGCGAGCTATAGCCATTCGTGAATCGGACACCGCTCTTGGCGAGGCTGTCGAGATGCGGTGTTTCGATGTCTTTGGCTCCCTGAAATCCAACGTCCGCATACCCCAGATCGTCTGCGACGATCACGATGACATTGGGCTCTTGGACAGCCGACAAGGGAAGGGGCAGGCCACAAAGGATTCCGAGCGAAAGGAGGTGACGCTTCATGGGGACAACCGTGGCTGGAAGGCTTGGGCCGTGCAAGGGTGTTTCCAGCCATCCTGAAATGATTCGGGAGGCTTGTCGTCGCTCTTGAGATGTGATAAACGGTTGAATTCATGACCCACGTTCTCTTGCGACTGACCGCTGTGACTCTAGCAATCGGGCCTTGGATGGATGCCTTGGCCGAGTCGAGGAAGTGGACGGATGTCGATGGGAGGACCGTGTCGGCGGAGTTCGCTGGGATTGATGGTGAGCAAGTTCTGCTCCGGATGGACGACGGGCGGGAGTTGCCGTTTCCCATGGAAAAGCTGAGCGCTGCCGATCAGGACTTGGTGAAGCGTTTGCAGACGGATGGAGGGACGGCGGTCCGGCCTGGCCCTCCTCGGGTGCCGATCAGTCAGCGGGTTTGGCCCGATGTGGTGGAAGTGGATTCTCGGGCCGTCGAGATCGAGGCGGTGGAGGAATCCGAGCCGTTGAGGAACTTCGTCTATGAATCGCAGGCCTTTCAATTCACCTCTCAAGCGAAGCTGGCGGGCAGTGTGATGAAGGAAGTGGCGCGGACATTTGAATCGACTCGGGAGCTGGTTTCCAAACTACCTTGGGGCGTGGTGTGCATTCCACCTGATGGGCAGGAGCGCTACTTGGCGGCGTTGTATGAGACCCGGGAGGATTATTTTCGGGCCGGAGGCCCGGAAAATTCCGGCGGGGTTTACATGTCCGGGGAGAAGATTTTCAAGATCCCGTTTCCAAGTTTGGGATTGGAGCGGCGGGGACGGACGTTCTTCATGGATGACGGCTACAGCAACGACACGCTGGTTCATGAATTGACGCATCAAATGATGCACGACTACCTCCCTTTTCTGCCGAAGTGGGTGATCGAGGGAGCTGCGGAATACACGGAGCTCCTGCCGTACAATGCGGGAACCTTCCGGGCTGGCGCGCACAAGACGGAGATGAAGCGACACATTGACGAGTGTGTGGCGCGCGGGCTTCCCGTGGATGTCGGGAGCGTGGAGTCTCATTTGACGATGACCCGTGATGGCTGGACGGAGGCGTCGGCTCAGAGGGCTGGCCAGGCGATGGTGTACTTTCGATCCGTGTTGATGGTCTATTTCTTCTCGCATTTGGACGGTGACGGTCAGGGCACCCGGTTCCTGAAATTCATGGATGCGGTCCGGGATGAAGCGGAGTCGTTGATTCGTTTTTTTGCCGATCCCCGAGTGAAACAGTTTCCGGATGGCCGATTTTCCTATCCAGAAGACATGGAAGTGCCGGACTTGAATCCAGACTCTGCGCCATTCAAGCACTTGGATCTCCTGCTGGATGGACGCAGCTATGAACAGTTGGCCAGCGATGTGGTGGCCGGGTTCAAAAGCATCGGTGAGAAGGTTGAGGTTCAGCCCTGAACCGCTGGGTGCCAAACTCGGGAAAAAGTGGGGTGATTCGCTACCTTCAGGGTCGGATGGCCTTGCAATGACGGGCTGAGCCGTTCAAGGTTTCAAAGCTCCTGCGAGGCACGGAGTTTTGACTGCGTTTGTTACCTCTTTCCTTTGATCATGTCCCGAAAATCGACCTCCTCTACCGGTATCCGTCCCTTCAAGAAACTGCTCGTGGCCAATCGGTCCGAAATCGCCATTCGCGTCATGCGAGCAGCTACGGAACTTGGCATTCGCACGGTGGCGATTTATGCGAAGGAAGACCGGTTTTGTCCGCATCGCTTCAAAGCCGACGAAGCCTACGAGCTCAATCCCGACAAGGGCCCCTTGGGAGCATACCTCGATATTGAGGGAATCATCACCATCGCGAAGGACAAGGGGGTGGATGCGATTCATCCAGGGTACGGGTTTCTGTCAGAGAACCCTGAGTTTGCCAGGGCATGTGAAGAGGCGGGCATCACCTTCATTGGGCCGAATCCAGAGCTTCTGGACATGATGGGCGACAAGACGGCGGCGAGGAGTGTCGCTCAGAAGTTGAAGATTCCGGTTCTCCAGGGAACTGAGGAGCCGGTCGACGACCGCGCCGAGGCCATGAAGATCGCGAAGGAGATTGGATTCCCTCTGATCATCAAGGCCGCCTTTGGCGGTGGCGGGCGGGGGATGCGGATCGTGCGCGAAGAGAAGGATCTGGAAAAGTTGCTCACAGAGGCCCAGACGGAGGCCGAGCGTTCTTTTGGCAATGGTGCCGTGTTCTTGGAAAAATTCATCGGAAAGGCCAAGCACATTGAGGTGCAGATTTTGGCCGACAAGCATGGCAATGTGTTGCACCTGCATGAGCGGGATTGCTCGGTTCAGCGCCGTCACCAAAAGGTGATTGAGTTGGCACCAAGTTACGGAGTGGATCAAGAGATTGTCGATGGGCTCTGCATGGCTGGGCTGAAGCTTGCGAAGGATATCGGCTACACCCATGCGGGTACGGTGGAGTTCCTTGTCGATGTGGAATCGGGCGGCTGGTACTTCATCGAGATGAATCCGCGGATCCAGGTGGAGCACACGGTGACCGAGGAGATCACGAGCATCGACATCGTGCGCAGCCAGATCCTCATCGCTCAGGGGCACAAGTTACACGATGAGCCGCTGGGTCTCCCTCAGCAGGAGGATGTTGCGAGGGATGGATTTGCCATTCAATGCCGGATCACCACCGAAGATCCCGAGAATGGGTTCACGCCGGATTTTGGGAAGATCCTGACCTATCGCAGTGCCGGGGGATTCGGCGTTCGGCAGGATGGGGCGCTGGGCGCGGCCAACGCGGTGATCACGCCCTACTATGACTCCATGCTCGTCAAGCTGACGGTCTATGGGCGGACCTTCCAGCAGGCGCTGGATCGGATGAACCGCTGCCTCCATGAGTTTCGGATCCGTGGGGTGAAGACGAACATCCCCTTCCTCCTCAATGTCTCCCAGCACGCCGATTTTCGCAGTGGGCAGACGACAACTGGCTTCATTGATAGCAATCCCGACCTCCTGAAGTTCACCGCCAAGAAGGACCGGGCCACGAAGCTGTTGAACTATCTCTCGGACGTGATGGTGAACGGCAACCCCTTTGCCAAGGGGCATGTGCCGGACAAGGTATTCCTCGCACCGCCCATTCCGAAATTTGATCTCCGGACCGAACCCGCGCCGGGAACGAAGCAGCTTCTGACCGAGATGGGTCCGGAGAAATTTTGCAAAGAGTGGGTGGCTGGTCACAAGGGGCTTCTGATCACGGACACAACGATGCGGGATGCGCATCAGTCCCTTCTGGCGACCCGGATGCGCACCTTTGACATGCTCGCCGTTGCCGACGCCGTTGCCCGGCGGACGCCAAACCTGTTCTCGCTCGAGATGTGGGGCGGGGCGACCTTCGACGTGTCGATGCGGTTCTTGCGTGAGGACCCTTGGGAGAGGTTGCGGCAGATTCGTGAGAAGGTTCCGAACATTCTTTTGCAGATGCTCTTCCGTGGGTCCAACGCGGTCGGCTACAGCAACTACCCGGACAATGTTGTTCGGGGGTTTGTGAAGCACTCGGCGGAAAACGGCATGGATGTCTTCCGCATCTTCGACAGCCTGAACTACCTGCCGAACCTGAAAGTGGCCATGGAGGCCGTCCGGGAAGAGACGCAGTCCATTTGTGAAGGAACGTTGTGCTACACGGGCGACATTCTCGATCCCAGGCGGGACAAGTACGACCTCAAATACTACATCGGACTCGCCAAGGAACTGGAGAAAATGGGAGCCCACATGCTCGCCATCAAGGACATGGCTGGACTCTGCCGTCCCTTGGCGGCGCAGAAGCTCGTGAGGGCGCTGAAGGAGGAAGTCGGGCTGCCCATCCACTTCCACACCCACGACACCAGCGGGCTGAACGCCGCGAGCATCATTGAAGCGGCACTCGGGGAGGTCGATGTCGCCGATGCCGCCATCTCGTCGCTCTCGGGCGGGACCAGCCAGCCGAACTTGAATTCCATCGTGGCCGCGCTGGCTCACAGCGAGCGGGACACCGGACTGGACAGCGATGCCCTTCAGGAGATGAGCGACTACTGGGCCGCTGTCCGGGAGTACTACAAACCCTTCGACACCAGCGAGCCCTACGGCACGGCGGAAGTGTACCTTCACGAGATGCCGGGTGGCCAATACACCAATCTCAAGGAGCAGGCCGCCGGAATGGGCATGGCCGCACGCTGGCCTGAGATTGCACGGGCCTACGCGGAAGTGAATCAGCTTTGCGGCGACATCGTGAAAGTGACCCCTTCGAGCAAGGTCGTGGGTGATCTGGCCATCGAGTGTGTCGCACGGGGCGTGAAGCCTTCGGATATCTTCAACCTGTCGGCCACGCAATGGAGCAAGGACGTGACCAGCATGTTCGAGGGCTGGCTGGGTGAGCCGTTCTACGGGATGGAGGCCGACAAGGCTGCGGATTCACGGAAGAAGTGGGATGCGCTCGCGGAGGTCATTGTTGGCAAGGGCGGGAAACGCATCTCAGGGCGTCCAGGCGAGCATGCCGAGAAGATGGAGCTTTCAGACGTGCGGGAACAACTTGAGCACAAGCTGCGCCGCAAACCGACGGAAGACGACGTTTGGAGCTACCTGATGTATCCGGATGTGTTCCTGAAGTTTGCGGAATTCCGCAAACACTACGGCGATGTGTCGGTCCTGCCGACGCCTGCGTACTACTATGGGATGCGGGAGAAGGAAGAGATTCACGTCGATCTGGAAGCAGGGAAGCGGCTCTTCATTCACTTCCTCAACGTGACCGAGGCTGACGCCAAGGGCGTGCGCACGGCGATCTTTGATCTCAACGGCTACCCTCGTCACACCCACGTCGTGGACAAGTCCATGGCCAGCGAGCTCGTGACGCGCGCCAAAGCCGATCCTGCAGATGCCACTCAGGTCGGTGCTCCCATGCCGGGCATGGTCGCCAGTGTGGCGGTCTCCGTTGGCCAGAAGGTGAAGGAGGGCGAAACCCTTCTCACTCTCGAGGCCATGAAAATGTTCGCAGCGGTTGCTGCAGCGACGTCGGGAACCGTCAGCGAAGTCCTCGTGAAGGTGGGGGAAAGCGTCGAGAGCAAGGACCTGTTGATCCGGATGGAGAAGGCAGGCTGAGGTCAGGTGGGTGGATACAGCATGGTAAGGGACCCGCTGCGCCGGGTCCCACGCTTCTCCAGATTCATATCCTCACACAAAGGCACCAAGCCACGAAGCCGGGATGGGAAAGCTGTCGCTTGGGGTGTAGGCCCGCTCGCCGGAACGCGAAAGGGAGCTGTGGCCGCGGTCCCTGACTGCGGAAAGGGAATGGAGACGCGGAGCGGTAGGGTCCGACCGCCGGGCGGACCGCGTTGGGTGAGAGACGTTCG
>CAXBNA010000064.1:0-28295 GCA_963976915.1 uncultured Verrucomicrobiales bacterium
ATGTTCTCGGGATCGGCGGGGTCGGTGTTGACGTGCAAGCCTGAACGTTCGGCGAGGCGGAGGAGTTGGTCGCGCATCTGGGCGGCCTCGCGGGCGGAGCGGGCGTGGATGCCGTAGTCGGAGCAGGCGCCGAGGTCGAAGCGCATGTTTTCGGCGTGCTGGAGGGCGCGGAGGGAGGCCTGGAATTCGGTGACGTCGCCGGGCTCCCAGAAGTCGGTTTTCTGCCGGGTGGCGGGGGAGGAGCGCTGGCGGACGAGGATGCCGCGGCCCTGGGCGATGGCGGCGCAGGTGGCGGCCTCGTGGAGGCAGTGGAGGTCGGCGGAGGCGAGGAGGAGGCGGGCGAGGCGCGGGTGGGCGGGGAAGCCGGCCATGGCGCGGCCTGTGGGCGTGATGCGGTCGTCGGTGTCGAGGGCGTCGAGGCTGTGGAGGAGGGAGCGGGCGCGGTCGAGGGCGGCGGGTTTGGGCGGCTCGAACCAATCGATGGTGAGGCGGGAGTCGGTGGCGGCGGTTTTGAGGGCGAGGAGGGCTTCGGAGAGTTCGAGGCGGTGGACCTCGGGGGCGGTCTGCGGCTCGCGCCGGGTTTGGTCGGCCTGGGTCCAGAGGCGGATGGCGATGCCGGGTCCGAGACGACCGGCACGACCGGCGCGTTGTTCGGCGGAGGCCTGGGAGATTTTCTCGATGGTGAGGGTGTTGATGCCGCGGCGGGGATCGTAGGCGGCGACGCGGGCGAGGCCGCTGTCGACGACGGCGCGGACACCCTCGATCGTTAGGGAGGTTTCGGCGACGTTGGTGGCGACGATGATGCGGGGCGGGCCGTCGGGGGAGACGGCGGCGTCTTGATCGGCAGGAGAGAGCTGGCCGTGAAGGGCGACGGGTTTCCACGGGCGGAGGGCGCGGGAGGCTCCGAGGGCGGCGAGGGTCTTGCTGATCTCGTAGGCACCGGGCATGAAGACGAGGATGTTGCCGCGGTCGGCCTCACCGGATTGGGCGAGGGTTTCGCAGGCGCGGGTGGCCTGGTCCCAGACGGGTTCGGGCTCGCGGTTGCGGAGGACGCCGGGGGGCTGGTAGCGGATGTCGACGGGGAAGGTGCGGCCCTCGGACTCGAGGGTCTCGCAGGGATCGAGGAAGTCGGCGAGGGGGCCGGGCGCGAGCGTCGCGGACATGACGACGATCTTCAGGTCGGCGCGGCGCTCCATCTGGACGGCGCGCGACCAAGCGAGGGCGAGGTCGCCATCGAGGTGGCGCTCGTGGAACTCGTCAATGATGACGCAGCCGGTGCCTTTGAGGTCGGGATTCTGGAGGAGCTGGCGGAGGAGGACGCCCTCGGTGACGAAGCGGATGCGCGTGCTGCGGGAGGTGTGGTTTTCGAAACGGACCTGATACCCGACTTCGTCGCCGAGGCGAACACTGCGCTCCTGCGCGACGCGGCGTGCCAGCATGCGGGCGGCGATGCGGCGCGGCTGGAGGACGACGATGTCATCGCCATCGGCAAGGAGGCCGGCGTCGAGGATGAACTGGGGGACCTGGGTGGATTTCCCGGAGCCGGTGGGGGCTTTGAGGAGAAGGTTGGGCGTGCCGGGGTCACGCAGGCGGTTCGTGATGGCGTCGCGGATCTCGAAGATGGGGAGGGGCATGGGGAGGAATGACGAATGACGAAAGGTATGCGGGAGTGTGGCGCGGGGTTGGCGGGGATCAAATGTGAGAAGTGCGTGACACTGGGTTTGAAACGAATGCATGGCACGGCACCTGCTTTGGAGTTGAGTGTGGAAGTAACGCGAATCATTCCAAACACGAAAGACGAGTCGAGAGCGAAGGGGGTGGATCGTGGGCTGATCAAGTTTTCGAAAAATGGCGGCCAGGAGGTGCTGACGGGAATGGACGCCGAGACGAACCAACGGTTTGCCAGTGAGGTGAAGTACGTGAGCTATTTTGCCCAGCGATTGGCGGAGGCCCTGAACATGCACAGCCTTGAGATGGGGGTGATTGATGATCGCGAAGGTCAGACGGCATTCCACGCGACCTCGGATGGCGGCTGGCATGGCTTGTTGAGTCCAGACCGGCGTTCGTTCAAACAAGCGAAAGAGGTCCTCTCCCTCAAGTAGATGAACCTGAGTCCATTGATCACCGGTGTGGCAGCCCTTCAGCGCTTGGACGGCGTGGCGGGAGTGATGCTTTTCAAGGGGCGGAACATTGTGCATCGCCAGGTGCCATTTTCGGACGGTCGGGCGATGGAGCTTCTGGGCGTGATTGAGCAGATGATGGACGGGTATTTTCAGGTGCGCCGGAAGATACGACAGATCTACCTTCAGTTCGATGGAGGCACGTTGCTCCTCTCGGTTCAGGGAGAGGCGGTCTTGCTGTTCGTCCTCACCGGTCGGGCCGATGCGGATCTGGTGGCGAGTTCGGGGTCGGTCCTGATGAACGACCACGCGATTCTTCTGGCGGCACTCAGCAAGGAACCCGGCGTGCCTGCGACGACGTCGACCGACGGCGTGGAGGAACTCGTTGTCACCAGTCCGCGGCGACTCGAGGAAATCACGTCGAAGGCGAGTGTGGTGGTGAACAATTGGGGCGGCGTCCGCAAGCTGATCGAGAACGTGCTCGGAAAGGTGATGGGGCGAGCGCAGGCGGCGAACTTGATCGACCGAACCCTGACGGATCGCGAAGTGGTGGATCCTTACCGACTGAACTCGGACGAAGTCCTCAAGCTGGCGGTCGCCGTGATCGAGCAGATTCCCAACACCGGAAAGCGTCGCCAGCTCCTGCAAGAACTTGAATCCCGCCTCGCCGAACTCTGATGAGATCCCTCATGAAATCGAATCCATTCCGTCTGAACATCACGACCCTGGTGCTGCGACTGCTCCTTTTCTGGGCGGTCATCCCCGGCATGGCCCAGGAATCAGCAGAGGTGGGTTCAAAGCTGGATTTGATCATTGAAAAGTTGGACGCACAGAGCGCGACTCTGGGCCAAGTCGCTGAGGCCGTGCAGGACGGTGAGCCCGCGAAGGTCGTGGAACCCGTTTCGGCTGCGGCGACCGAATCGGTGTCGAGCGCTGAGGTGGAGACGGTTCAACTGAACTTGAACGTGGTGTGGATGGTGGTGGCGGGAGCGCTGGTGTTTCTCATGCAGGCGGGGTTTGCGCTGGTGGAACTCGGGTTTTCGCGGGCGAAGAACAGCATCAACATCCTGATGAAGAACTTCCTCGACTTCAGTTTGGCGACGATTGTGTTCCTATTTCTCGGGTTCGGCCTGATGTTTGGAACGTCGTGGAACGGTTGGGTCGGAACGGACGGTTTTTGGCTCTCGACCAAGGAAGGTGGGGATACCCTTTGGGCGTTCTGGTTCTTCCAAGTCGTTTTTGCGGGAACGGCCTGCACGATTGTTTCGGGAGCGATGGCCGAGCGGACGAAGTTCATCGGTTATCTGACCTATGCAGCGTTTCTGTCGGGGATGATTTACCCGATTACGGGGCACTGGGCTTGGGGAAGTTTTGGCGGCGGATTCGGCGTCGGAGGGGAAGCGGGATGGCTGGAGGCACTGGGCTTCGTCGATTTTGCGGGATCGTCCGTGGTGCATGGCTGTGGCGGGGCCTGTGCTTTGGCTGGAATCTTGATCGTGGGTCCGAGGTATGGACGGTTTGGAAAGGATGGTTCCGCGCGTCTGATTGCCGGGCACAACATTCCCTTGGCCGCGCTGGGTGTTTTCGTCCTGTGGTTTGGCTGGTTCGGCTTCAATGCGGGATCGACATTGGTAGGAGATGGAAGCATTGGCCGGATCGTGGCGAACACGACGGTCGCGCCCGCGGCGGGTGCTTTGGCGGCGATGGTATCCATGTGGTTTGTTCAAGGGAGGCCGGATGTGGGCATTGCGATGAACGGTGCACTGGGAGGACTGGTTGGGATCACCGCCTGCTGTGCCAACATCACTCCCGCTTCGGGTTTTGTGGTTGGTCTCGTGGCAGGTCTCCTGACGACGATTGCCACGATTGGTCTGGAGCGGATGAAGATCGACGACGCTGTGGGTGCGGTGCCCGTGCATCTGGTGAATGGCTGGTGGGGGACCTTGGCGGTGGCGCTGTTCGATGAAAATGGGTTTACGGCTCAGAGTCTGGGCATTCAGGCGTTGGGGACTTTCTCGATTACCGGCGCGGCCTTTGTGCTGTGCTTGATCGTGTTCAAGACGGCGGACTTGATTGTGGGACTTCGCGCATCGGATCGTGAGCAGATGGATGGTTTGGATTTTTCCGAGCACTCGGCGAATGCTTATCCCGACTTTCAAACTACAGAACAGCACTGAGGAAGTTCTGGAGATCCTTCGCGTGTCCGAAAGGTTCCCTTGTAGTCCATCGGGGTTTTTGTGGAAATTTGAATCGCTCTGATAACAATCTGCGTCTCTACAGGTTCGTTTCTTGAATCTGTGTCCACAAATCGGCAGCTTCTGTAGGTAGGTGGGAACGGCGCGTCGATCCGATGGCGCGATGGTTCTGTAGCCTTATCTCAATCTGTTTGATCTCTCTATGATGAATGCTCTTCGCTGGATTCGAATTGGAAGTGCGATGATCGTGCTTCCGCTTGTGGTGACTCAATGTGCGCTCCCTCCCCGAGACGCATGGAGGACCATTCAAAGTCGGGGGCTTTTCACCTACTGGTCAGGCAGCCACGTCGGCGGGGGAGTGGGAACCCCCTATCGTCCCGACATGCTGGGTTCAGGACTTCGTTATTATCAGCCGACGTACAGTGGTCGCTATGCGGAGGTGGCTCCCTATTCGCGATACAACAGCCCGGCGGTGACCAGCCGCCCATCCAGCAGTTCCAAGGCACGAACGGTTGCTTCCAGCACCGAGCGAAGCCGACCTGAGCCGACTCCAAAAACCAAGCCGTCTTCAAGCCGGTCCTCCACCACATCGCAGTCGACGGCATCGAGCAGCAAACCTTCGAACTCGGGCACCTCGTCGAAGTCGGCCTCGAAAGAGAAGGTCGCCGCCTCCTCGCCCTCTGGCGGGGCCACGACCTCGTCTCCTCCCCAGGCCCCTGCGAAGACGCAGGCAGAACTGCCTTTTGGGAAGAGTGTTGCGGGTCGTCCCGGTTTGGTGACGAGTCCCTATGCGGGAAGTTCGCAGCTGGTGGATGTCACCGGAATGAGTACGGGCCAAGCGGTGAAGTGCCCTTACACAGGAAAGCTGTTCAAGGTGCCGCCGCCGCAGCAAGCGGCTAAGAGCGAGCCGGCGGGGGACGAATAGAGGTTGCTCCGAGTGAAAGCTGCATTTCGCCTTGATTCACTGGGGGCGAAGTGACAGGCTTGACGTTTCCGGGTTTACCGAATACGTCATTATCAATTATGGGTCAGCAACACAGCAAGAAAATCAAACGTCGGCGCAGGAAACTTTATCTCGCTCGCAAGAAGGAGCTTGAGAAAGCAGGCGCCGCCCGCAAGAGCAGTCGTTCCTCCGCCTCCTCAGGGGACAAAAAGCCCGCAGCCAAGAAGGCCGCCAAAAAGGCGACCAAGAAAGCTGCCAAAAAAGCCGCACCAAAGAAGGCTGAGGAGGTGACTGAAGAGAAAGTTGAGACCACCGAAGCTGAAGCTCCCGCCCAGGCTGCTCCCGCCGAGGAAGCGTCTGCCGAGACGACGGAGTCCTGAGTTTGGTCGACGATTCTTTCTACATCGATTCTGAGAGGGCGGGGGAGACTCCGCCCTTTTCTGTTTCTGGAGTGGTGTTGGGGAAATAGCGCTCGATTTCTCAGAAAAACGTCTTGCTTTCCAGTCGAGTACTCCCATCTTCCCCGTCCCCCAAGCCGGGGGTGTACTTACACAATCATCATGGCAGTTGTTCTTCGTCTTCGCAGAGAGGGTTCTAAAGACCGTCCGGTATATCGTATTGTCGCCGCTGACCAGCGGTTCCGTCGCGATGGCCGGTTCATTGAGATCCTCGGAAATTACAACCCCGCACTGGGCGCTGACGCCGCGAAGGTCAATCTGGAGAAAGTGGACCATTGGATCTCCAATGGAGCCAAGCCTTCTCCCACCGTTGCCAGTTTGATCAAACGCGCTCGCAAGGCCGCTCCTGCAGTCGCCGCTGACGCGGAGTAAGCACGTTTCGTCTGCGGTTTCCCCATCATGGATGCGCCTGAGGCTCTACGCGAGTTCCTCTCCTATGTGGTTGCGAATCTGATCGAGCATCCGCAGCAGGCTTCCATTGCCATTGGACACAGTGCCAGCGGAGCCGTGGTGTTTCGTGTCCAACTCGCACCCGAGGACGTGCGTCGTGTGATTGGCAAGAATGGGATGACCGTCAGTTCGCTGCGGTCCCTTTTGAATGTCGCCGCAGAGCGGCACGGCATCAAAGTGTCGCTCAAGGTGGGCGCCGCCAAGGATGTGGAATTGGATGAGTCAGGGGCGTCTGAAACCAATGACGATGTTTCTGCGGGCGAGGATGAAGAGACGGACGATTCTCCGGAATCATCCGGCGAGTGAATCCGCCTTTTTGAGGAGGGTTTGGATCGCCTGTTCCGCCTGATGTCCATAGGGCTCACCGAAGAGGTGATGGTGATTCAGCAGGTGGTAGAGATTGTAGAGGGGAACTCGCTCCTCGTACCCGGCGGGTCTTGGCCACTCGGCATCGTAGCCGTGATAAAATGACGGTGGAAACCCACCAAACATCCCCGTGAACGCCAGATCTGTTTCCCGATCCCCCCAATAAAACGCGGGATCGAACACCACCGGCTCACCCGTTTCTCCGAAGGCAGCATTACCCGCCCAGAGATCGCCGTGAAGCGGCGAGGCTGGAGGTTCGTGATCCGCGAGAAGCACGTCAGTGGCATTCAGCATCGCCCCTGCATCCACAAACCGGTCGCCAGAAAGATCGAATTGTGGAGCCAGTCGCTCATCACGAAAAAACGCCAGCCAAGAGGCATGGGGCCGGTTGGATTGAGGTGTCGAGCCGATGAAGTTGGATCGCGTCCATCCGTGCTTGGTGTCGGGCGAGGCACCGCGATGGAGCGTGGCGAGCTGGCGCCCCATCTCTCGAAATTCGGAACCGGAGCCTCGACGCAGTTCAAGGTGCTCCAAGATCAACCAGGCAGTGTCCCGGGAAACGCCACTGGCTAGGACTTTGGGCACTCGAAGGGTGCCCGTTTGGCGGAGCGGCACCAATCCCGCACGCTCGGCTTGGAACATGTCGAGCCGTTCCGCAGCGTTGGTTTTCACAAACCAACTCTGCTCAGGAGTGGTGACCTTCCAGGACTGGTGGATGCAGCCCCCGCCGACTGGTTGGAACGAACAACCGGCAGACGGGATTCTTGGTTCGAGGGTGTCATCGGCCGCTTTGGCGATGGCTTTCCACAGTTCCGAGGTCACGGCTTGTCCACGTGCGTTCGAATGTGTTCGAGAATGCCCCTGCATCCGTCTTCGATGAGGTCGAGCACTTTTTCAAACCCCTCGTCTCCACCATAGTAGGGGTCAGGCACCTCGGTCTCGTCGTGTTCGGAGCAGAAGTCACAAAACAGCCGAACCTCGGCTCGGCCGGGATTCCGAGATTGGAGTTGTCTCAGGTCGGCCAGATTTTCTTTGTCCATGGCCAAGATCAGATCGAAGGAATCGAAGTCTGAAAGGGAGACTTGGCGGGCAATGCTGGTGAGGTCATACCCTCGGCCTGAGGCGCAGGCGCGCATTCTTGAATCGGCGCGATTGCCGGCATGCCATCCTCCGGTGCCGGCCGAATCGATGACCACCCGGCGAGCCAGGTCTGTTTTTTGGAGCGTGTCGGCCAAGACACCCTCCGCGGCAGGTGATCGGCAGATGTTTCCCATGCAGACGAAGAGGACACGAAAGGGGGATTTCATTCGGAGTGAGGATCTAAGAAGTGAATTGGCGTCCAAGCTGCCAGCCCAATCCGGCGGCAATGAATCCGCTGGCGATGCTGCCAAAGGCGTTGGCCAGTGCGACCCAAGGGTGATCGCTGGAAAACTGGATCCAACTGTCGTTGGCCAAGGTCGAAAAGGTTGTGTATCCGCCGAGGAACCCGGTTCCCAAAAAGAGCCAAGCCCCCGGGGAGCGTTCTCTCATCAGGGGAAGGGAGAAGAGCAAACCCAGGATGAAACTGCCGAGAATGTTGGCGGCAAACACACCCCAAGGGAAGGCTGAGCGGGGCAATAGCCTTGCGACACCCAGAATGGTGAGATAGCGGCAGGCAGAGCCAAGGCCTCCCCCGAGGAACACGAACAGGACGTTTCGCATGGCAATATCTACCGAAACAGACCTTTGGCTGCAAGCGCCCCCAAGTTTTTTCTGGTCATTTCGAGGCCGGGATTGTCTAATGACCTTGGGAGCGATGCTCTCGCATAACATCATAATCCAAACCACATACCCACATAACACCATGAAAACGAATCGAAACAAGGGTTTCACCCTGATCGAACTCTTGGTGGTGATCACCATCATCGCGATTCTCGCGAGCTTGGCGGTCCCCACATTCAACGTCATTCAAGACAAGGCCAACCAGATGAAAGGCACCAACAATGCCCGCCAAATCATCATGGCCATGAAACTCTTCGCGAGTGACAACAACGGGATTTATCCCGACAGCGTCGCGAATCCGCAAACGGGCAGCACAGCTCAGTCGGCGAACGCTGCGTTCCAGATGCTGATCCAGTCCGAGCTCCTGCCGGATGAGCGGATTTTCGGCTGCCCTTCCAGTGGCTTCCAGCCTGATACGGCCAAGCCCTCCAGCCTGGTGAAAACCATTGGGCGATGACTCGGGGACAAACCGAATCCGCCGTGGGAACGATGCCTTTGGTTTTCGAAAACCCATCCTCCCCGAGCTGGCCACCACTGTGGAACTGTGATGCCGCCGGTACGCTTGCCCCAGGACGGGCTTGGCGTGGTGGGAAGATCATTATTGGTCTGAACGACAACAGCGTGAACGTCGAGAAGCTGGCTTCGAAGAGCGGTTCCGCCGTGGGTCCAGCCATGCGTCAAGGCGGGATGAACCTCTTCACCCAAGCGTCTCCGAATCGGCCTCAGCAGATTCTGAACGTGGTCACCATGGGCGGTATGAGCCTTCCTGGACAGGGAAGTTACACGCTGCCTCCTGGCCAAGGAGCGGGCTACGATCCAAATGCTGGCGGCGGCTACCCCCCCCAGCAGCAGCAGTATGATCCGAACGCTTATCAGCCACCGGTCCAGAACTAAGACGGATTGATTTCAATCACGAAGGCCACCAGAGCGATCTGGTGGCCTTTTTCTTTGGAGGGATTGGGAGATGAGGACTGCATCGGTGGATGTGACCAGCTGCCGATGGGACACGCGCTCTTACGTTCTCACTGAGATCGGCACAAGCTCTTTGCAGGGTAGAGCAAGTCCCGTTCGTTGATTTATCACACTCCGGCGAGCCGCCCTCGGTCTGGGGACAGGAAGCGCTTTGCTTGGACCCTCCGTGGATTGAGAGCGTTTGAATTGGACCTCATTCGCTCAGTGGTGCAATCCAGAAGCGTCGGACAGACTGGTCCCGAGAAGAGCTGCCGCCGTGAAGATCAGGGCGTGTGAAGAGCGGCGAAAGCAGCCACTTCAAAAGTATTTCTTTGAGAACAAAAGACGGGCGAGGGCTGTCAGCTTTCCGAGCATGGTGTCCATGCGCTGCTGGTAAGGGTAGATCTCGCCCGCCCGATTGGGGTAGGCGATCTTCAAGCCCTCGGCCTGTGCGTGGAGTTGTTCGGTGGCCGCTCTCAGTTCTCTCAGTTTGTTGCTCTCTTCGTCCGTGATGCGGCTCTCCTCGATGGTGTTGTACAGGATGCTGTACTCACGCTCGATGTAGTCGATGGCGTTTGGCAGGGCTTCCAGACCACCGATCAGGCCTCCGGTGGTTTCGTGAACTTGAGGGATGGTGGGCAGCATGCTGTCAGGACGTTGGGGAATGACGGATTGAGGTTCCGGTGGCAAGCCCCCATTGCGTGCGTCGATCAGCTGCGGAGTGATGAAGAGCATGAGGTTTTTGTGATTCTTGCTCTTGCTGTCGTACTTGAAGGCTTTCCCAAGGAGGGGGATCTTGTGGAGGAAGGGGACGCCCGCCTTGCCTTCGCGCTCCCGAGCTTCGTCCATTCCGCCAACAGCGACCGTGAAGCCCGAGGGCACTTCCACCGGAGCATTGTAAACGCGCGACGAAGCGATGGGGTAGGGATTGCCTCCGATGATTTCGTTTCCAATGATGCTCGAGACGGTCACGGACATGTTGAGCAACACATTTTCCCCCGACATCTTCTTGGGGAGGATGTTGAGCACCGTGCCGATCGGGAGATAGGCAATCTGAGTCGTCGTGGTGGCACCTGCTCCAACACTCGCCGATGCGGTGGCGTCGAGCACGGGTTGGTTGACGACACTGCGAATGGCGACCTCACGATTGTTGAGTGTGACCATTCGGGGATAGGAAACGGTTTTGGTTTCCTCATCCCGAAGCAGTGCTCGCAGCTTCACGTTGAGATCTTGAGCGCTCAAGATACTCAGGCCCGGCCACCCGAATGCACCCGCGAGATTGCCAACGTTTCCGGCTCCTAGAAGATTCGACGCATCGACACGATAGCCCCCGTTGGTCGGGCTGACGTCGTACTCGATGTCAAGAGTGGTATCTCCGTTCTCATCTTCTGTGATGCTGCGTGATTGGACTTGCCTAAATGTACCGCCTTGGCCAAGAGTTCCGGTCCAGTCGATGCCTAGTTCGCGCTGAGGATCGCGAGAGGTCTCAATGAATTTCACCTCGATAGCGATCATTTCCTGCGGCTTGTCTGCAGCTTCGAGGTAGCCTTCGACCCACAGGTGCTGAAGCCGGGTTGCAACGATGTAGAGGGTGTTGGAGTCGGATTTCCAGATCACCTTTGGAGTGCGGAAGGCGCTCAGTTCGTTGGAATTCATGGCATCGGTGGCTGCAGATCCAGAAAGAGTACCCAGAGCGCCCGTGGCCGCTCCCGCGCCGCCGCCGCCCCCATTGCCGCCAAGACGGCCTAATTCGACCTCTTCAGGCTGCAGGCCCAGAAGCGCACGGATGTCGTTGATGATCTCACTCCGATGCACCGCAAAGGTCTCTTGGTTGCCTTGGAGGTCAATGCCCCCATTGCCGCCGCCACCACCACCTGAGCCGCCCACCGGAGACAGTTGCAGTCCGCCGGAACTGACCCGGTCCACACGCTCAAGTGCGTTGTGCTCGATGAGGTACGGTTTCCCAATCAATTCCCTGTCCTCTGCCGGACGGATGTACCAAATTCCATTGTCGGGGATCACGGTGAGGCCATTGGCTTTGCAAAGGGTTTCCAAGACTTGGAAGGGACTGGACTTGATGGAGAAAGTGATGAGGCGGGAGCCCTCTGGGCTGTCGTCGGGCAGTGAGAAGAAGGAAATGCCGGCATCTGTGGCGAGAAATCGAAGCACATCCGCGAGCATGGCCTTGTTGAAGTCATACTGCTGGGAAGGAAGCGCACGGAGTTTGGACGCCTCTTCCTCGTATCGTTGGGAGGTGATTTGGAAGCTGGTTTCCAAGCTCTGGCCCACCAGCGGATTCAGTATCGCGACCCAAAGACCGAGAGCGAGGGTGCCTTGCTGGCAGGGATTAGAGAAGAGGCTCATAGTATGAAAATTATGGAAATAGTAACAAATTGTGAAGCAAACTCAAACTAAATTTATGATTCGTTTTTTAAAGAAGTCAGATGTTCTGAACTATTTTAAGAAAAATTGCTTCCGATGGGAGCCAGTTTGGAACGGCGCTGTTCAAAGAGGGTTGCTGGTTGGATGGGAGTCCATCCACAACCCGTTCTGGTTTTCCTGACCTGCGTTGGATGTGGAGTGCTTCTTCGCTTGCCCCTGGATTTGGGTTTGAGAGTTAGTTGGCGGGGGGGAGGCTGGCAGAAAGAGACAGCTCTGGGCCAAGGGCTGGGTCAAAGAGGGGCAAAGTACCGCGTGAGGGAGGAGTGGAATGGTGAATGACGGTCGTTGCCTCGCTCGCTGGCTGGGGCGGGTGTGGTCGATGATGTCAAGGGTCAATGGTCGCAGAGGGAGCGGTCTTCAACATTGAAGCTGGGCGGACGAGGAAGGGGGGGCTGCGATCCCTGAATGCCAAAGGTTTTCAGAAAGTATTGATTTATAAAATAAATTGAGTTGAATTACCATAATGAATCGAGTTACTGTATGATTGTGTCACGAGTAAGCTCAAGCATCTATCGAACCCATCGGGCAGGTCGCCGCCTCGCTGGTGGCTTCTCGTTGGTCGAGCTGATCATGACCATCGCATTGATCAGCGTACTCGCATCGATCGGCATCATGATGGTGGCCAGTCAACCGGTTGCGGTGAAGAACACGAAGATCCACTCTGATGTTGCCACACTCAATAGCATGGTCGCTCTGTATCTGGCGGACGGCGGACAGTTGGATGGCCTTACCAAGCCACAGGCGGTTTTGGATCGCATGAAGAAGGTGCGGAGGCAGCAGGAGTGGCAAAAGCACACCGGAATGGCCAGCGGTCGCCTCGTTGATCCAAGGCTGGCCGCTCGGTTGACGACTCGGCCAGAGGTTCAGGGGCAAGCCCGGGCTCGTTGGAATCGTTTTTCAAAGCGCTTTGAAATCTTCGAGGGGATCGGTCTGGGCGTTGCGGAGTTCTATTTGGACGAAGAGTTGGGTGACCTGGATTTCGGCACGGACAGTCGTCGAAGCCCGTCGGTGACCTACAATACGGCAAAGACCGGATGGGTGTGGGATTCCAGCCCCAAGGATCCTTTGGTGACCTACAACAGTCCAGACTACGGGAACCCAACCGGTGTGACTGACCCGTTCAATCCGAATGAAGAGCTTCCGGCGGACCCTGATCCGGGCGGTGGAGGAGGCTCCGGTGGGGGAACGGGAGGCGGAGGTTCCGGCGGTGGTGGAGGCGGAGGTGGCGGTACGGTAAAGACCAAGCTTCCGACGCCCTCAATCTCGCCAAGGGGCGGCACTTTCGCCTATGCCAATTTTCCAAGCGCCATCACGATCAATCCGAATGGGGCTTCACCCGAGGGGTCTCG
Source organism: uncultured Verrucomicrobiales bacterium (assembly GCA_963976915.1). Classification (GTDB taxonomy): domain Bacteria; phylum Verrucomicrobiota; class Verrucomicrobiia; order Verrucomicrobiales; family Verrucomicrobiaceae; genus CAXBNA01. The sequence continues at coordinate 13,036 of CAXBNA010000064.1, forward strand.
GCTCGAGTACCGCATTGGGGGGGGCGGATGGGAAGTGTATGATGGAAATCCATTGCCGATCACTTCGGGAATGCGAGTGGACGCTAGAAACGTTGCCACGGACAATGTGCTCTACACCAATAGCTCCACCCGACGGGAGACCTACTATCGGCTGGTTGCTGGATTCACTGGAACCGGTTCCGGCACATGGGGGAATGCGACCGGGGGAACGAACTTGGTGACCTCAATTCTCAATGATGCAGGCACGTCGACCTTTAAGCACGGGAACACCAAGTTGGACTTGGGCAATGGCGAGTTCCTCGACGCCGGGGTGGAGAATGTTCTCTCGTTTACGCCTGAAGACTTCACGGACATTTCACCTGACACGTGGTTTGGACTTGGAGAATTGCAGCTATTGAACGGCACCACCTTCTACAACAGTGAGGCCGAAAGCGTGACCTTGTCGGTGAATCTGAACCTGACTGACCCTGCTCAAGACGGCATCGTGCATTTGGATTTGGGATTGGTCAGTACCGACAATTCGAGTGATCGATTGGCCAGTGCGGACATCGTTGAGCTCCGAAATCCTTCAACCGATTTTACCATTGAGATCGACGGCGTGATTTACCGGCTCGAGTTGGCCTGGGTTTCGCTCGATCCGGGGGCGGGAGTCGTTCAAGGAAACAAGTTCCTTGTGTTTGAGGGGGCCTCTGCCGCCGCACAACTCCGAGCCCGTTTTGTCAGTGACCAATAGTTTCTGAAACTGCTTTTACCACTATGGAAGATATTCACGAACGCAGCCAACTGGGATACCGGGTTCTTCATCTTTCGAAGGATCCAGGCGTGAGTGATTTTTACATCACTCCCTGGGAGCAGCTGAGCTACAAACGCAATGGAAAGCTCTTCTTCGATTCCTTTGTGTATCAGCCCGAGCGCCCTCTCGAGTTCACCTCCGGATGTGTGGACTATGCTTTGGCGTTGGGCACCCGCCGGTATCGCGTCAACCGCATGGTCACCCGGGGTCGGCCCCGTTGGGTCATGCGTCTGTTGCCGGAGGAGATCCCGCCGATCGAGAAGTTGATGGTGCCGCCACCGGCACTCAAAGCTTTCTTGGAAGCCAAGAATGGTCTCTTCCTTGTGTGCGGTGCCACCGGTTCCGGGAAGTCGACCACCATTGCGTCCATGATTCTCGAACGAGCAAAGCGGCGGCAAGAGCATGTTCTGACCTTTGAGGATCCGATTGAGTATGTGTACCCGAGCGGAATCCCTTCCCTCGTTTCCCAGCGGGAGATCGGAACGGACGAACTGGATTTCAACAAGTCGCTTCGAGCGGCGCTGCGACAAGCTCCCGACGTGATTTTGGTGGGGGAAATTCGAGATGGGGAGACGGCGGAGATTGCCCTGCAGGCTGCTGAGACCGGTCACGTGGTGGTGGCGACGCTGCACACCTCGTCTGCGGCTCAGACGGTTCAGCGGTATCTGAAGCTGATTCCATCGGATCGAATGGAGAATGCAACGCTCTCGTTTGCGGACAGCTTCCGGGGCATCCTCTGCCAGCGACTTTTGTTTGATGAGTCTCGCGGGAAGCGCTTTCCGATTCACGAACTGCTGCTGCCTTATGACTCGGTTTGTGGAATGATCCGCCGGGGTGAGTTTAAGAACCTGGAGCAGGAGTTGGAGGCCGGCTTCACCCGGGGGATGCTGGGATTTGATCGGTGCTTGCAGATGCGGATTGGCGACGGTTGGAAGCCTGCCACTGCCAGCAAGACCGGCTATCAGGAACACGAGGTGTACGACTTTCTTTCACGCGAACAACTGACTTCTGTTTATGCTCTTGGATGAACTAAAAAGTGTATTGAGCTTTGCTGCATTCCGGCCGGATGCAGACGATCCAGACGTACCCTGGGCAAAGCGCTTCGAAGGACGCAAGACCTTGCTCATCAACGTCAGTCGTACTCAAACGAGCTGGCGGGGGATGGGCCGCAAAGGCAAACTCGACGAAGGCGGGCTCCAAGATGGAGACTTTGCCGACATCGCGCCCCAGCGGGCCGAGGAGTGGCGCGCCATGGCCGACGGGGGCTGGTGCATGGTGTCGATTAATCATCGTTTCATCATCAGTTTGGAAAGCAATCTGATGCGGGGTGAGAACTGTGTGAGCCTGCTTCGAACCAATCCGCGTGCGGTTCTCGGGCCCAAGTATGATCGGGGCAAGCGCTATGCGGTCTGCCATCATCCAGAGACCACGACGAGCCTGATGTTGGCCAGTGAGGAGTCCATGGTGAAGGTGACGGAAGACGTTCTGAGAACCATCGGAATGAGACCCGCGCGGGTTTGTTGCGGATTGTTCGCCATGATCGAAAACACGATGACGCACATTCACGATGAGCGGAAGGGCGGGAATCCCAGTGAGTTTGTGTTGGTTGCGGCGAGTGAAGGATCTTTGGCCGTCGTGGTGCAACAGGACGGTCAGTGGAGTGAAGTCCGCTGCCGCAGTGGCTTGGGGCAGGAGGCGGTGGAAACAGCCGTGCAAATCATCGGTCCATTGGTATCGAAAATATCCTCGGGAACGCCAGTCTTCTTTGTGACCGACGGTCAGGACCCCAAATTCCGCAACGAGTTGATGCTTCACCTGGAAAAATTGGGTGCTCAGGATCTGACAGAGGAAGACCTGCTCTGGGACCTGCTGATTCATCATTAACCCTTTCCAAGAACCACAACGATGAGCGATTTTCTATGCCACGATTTCAAAACGCCCCGGACGGACACGTCCCGGCGGCTTCCATCATCCTTCCGGATGGTTCCAGTGGCCTTTTACGTGGCCCTGATCGGAGGTGCGTACTTCATGACGACGGACATGATGAACTACAAGCGGTACGAGCGTGAGAAGTTGGAGGCGGAACTGCAGAAGGATGACTATGACCTATCCATCGCCAAGACGGAGAGCGAAAAGTCGGGGCTGGACGAGGAAACCATGAAGGCTGAGGCCATTGCAAAGTGGGTCGAGGGAGCGAGGAACGTTCAACCCATCGGCGTCTATGTTGCGCGTGCATTGGGGTTGGAGTCCCGAATCACGGAACTCTCATTGGAGCGTAGCGAGCAGGTGCCGGCCAATCTCTCGTTCTCCATGCGCCTGCTTGGAGGGAAGATGGAAGAGTTGGCCAAGATCGAGTCCAGTCTTTCCCGCCTGAATTATCAGTCCCTGTCGCCGCAGCAGAACAAGGAGGAGGAGGTGATTGAGTACCGATCGACTCTGGTGCGGCGCGACTATTGAACGTGAATTGAATCGATTATGAATCCGAAACAACTGGCATGTGTGGTTCTGATGATGCTCATCGGTGCCGTCGTCTATGGCGCACAGATGGTGCACCAAAGAGTGGTGGGCATGCGCATGGAGTTAGAGAATGCGCAGGCGGATGCCAAGGCCGCCAAAGACTCGTTGGACACCGCGGAGATTGAGTTGGCAATGACGAAGACCCGCACCCAGGATCTGCGGCGTTTCCTCGAGGCGTGGATTCCCCACATTGACCGTATTCAAACCCAACAAGAGGTGGAGGAAGCTGTGGAAGTGAGCCTTCGGGAACGCGGAATTTCATTGGTCATCTCAAGAAAGAGTGAGGTTCGTGCGAGTCGGGATGATCTGGTGCTGCCCAAGCAGGTGCTGACCTCGCTGGTGGTGGAGGACGAGTATGCGAAGGTCCTGAATTGGCTCGGAGACTTGGAGCGGCGGTTGCCATTGACGCGGGTCAATGTTTGTCGCTTCACAGGAGGCAGTTCGGGAACGCAACTTCGCGTCGACATCTCATTTGCGACGCCGCTGGTCAATCTGGATGCGAACGTCAAGCCCGGAGGGAAGAAGGCATGAATTTGATGAATCCCGATGTTTCGAACCGCTGGTTTCGACAGCTTCAACTGGGTTTCCTATCCTTCGTACTGCTGGGGGGGCTGCTGGTGCCTTGTGTCCGCGGGCAGGACGATTTTTTGGGTGATGGGTCCAGCGAAGAAGACGAGGAGAAGGTGACGCGAGTTCAGTACGCGCTGATTCTTCCGGAAGAGAAAATGCCGGAGATTGTCGCTCCAGAGGAGAAAAATCCGTTCGAATCCGCGGATGACTTGGCGAGAAAGAATGACCCTGGGGACAGTGAGGAGAACACCGTTCGCGATATTCTTCTCAAGTTGCCGGTTGTGGGTGTGACCTACACGACCCATGGCATGCGGGTTCTTCTGGGGGATATCAAGCTGGAGACAGGGGGGGATGTTCCCCCTGTCATCCCCGATCAAGTCGTCAGGCTGAAAGTGAAAGCGATCACGCCCACGGCAGTCGAATTGGTGTGGGTGGAGGACAAACTGACAGGGTTGCCTCCGAAAGTCCTTTTGATCCCGATCGATGTGGCACCCACGGTTCGATATCTTTTGCGTGGACATCTCACGGAAGGACAGTCGATCGAAGAGGTCGGCGCTCCTTTTGTTGGAATGAAGCGAGGTCGGATCCGTGGGCTACAGGAAGTGCCCACAACAGGTTCGGCGAGTGGGCTGGCAAGCGAGCAGAGCGGCACGGAGAATGCGCCCAAAGCGGACGTGGTTGAGGATGAGCCCCCTGCGGCCTCTGGCACGGATGTCGGTCCAGGGGAGGCTGTGGTTAGGATGCTGTTTGGAACCGGATCAGGAGGACAATGAAACGTGACCGCATCAGTCGCCAAGGCTTCACATCCGTCGAGTTGCTGCTGGTATTGGCGCTCGGCGCTGTGGTGATTGGTGGTGCCGTGGTCTCGTATGGAACACTGGTCAGGAACCAACCCAGGGTGGCTAGCTTTGTGACGGTCCCTTTGGGATCCCAGCGGATGCAGCGTTTTTTTGAGATATCTGGGAAGAGCGCACAGGACACGCCTCAAGCGCCCCATTATGGAAGCATCGCGGAAGCTGAAAAGCTGAGGGAGCAATTCTACGCGGATGTGATCAGCGCAACGGCGGTGTTCTGCTTGGCTCGCGATGGTGACAACACGTGGAAGCCGGCTTCGATTCCCTACGATCCGTCGCTGCACCGCGAACTCGACACTCCACAGGCCTTTAGAGCGCATCTGGTTGCCAATGTGGGGGTTCCGTCAGCATTGTATCGTGATTATCGCAATCCACTGGGTACCCGAGCGACGGAGCCCTCTGAGAACTCGTCCATTTTCGTGCTGGGCTACAGCAAGGAGCCAAAGGCGCTGCGTGTGATTGCCATCTATGACACGGACGTCATTCGGTTTACCGGACGGAATGATCCAAACGGCTTTCACGCTTCGGTGAAGCGCTACACCAGCCATCCTTCCAATCCGGCGAGCGATTTGGTTTACTCAGGAGGATACCAAGTTTTTTATGCGCCCTCCGTGATTGATGCTCGTTCGGCGAGAGACTGGGCGACTGACGGTTTCACACCGCTGTTCGTGACGATCGAACGGGGTAGCCGGAGTGCGTACAATGAGTCGCCCGTCACCATCAACCGATTCAAAAAGGCCGCTGAACAGCCGTTCTACTTTGTTTGGTGGCCAGATCCCGCAGCCCGTCATCTGGGAGCCGTGGCGGGTGCGCTTCCATCGAGTGACCCGCGGCAAGCTTACAATCACATGGGCGGGCGCACGTCCTACATGTTCACTGTTCCCATGTTTCCAGCGCTTTGAAGTGACCGATGAAACACTTTTCACTACCTCGTCAGATCCGTCGCGGAGGCCTTATGGGCGTCGCGTTGTTGATGATGTTGGCGGGAGGAATGTTTCTCAGTGCATGGGTCTCCCTCATGAGCGTCCGGGCAACACAACTCAGTTTCTGGGAACAAGCCGTTGAACGCCGATTGAGTTTGGAGGGGGCCAGGCTGGCCGCACGGCAAGTCGCTTGGGAGCACGCATTTCAACCCAACGCCTCTCTCTCGGCCAACACGTCGGGTTTGGTCAGTGGTTTTCTGACATCGACCCTCGGCGTGGGTGTCCACTCCAACGATGGTTGGTCCGGGATCGATGTGCTGGCTTCGAGCGCTTCGCCCGATTCACTGACGACCGTTTATCCATACAACGCGAGTGGGTTGCATCCTGAAGGCACGTACATCACGACCGAGAAATTAGTGCGACCCTCCGCGCTGACCTCCTTGGATCCATTCAATGCGTATCTCTTCCTCAAGTCGCAGCCGCCGCCCTTGGCCGGAGACCTCTTTGTGGCGTATCGGAAACCCCAGGCCGCGACGTCGGAGTTGGATATTCATACCGACAATCCGGGGCACCACGCTCTTTGGCGAGTTGAAGGTCGTGCGGTCATCCGGCACCCATTGTCGTTGTTCGCCCGTTCCACTCCGAGCCCTCTGCGGCTTCCGTTCCAATCGGAGTCGATCTACATCCAGTCCCATGATCCGGACAACTTCCGGCCGGTGTACGGCACAAGCCTGTCTGGAGGCGGGTTGGCTCCTTCCAACGCGTCCGTGGTTCCCAGTACCACAGCTGGAAATGCCGCCAACACGGATGAACGATTCACCGGTTACCTCAATGTCGTCCGCAATGATTCCAATCCTTCGAACTCGCTTTGGCACTTCATGGATCGCGAGCAAGCCGCAGGCCGCAGTGGGTTTGCTTCCATCGAAGTTTTTGAAACCGTCGGTGCAGCGGGCGATCCGTACTGGATTGAGGAGCAGTCCGATCCCGAGTATCCGCCGCCGAACTGGCCTTCGGGTTACCCGCCGAAATTGCGGGTTCTGTACATCCAGTTGAACCATGGCAATTTGCCGCACATCCGAATGCTTGGGGTGGTCGATCAGGTGATTCTGCTTGGACAAACGAGTGTTTCTTCCTTCGAGAGCGCCAGTGCTTTGTCTCCCGTCATGGTTGCCATGGCTCCGAACGGCGCCACCGGGCCCTCTATTCGTGATATCCGTTTGGTTGGCGACAACAATCGCCGCCTTGTTCTGGGGGTGAAGAATTGGAACGCAGCGCCGCTGGACCTCACCTGGGAAGGGAGTCCAACTTCGGGCTTTGAGCACAAGTGGCGGTGCGTGTTCATCAACGAGTTTCATTCCGTGATGGTCAATCTTCCATCGAACATCACGAGGACGGTTCGGTGGTTGGGCGGCGTGATGACGGATTGGACGTTCAAGCGTCGTGCTTCAGGTGGCAGAAACCCGTCGCGACTCGTTTTCGTGCGGGATTCCGATCCATCCGTGCCTTCGAGCACGCCTGCGGGACCAGCATTCGCCAGCCTCATTCCACGGGACGCCTGGTTGGAGTCCTACTTCATCCCCACTGCCGCTCCATGATGAACATGAGATTGCATCCTCCATTCCGCCGTCGTCGCGGTGGCTACACCTTGATCGAACTGCTGGCTGCAGGTGCGGTGATCGCGGTGGGCATCACTGCTGCGGTGAGTCTGTCAGGATCGCTGATGCTTCAGGAGGAGTTTGCATGGCGCGTTTCAGTCACGCGCAATTATCAGGAGAATATGAGCCGGCTCTGGCAGTTGGGTTTGTCTCCTGCAGAGATCAACCGACTGATGCCGACGCAGTCCGCCAATCCACCCCTCGCACAGATCCTCTACGGGAACCCGACGGTGGTGGAGAATGGGACGACGGACATAGGAGGGGCGGGGTTGGCCAAGGTGGAAGTCGCGACCTGTGCTGCCGCGGCCAATATTTCCCAGGACATTCGCACGGAGTCGCCCGGTGCGACCCAAAGCCTCAAGATTTTCCGTCCGAGTTTGCCCACCGAGCTGCGGCCCTGAATTTTCCACCCTCAAACCCGACTTGCCATGCTTAAGAAGGTCAAAATCACCAACGTCAATACAGGTCGTTCCAGTCAGATGCTGGTCGATACGGACACGCATGAGAAGGCGCTTCTCGGCTCTGGAGTCACCGCCAATGAGACGGCTGCGATTGAAGACGTCGTTGGGATCGATGAAAAGATTCAACGGCTGACCAGTCCCAAGGCAAGTGGTGATGATCGGGGGCAGTTTTTCTCCGGGCTCGCACGTTGCTTGGAGCGGAACATCAGCATGAGCAAGAGTCTGACCCTGCAGGTCAATCGGGTTCAGTCGCCCCGATACCGTGGAGTGATCGCCGAACTGGTCCATGCCATTTCCATGGGGGAGAAGCTCAGTGATGCGATGGCCAAGTTTCCGGACTGCTTCCCCGATGACATTCTTTCGTTGATCATCGCGGGTGAGGAGGCGGGTCAGTTGGCGCGTGTGTGCAAACGCGTCGGGATCTCGGCAAAGAAGTCGTCCAAGGTTCTGAAAAAGCTCAAGGGAGGATTGATCTATCCAGGGGTCGTGGTGACCCTGGGGATCGCCGTGGTGATCGTGATGAGCTTTACGCTCGTTCCGGCGATGTCGAACTTGTTTAAGAACTTTGGATCGGACCTGCCGATGGGCACGAAGGCGCTGATTGCGCTTTCGGATCTCTTCATTCACAAGCCCTACATGGCGGCTGCGCCATTTGTGGGCCTTTATTTCCTCTTCTCCAATTTTGGCAAGATCATGGCGATCAAATGGATGCAGGACCTCGTCCTGAAGTTGCCTGTGATCGGTGTGCTGGTGAGGAAATCAGCGGCGGCTGTGAGCTTTAGGACACTGGCCATGCTGACGGAATCCAATGTGAGGCTTTCGTCGGCCCTGGAGATCACGGCGCATGCCAGTTGGCACTATCACTATAAGGAGTTGTTCTCCCGGTTGAAGGATCACATCGCCATTGGGCGGACGCTTCATGAAAGCTTCCTGATGGAGTCCCACTGGCTGGGGCCTGATGGGCGGAATCTGTGCGGATTGATCGAGCTGGCCTCCGAGACCGGATCGGGCACCGAGATGCTGACAGAGATTGCCGACGACTACGAAGAGGAACTCGACAACATGGCCGCGCAAATGGACAAGCTAATCGAGCCGCTGACCATGCTCATCCTTGGGGTGATGGTGGGTTTCCTGATCTACGCGATCTATGCGCCGATGTTCAGCCTCGGGGATGTGATTCTGAAGAAGTAGAGTCGATCCCATGCGAAAATGGACCGAGCTTCGAGTCAACGGAGGAGAGGGGGCGGTCATTCGTCGTCGGTGGCGCGAGGCGATGCCATCCGGTATGGGGCTGCTTTTCGTGCTCTGGTTCCCGCTCCCCGTCATGGCTCTTCTCGCGGTGGGATCGGAGCTGGGGCGGGTCCATGTCGCTGCAGCGTTGCTTGGGATTTCGCTGGTGACAATCCTCTTGTACGCGTCCGACAAGCGGAAAGCCCAGAGAGGGAAATGGCGGATTCCGGAATCGACCCTGCACTGGATGGCGTTTCTGGGAGGATGGCCCGCAGCCTTGGTTGCGCAGCAGCTGCTTCGCCACAAGACGTCCAAAAAATCATTCCAGCGGGTCTTTTGGATGATTGGAGTCATCCATCAATGCATCGCCTTGGATTGTCTTTTGAAATGGCGGTTCTCACTTGCAGCGGTCGGCTGGGTGAGTCAGCTGAACAGCTCGGGATAGGCTTCGCGGGCTGCGGCCAGACTGAGTTCCATAATCTCCGACGGATGATGGAGCTGAAGCGCCTTGTTGGCCAACTCGGTGCACTTCACGGTATCGAGGCAACGGACCGCATGTTTGATCCGGGCGATCTGGCCAGGCGCGACGCTCAGTTCGCGCAGGCCGAGGCCGAGGAGCAGGGGGGTGACCGCAATGTCGGAGGCCATTTCGCCGCAAATACCCACTTCCGCCGCATTGTTCGCTCCGGCCTCGACGGTGAGGCGGACAAGTTTCAGGACGCTGGGATGCGTGGTCTGGAACAAGGAGGCAACGCGGTCGTTGAGCCGGTCCACCGCGAGCGAGTACTGAATCAGGTCATTTGTGCCCAAGCTCAAAAAATCGACCTCAGAGGCAATGGCGTCCGCAGCCAGCGCGGCGCTGGGAATTTCAATCATGGCACCAATCGCCACGTCGTCAGGAACGGCAACACCCTCTGTTCGGAGTTCCTCGATGCAAGAGTGGACGATGGCCTTGGCGTCGATCACTTCTCGCAGACCTGACACCATGGGAAACATGATGCCGATTTTGTTGCCGACGGAAGCACGGAGGAGGGCCCGGAGTTGAATGCGGAACAGGTCGGGTCGCCCGAGGGACACCCGGATGCCACGCCACCCAAGGAAAGGATTGGGCTCGGGTTCCTGCGACAGCTTGGGATCGACCTTGTCGCCACCAATGTCGAGGGTCCGGAAGATCACACGTCGGGGAGTGATGCAGCTTGCGACGGTCTTGTAGAGCTCGGTCAGCTTCTCTTCGCTGGCATGGGGGTTCTCCAAGTAGAGAAACTCAGTGCGGAAGAGCCCGACTTCGGCCGCGCCACTGTCCTGAATGGCGGCGATTTCATCCAGAAACTCGGCGTTGGCACCGACCGTGATGGTCGCGCCATCCTGGGTGATCGCTGGCTCAAACCGCTGTTGAAAGAGTCCCTCCTCCCGGCCTTCTGTTGCCTCTTCACGGTCTCGGTATTTGGAAAGCGTCGCTTCAGTGGGGCGGATGACCAGCACGCCCTCTTCTCCATCGATCAACACGCGGTCGCCGGAATGCAGCTCGTTGGAGATTGGGCCGAGTCGGACGACAGCAGGGAGGTTCAGGGAGCGGGCGATGATCGCCGCGTGGGAGAGGGTGCTGCCGGTCTCAATGGCAAACCCCAGCACCTTGCTGCGGTCCAATTGGACGGTGTCTGAGGGCGTCAGGTCATGGGCAACCACGATGACGGGTTCACCAAACATCGGTTGCTGGAGAAGTTCCCCCCGAAGGTGTCGCATCACGCGCTGCGTGACGTCCTTGATGTCCAAGAAGCGTTCTCTGAGGTAGGCGTCGGCCAAGCCTCGCAGCGCATTCATGTGCTTGCACATCAGGCGGTAGTAGACGTGGTCCACACAGAGCAGTTCGTCCCTCACCGCTTTCTCCACCTCCTTGATGATGGTGCAGTCTTCAAGGATGAGCAAATGGGTCTCGAAGATCTCGCTTTCCACACTGCCGTTGCCGCCGTCCATCGCGGCTTGCAGTTCCTGAATCTCGGTCCTCGTCACCGCGAGTGCTTTGTGCCAGCGCTCAAGCTCGTTCTCGACCTCTTCTGCCGCCACCTGAACAGGCTCAGGTTCGTCAAAGCGGTCTTTGAGCACGTGGACAATCCCTGAGGCCACACCTGCTGACACGGGGATTCCGCGGCGGAGTTGATCGGCGGGCTTTTCGGGATTGGACATGCGCCATCACCATTGATGGGGCAGGGGAGTTTGGCAAATCAGGAGTCCGAGAATGTCGGCTTATCCCATCGGGAAACCGCTGCCCGTCACTCCGTGTCGCCAAAACCCGAGACAATCAATCCCTCCAGATCCTCCATGGCCGCTTCAGCGTCGCTGCCATCGGTCGTGACCTTGATGATCTCTCCCCGCCCTGCCGCAAGCATCATGAGGCCCATGATGCTCTTGCCATTGACGGGCTCGTCATCCTTTTCGACCCAAATGTCGCAGGTGTACTTGCTGGCCCGCTTCACGAACTGGGCTGCCGGACGGGCATGCATGCCCATTTTGTTCGCGATGGTGAATTCTTTTTCGAGGGTCATGACCTTGCACGTATGGGGCTTGGGCGCTGGGCAGGATTCAACCTATCTGATGATCCGCCATCTTTTTCAACAATCTTTGATCAAACTCGACCGCACTGTTGTATCCGAAGCTCTGGAGGCGGTAGTTCAGGGCTGCGAGCTCGATGAGGCCCGCCACATCCCGGCCTGGGGCTACGGGGATGTCCACTTTGGCGATGGGAAAACCCATGATCTTCTCCAGGGTGGGCGCCATGCCGACCCTTTCCAAGTCCTCACTCTTGATGCCTTGGACCAAGTTGACGATCAGGTCCAGCCGCTTGCTGACCCGCACGGCTCCCACGCCAAACAGGGCAGCCACGTTCAGGATGCCCAGACCCCGAACCTCCACCATGTTGCGGGTCAACTGGGGGGACGAGCCGAGGATTTCCCGGTCTTCAATCAGCCGCAGCCGCACCGCATCGTCGGCCACCAGACTGGCACCCCGTTGCAGCAGCCCGATGACGCTCTCGCTCTTGCCGGTTCCGCTCTCCCCCTGAACCAGCACGCCGATGCCCCGGACGTCGACAAGGCAACCGTGCACCAGGAGTGTGGGGGCAAAAAGGAACTCCAGCTTGATGGTTGCGGCATTGATGAACTTCATTGTCACCATGCTCGTCTGGAGCACCGCAATGCCGGATTCATTGGCAATGGTGATGAGTTCGGGCGGCAGTTTGTGCGAGCGGGCCACGACGATGCAGGGAATGTCTTGCTGGCACAGGAGCCGGAAGCGCTCCGCCCTCGCCGACGGTTCCAAAGTCTCCAAAAAGGAGAGCTCGGAGTTCCCGATCACCTGCACTCGTTTGTAGGCGAAGTAGGTGAAGAAACCGCTGAGGGCCAGTCCCGGGCGATTCACCGTCGGTTCCGAAATCTTGCGAGCCATGCCGGCTTCATCGCCAAGAAGTTTCATTTTGAGACTGCCTTTGTGCAGATTCAAAAACTCTTCCACCGTGACGAAGGACGGTCGTTTCACCTTTTTGGGCATGCTCATCGGTGGACGAGTCTAGCCGGGAGATGCCGCATTCCAATACGCATTTTCAAAAGTGAGCGTCGCAGGGGGCGACTCTGGTTCAACGAGGTGTATCCACAAAAAAGCCCCGGCGTTTTGGGCCGAGGCTTCTCTGAAAGTGGGATTGGAGAACTGGGCTTAGGCGCCCTCATCTTCCTCGGAGTTGCCCTCTCCACCATCCGCATTGTCAGCGACGACGGTAATCTTGAGGAAGCAGCTGACATCCGGATGCAGTTTGACCGGAATCTCGAAGGAGCCGGTGTTCTTGATGGGCTTCTCGAGTTCGATCTGATGCCGGTCGATCTCGGCCTTTGCGGCACTCTCAGCAACGGCTTTGGCAATGTCCATCGTGGTGATGGAACCAAAGGCCTTGCCTCCTTGGCCAGTGGCCAGTGTGAGCTTCAGCTTGAGCTTCTTCAGCTTGTTGGAAAGCTTTTCAGCCTCGGCCAACTCTTCTGCTTCGCGCTTGGCACGAATGGTCTTGAGTTGCTCGATGTGGCGAAGATTGCCTGCGGTGGCCTCATACGCTTTGCCGGACGGAACCAGGAAGTTCCGCGCGTGACCGCGACGAACTTCGACGACATCCGCCTCAGCTCCGAGACCTGTGATTTTTTCTTTGAGAATGACTTTGGTGTATGCCATGGCAGCAGTTCCCCTTGGGGATGAAGGGCGCGAAAACTACACAGTGGGTATGTGATGTCAAATTGTGCTTTATGCTGGATTTGGAGGCGGGCTTTGTCTTCTGCCGACTGAGTCGGCGGTCCGGCGCAGTTTTGGGCGGATGTAGCCGTTGAGTTTCGTCAGCGCAGGACTTAGTCTGGCCCCGTGGAATCTCCTGAGTCGTCACCATTGTCAAAAGAGCCAGGCCCTACCTCCGAGGGAGGCTACCCCGCGTTTGACTGGAAGCCAGACGAGCTGGCATCGGCATCGAGCGGGCCATCCGAACCGGGAGTCACCCAAGGTGATGAGGCGGCCAAGGTGCCATCGATGAGTGAGGATGCTCAAAGCGAGGGTGCTATGGATGATGATGATCCGAAGGAGGAACTTGTGGGGAGTGAGGCGGAGTCGGAGTCGAAAACGGAGGCCGAGGTTCCGGCCGATTCGTCGAAAACGAGCGATCCAATCGAGGATGATTCTGGTTCAAAGAATGACTCTGCGGATCGCAATCTGGAGGCCCAACCGGATGGCGTTCCTGACGAAAAAGAGCAGCCAGTGGACGGGATCGTTGAGTCCAAGGCAGAGGTGGAGAAAACGGGCGGTCAGGATGGGGACGAGCAGGGGGTAAAGGGCCAACCCTCGCAGAGTTTTGAAAAGGACGTCGACGCGATGAAGGAGGCGACCTCCCTTTTGATGGGCCAATTGGAGGAGTTCGTTCAGCAGTGGTTGCGAACAGGGGATCGCAAAGAAGCCGCTGCGGAAGTGCTGGCCTCGCTGCCCTCGGAAAGCGATGGTGTATTGGCTGAGACCCTTGGCTCTGGAGATGTCGTGACGCTGCTTGGATTGGGGCAATCGTCACTGGTCGCTCATGTCGTGGACGGTTGGGGAAAGCTGGCTGATGCACGTGCGAGAGAAAGGGAGTTGGTGGAACGGCTAACTCAAGACAAGTCGGGGCCGCTCTCTGCTGCAGCTGCAAGGGTGGGATTGAAGCTGGCTCGCAAGCTGGCGATCCGGGAGCCTTCGCTTTCCATGCAGATGGTGAGATTGGCTCGCGAGACGATTCCTGAGGGGGACGATGTTGCCTTCGAGGGAATTGAGCAGCGCATTGAAGCCGGTGAGGTGATGATCGGCTTGGACTCTGAGGACCATGAATTCTGGGAAGCGTGCCTGTCGTGGGATGGTGAGGAGCCGTTTTCTTGGGAGTCTCAGGGGGCCCGGGAAAGGCTAAAGAAGCTGGCAACGTGCTTGAGGGGACGAACGGAGCCGTTGCCCTTGATTCAGGCTGCGGTCCCCAGTTGCTGGTGGGATGAAGCCGTTCGGCCCGATCGCCCAAACGTCGTTCTGCCGTCGCCTTGGGGATTTTCCACTGGCTTGGCTGCCGGAGTTGTTTTGGCTCCCCTGGCTTTCATCGCAGCGGTGGAGTTTGCACCGGAGTTGGGACTCTGGTGGAAGTCGCGCATGGTTCGCTTGCAAAGTCTTCCTGTTGCAGAGCAGATGGCGGTTCAGTCCAATGAATTCTCAGAAACCCCTCCTCCGCTGACGTCAGACGCGGATTTTGCAGGTGTTCCCAATCAGGCCCCCCCCCAGGAGAAATCGAACGAATCGCCCGTCCCAACGGCGACGCTGGTGATGGTGTCTAGCGGGTCGAGTGAAGAGGCCTCCATGAACGCCAAGGAATCGGCCACTCGGGAAAGTACGCCTGTAGTGGTGGTTGCAGGTCAGGACGAGTCAAAGGCCAGCGTGGCAGCAAAGCCCGCCACCAAGCCGAAGAAGGCATCGACCAAGGCGAAAGCGAAACCTGTGATCGAGGAGAAGCCGGTTCATCCGAATGCAGTCTGGCGGGATGAAGAACTGAAACGGCTTTTCGAAAGCCACTCTGCCGTCGAGCGAGTGCATGGCATGATTTGCCGTGGGACGCAACGGGAGAATCTGCCGCTGCTTTTGGGGCAGGAAAGCGTCATGCCCGCCGGTAGCGAGGACTACGGGAATCTTTTGAAAGCACTTCTTCTGGAGCCGCCGCCATTGGAAGAGGT
>CAXBNA010000065.1:0-28294 GCA_963976915.1 uncultured Verrucomicrobiales bacterium
GAGCCTCTGACCATTCGCGAACTCGGCGGTCAGGTTGGCGAGACGATGGCGAATGCCTTCATCGGCCAGCGTGGGTTGAAGGGCAAGATCAAGGCTCTCGCCACGATCTCGAAGGACCTCGACCTCATCGAAGAGCCGAACAAGGATCTGAAGCCCGTTTTCCAAGACATCACCGACACGGTCCGCAAGGCTTGGCGTCTTCACCTTCCCGAGTGCCTTCAGTTGGTGCTCACCCGCGATGACCTCGTCGATGCCATCGAAGGCGGCGAGCTTCCGATGGGTTCATTGAAGATCGAGGACCTGATCAGCGAAGCCAAGCCGCTTCTCGCCGAAGCCGTGGGCGGTTTGCCCGTCGGGCTTCTGGGTCGCATGTATCGCTCCTTCCCAGCCGCCTTCCCGGACGGAGTGTGGGTGACCGAAATTCTGGAGCACCTGACCCGCACCGGTGGTCGTGCCGTCTCGGAGATCGCGACCGTCATGGACGCGAACAACGAGCTGCCTGTCCTCACCGAATTCCTCAAGAAATCCGTCCGCAACCGTCGCTTCAGCGTCGATCTCCTCATCTGGGCCTGCAACGAGCGCGAAGGATTGGCCAAGCCGGTCTTCGATCTGGATCTAGGCAATGCGATCCTCAGTGCGCTTGAAGACGATCACATTCAAGGTGGTCCCAAAAAGACGGGTCGCCTCGGTGACCTCCTCTCCAAGGACCAGGGCCTCATCCCCGGAATGGTGGAAGGTGCCGACGCCGACGAAGTGAAGAACTTCGCCAAGCGAGTTCTTGCTTGTCAGGCCTTTGACGAACTGACCCGCCGCTCTCTCATGGCACGGATCATCAAGGCCCGTCCCGAGACGAGCAGCCTCATGGAGGACAACTCCGGCTCGAAGGACGACGAAACCCTCATCGTCTCGTGGAGCAGCCTCGCCCGTCGCAAGAAGGAGCTGGACGAGATCAACACCGTCAAGATCCCTCAAAACAAGAAGGACATCCAGATTGCCCGCGAATACGGCGATCTTCGCGAAAACTTCGAGTACAAGTCCGCCAAGCAGCAACAGGCGGTGCTCAACAAGATGCAAACGACGCTCGAAAGCGAGCTGCGGAATGCACGCGGCACCGACTTTGCCAACACGCCCACCGACAAGGTTGGCATTGGTACCGTCGTCGATATCGAGGACGTGGACTCGGGCGAAAAAGAGACTTACACCATCCTCGGTGCATGGGACGGCGATGTGGACAAGAACATCATCTCCTACCTCTCCGAGAGTGCGAAGGCCCTCATCGGTCACGCCGAAGGAGACGTGGTCGATCTTCCATCCGATTCCACTGCAGGCACTCGCAAGGTCAAGGTCAATGGCATCTCTGCCTGCCCGATCGATACCGAGGCGCCTGAAGATAGCTGAGATCGTTCCACCATCATTGGGAGCCTCCATCTCCCGCAACCTTCGAAGCCGGACAGCAATGTCCGGCTTTCTTTTTGAGGTCTGTTTCACGGCATTCCGTGACGTGGAGAAAAGGTGCAGCTTTCGGCGGAGAGGCACTGAAGAGGGCCTCCACGCGGGCTAGCTGGCAGAGCGAACGAATCGTGCTTCGGCAAGCCTGGTCGTTTTTTCTGGATTCCTCGCGCATGAGCCTTCAGCATCTCCGCCATGTCTTGGATTTTTGCTGCTGCTTCTGTTGCGAGTTACTGGCCGTTTGTGGTTCTGATCGCGAGTGTGATCTTCATCATTGTGGGGATCAGCGTGATTCGCTGGCATCCGTTCATTGCGCTGATTTTGGCGGCGCTTCTGGCGGGAATCATGGCGTCCTTTTACCCGGAATCGACGGTGGGGCCGGATGGGAACATTGTGATCACGTCGCTGGGGGATGTGATTGGGCTGGTGACGGCGGGGTTTGGCAAAACGGCGGGTGGCGTGGCGATTTCAATCGGGTTGGCGGCCATCATTGGGATGGCGCTGATGGAGAGCGGTGCGGCGGACAAGGTCGTGCGGCGATTCCTCGGGGTGTTTGGCGAGAAGCGGGCCGGGTTTGCGCTGCTGATGAGCACCTACATCCTCTCGGTGCCCTTGTTCTTCGACACGATGTTCATGCTCATGGCTCCGCTCGCGAAGGCATTGCAATTGAGGACCGGGAAGGACTACCTGCTCTATGTGCTGTGCATCTGCTGCGGTGGGGTGATCACGCACTCGATGACGGTTCCGCATCCGGGGCCGATTGCGATGGTGGAGGAACTCAAGATTGATGTTGGGATCTCGATTTTCGGCGGCTTGGCCGGGGGATTCATTCCGCTACTGATTGGTTACGTCATCGCGAAGTGGATGAACGGACGCTGGACCATTCCGTTGCGCGATACACCGGGGGCGTCGCTGGAGGATTTGAAGGAGATCGTGGACAAGCCGGAGACGGATCTGCCGTCGTTCTTTGCATCGATGTTGCCCATCGTGGGACCAATTTTCCTGATCAGTGTGTCGTCGTTTTTGAAAATCTTCATCCCGGTGGATGCGGATTTGACGACGGATGCACCCGCCCTGGTGGGCATGCTGGGTGGACCGGAGGGCTTCACGAAGGTGCGCACCATCATTGATTTCATTGGCGACAAGAACATCGCGCTCTTCATCGGGACCTTCATGGCCATCGGCGTGCTGATGAAGCAGAAGGGCTGGGGGCGCGCTCAGCTCGAGAAGCATGTGGCACCTGCGCTCGAGACGGCGGGATTGATCATCCTGATCACCTCAGCGGGTGGTGCGTTTGGGTCGATGATCAAGAACGCGGGCGTCGGGACGGCGGTGGAGATGCTGTCGTCCAGCATGGGCGTGAGCCTGATCATTGTGGCCTATGTGCTGACGCTGATCATCCGCGTGGCGCAGGGATCGGCGACGGTGTCGATGATCACGGCCGCCGCGATTGTGTATCCGATGATGCAGGCCGGGCTGCCCTTCCATCCCGTGTACATGTTCCTCGCGATTGGCTTCGCGGCGTTCTCAATGTCCTGGATGAACGACAGTGGCTTCTGGGTCGTGTGTCGATTGAGCGGACTCACTGAGGGCGAGATGCTGAAGTCCTTTTCCGTGATGCTGACCCTCGTGTCGGTAGCAGGATTGGTCGTGGTGCTGATTGGCTCGAAGCTGCTGCCGTTTGTGTAGGGGGCTTGGGTCAGATTTCCTTGGTTAGGTCGCGGAGGGTTTTCTTGGCCAGTACTTCGTGGATCTCCCGGTGCCTTTGCTCCCGTCTTGGTGTTGCACCGTTCTTGCAGACGGAACTTTCGATATGGACTGCTTAGGCGGAGTCGGACTGCAGCCACTGAATCACGGCTCTCTTTTGACAACTCTTGAGTTTCGAAAAAGGGTCTTCTGGATGTCCTTCTGCTCCCATATCTTTGTTTGGGATCCCAACAGGATAATACTGTGTTCTTCAAGGGCGTACAGCTCGTCATTCAGAACCATGGAGGCGGATGGTTCCAATGGGACTGGACCGTCCAAACTCTTGTCTGGAGTGCGGTTCAGAATAGCCTCCAGCAGTTTCTGGCCGGAAGCGGTGAGTTCATAGAGCCCATCTTCAACCGGGTAGCTGTGTGACTTCTTATGCGACCGAATGTGAATTGGTCTGGGATGGTCAGGTGAGTCGTTGGCACTGCCCAGAATCGGAATGAGAAGCGGTAGGGTCAAAAAGCGTGCTCTCGTCATGATAGTCGGGTCTGGTATCTCTTATTCGCACCAAGCTACGTATGAACTAGCTTCAACCACGTTCTGCACCCGCAGGGGTCGAACCTTGAGTTTGGAGATGCATGATGATCAAGTCGGTGGGTGGGTTGGACCGAAGAAGGATCATGAAGTCAAATGCTACGGCGAGGGCTGGTGAAATCGAGTGTGAAATGTGTTGGAGGTAGCGAGAAGTCCCTGTGTTTGGCGTTTCAGTCTCATGCGCACTCTCCTGATTCTCACCGCTCTCTTGCTCCCTGTCATTTCCCTTCAAGCTGCCGATTGGCCGCAGTGGCGGGGGGCGAATCGGGACGATGTTTCAGCGGAAACGGGGCTGCTTCAGAAATGGCCGTCGAAGGGGCCCAAGCAGCTTTGGGTGTTTGACGACGCGGGGATGGGGTATTCCGGCTACTCGGTGGTGGCGGGGACGGTTTACACGATGGGGGCCCGGGATGCGGAGGAGTTTGTGATCGCGGTGGATGCGGCGACGGGGAAAGAGAAGTGGTCGACGAGTGTGGGCGCGCTTTTGCTGAACGGTTGGGGCGACGGTCCGCGCGCGACTCCGACAGTGGATGGCGACCGGGTGTATGCGATGAGCGGGAAGGGGAACCTGGTTTGCCTGAGCGCGGCGGACGGGAAGAAGCTGTGGAATGTGGAAATGACGAAGGATCTGGGCGGAAAGATTCAGAGCTGGGGCTACACAGAGAGTCCGCTGGTGGATGGCGATCTGGTGTTTTGCACGCCGGGCGGCAGCGAGGGGACGATGGCGGGACTGGACAAGATGAGCGGGAAGGTCAAGTGGCGCTCGAAGAAGTGGACGGATGAGGCGCAGTATGCCTCGGCTATCGCGGTGGATCTGAACGGTGTCCGCCAGGTGATTCAGTTGACGAAGCAGCATGTGGGCGCGGTGAACGCGGCGGATGGTTCGGTGCTGTGGTTGGAGGAGTTTCCAGGACAGACAGCGGTGATTCCGACACCAATTTTCAACGAAGGTCAGGTATTTGTGGCGGCGGGCTACAAGGTGGGCTGCAAGTCGATCAAGATCGGACCCGGTAATGAAGTGGAGGAACTCTACTCGAACACCGACATGGTGAATCACCATGGTGGCGTGATCTTGCTGGACGGGAATCTCTACGGCTACTCCGACAATGGCGGCTGGACCTGCATGGATATGAAGACGGGCGAGGTGAAGTGGCAGGAGAAGAAGGCTCTGGGCAAGGGAGCGATCCACTACGCCGATGGGAAGTTTTATCTTCTGGAAGAGAAGACCGGAACGGTGGTGCTGATCGATGCGTCACCGACGGGATGGAATGAGCAGGGTCGGTTTGTTCTGGAGCCGCAGAGTGCGGAGCGGAATCCGAAGGGGAAGGTTTGGACCCACCCTGTGGTCGCGAACGGGCGGTTGTACCTGCGGGACCAGCAGTATCTGCACTGTTACGATGTGACGGGGAAGTGAGACTGGAGACGGCTGGAAGCCATCCCTCTTCGCCGCGATGGGAGTGAAAATCCTCGCGTAGGGACGCAGCAGTTTTTTTGGCGTTGGAGATGAATGTGATGAAACGGATTCTTTGGATTGCTTTTGGGTTGGCTGCGGGGTCGGTGACGGCCTCGGCGGAGAACTGGCCGATGTGGCGTGGACCAGCTGGGAATGGTACGACGGTGGAGAAGGACTTGCCGATGGAGTGGTCGGACACGAAGAATGTGACGTGGAAGGTTCCATTGCCGGATCCTGGTAATTCGACGCCGGTAGTGTGGGGCGACCGCATCTTCGTGACGCAATCAGTAGAGACGATGCGGTGGCTGATGTGTTTTGACCGGAAGGATGGCTCTTTACTGTGGAAGGAGGGTGTGCTCTACACGGGCGAGGATTTGACGCACAAGACGAACCCTCACGCGTCGTCGTCACCCGCAACGGATGGAGAGATCGTGGTCGTCTATTTTGGATCGGCAGGCCTGCATGCGTTCGATCTCAGCGGCAAGAAGCTGTGGAGTCGGGACTTGGGTGTTCAGCGGCACATCTGGGGCTATGGTGCGTCGCCGGTGATTCGCGGGGATGTCGTGTATTTGAACTATGGACCCGGAGAAAATCAGGGCGTGGTGGCGGTGAGGAAGGCCACGGGCGAGGTGATTTGGAAACACAAGGAGCCGGGTGGGTCATCGGGGGAGGCAGGTGGCAAAACGTGGTTGGGCTCTTGGGGCGATCCGATGATTCGGCCCGTTGGGGATCACGAGGAGTTGTTCATCGCGTATCCGGGAAGGGTGCGCGGATTCGACCCAAAATCAGGCAAGGAACTTTGGGTGTGCGAAGGGCTGAATCCGCTGGTGTACACGTCGGTGAACTTTGCGGATGGGGTGGTGTTGGCGATGGGGGGCTACAACGGCCATGCGTTGGCGGTGAGGCCGGGTGGCTCGGGCGATGTGACGAAGACGCATCGGGTTTGGCTGAAGGAGAAGACGAGACAACGCATCGGGAGCGGGGTGATTCACGAGGGGCACATCTACATCCTGACCGATCCGGGGATTGGTGAGTGTCGGTCCATGGAGACGGGTGAACTCCTCTGGGAGGAGCGCCTGAAGGGGCAGGGACCCACGGGGCAGAATTGGTCGTCGTTGGGGTTGAGTGCCGACGGACTGTGCTATGCCGCGAATCAGGGTGGTGATGCGTTCGTGTTTCGGGCAAGCCCGAAGTTCGAACTTCTGGCGACGAATCCGATGGGCGAACGAATCATTGGTTCGATTGCCGTGTCGGATGGGCAGTTGTTCATCCGGGGGCATAAGCACCTGTTCTGCATTGGCGAGCGTAAGTAAGTTGCGTCACGCGATTCTTCGCCAAGGCTCTGGCTACGCAGCCTAAACCTCGACACGGAGGCGTTGGGATGGGTGTCGAAACGAAACGAAGTCTGAGGTGACGAAAGCTTTGAAGGCGTGCTCGCGGGAGCATGGATGAGTAGGGGACTTCTCCAAAAAAGCGGGAGTGAGGAGAGGCGGCAGCCGGGTGTTCCGCACCGTCCTCTGTGCTGGATCGCAGGTCAGGGGACGAACCATTCGCAAAGGGGACTGTGCGGGCCACCCGAAGGGGACTTTGCAGACCCGACGGGTCCTAGAGGGAGCGGACGGTTTCGAGTCGGACGAACTGGGCGGCTGTGCCTGAAGGGAGGGTGACCTCAACCGTGACGAGACGGGCGGGGGCTTGGCCACCGATTTCGCTGTCGGAAATAACGTTGCCGCCATTGTCACCTGTGGCCGTGGCTCCGGCCGCACTGGTGGCGACGGTGGTCCAAGACGTGAGGTTGCCGCTGATTTGGAGATTGTAGGTCACGTCCGTGGCGGTGGGCATGCGACGGAAGGTGAGGGTCAATTTGGTCGTGCCCGCGCCCCCCGGTGCGATGGCCGTGCTGAATCCCGTGGCAGATGCCGCGTTGAAGGCGGAAGGGCTGAAGCCGTAAGCGTGTTCGACTTGAAGCGGAATGTTGTCGCCATCGTCATCGCCCGAGGGATCGATAAACTGACCCACGAGCGCGGCGGGGTAATGGGTGGTGAGGAAGGTTTCGAAGGGCAGGGGAGCTTTGGGGATTCCGTAATTGATGGTCAATTGCGGGCGCACGGAACCGCTGCTTTCCCGACTGTCGATTTTTTTGGCGCTGGCATCTGTGAATTCATCGCCGATGAGGATCCAACCAAAATTGGATGTTGGCGAGGTGAGCCAACCCTGAATATCCGAAACCATCTTCGGGGAGGAGTAGGTGTAGAACGTCGAGTTGTGCAGGTTCAGAGAGGCGGAGATGCTTGGATCGAAACTGCCACCGGGCGTACCCCAAGTCGTAGAAGGCCACAGTCGGTGACTCCACGTGGCATCGTTGGTGGTGGCGTCCGCTCCCAAGCCGATTCCTTCGGATGTGCCTTCACCCCAGTCTTCCGTCAATCGATGGAGTTCTGAAAAAGTCGGCCCAGGATCAGTAAGCTGGGCAACGAGATTCACATTGATGCGGAGCGACGCCGTGACGGCTTGGGCAGTGGCAGGTAGTCCTGTCACATTAAAGGCCATCAAGGCTCGTCGAATCCAACCGCTTCCATTCTGAATCCTACCAGCAAAGAGATTGCCCTTTGCATTGCTCTTTGTGCTGTCCTCGGAGAAAATGGACGTATCCTTAATGGGGATCACCGTGGTGGATCCGGTCGATGTCGCCGCATCCAATCGGTAGATGGCACCTGCAGGGAGATTGGCGGTTCCGTCCAACTGGAGCACTCCAGAGGAGGATTTTGTTCCGACGTATAGATTGCCGTTTTCATCGCGACCCAAGGAAAGGATGTGGGCGTTGATTGGGTTGCCACCAAGGATAGGCAAGGCTTGGGTAAGGGTGAAGCTACCGCTTCCTGGACTGGTTTCTTCCAGCCCCATGATCCGACCGCTGCCGGGGCTTTCAATCTTGCCGTAGTCGGCGAAGACGTACTTTCCTTGCAAGGCGGGGATCGCCGAGCCTCGATACACGAAGCCTCCCGTAATCGAGTAACCGAGCTCAGGTAATCCTGTGCTCGTCCCTTGTCCCGGATGAGCGTACTGGGCGATGGGTCCTGTGGGTGTGATCCCGGAGGGATTCGGTGTGGATGGAAACAAATCGAAGGTTCCTTCAAAACGTCGCCAGCCGAAGTTTCCACCGCTGGTGATCAGGTCCACTTCCTCGACGCGACCTTGTCCGACATCGGCACAGAAGAGGCGGTTGGTTCCGCCGGGTCCGTCGTCGAAGGAGAAGCGCCAGGGATTGCGGAGGCCGAAGGCATAGATCTCTTCACGGACACCACCTCCTACACCTACAAAAGGATTGTCATTGGGAATGCCGAATTGGCCGCCGGGGCCGTTGCTGCCCAAGGGATCGATGCGAAGAATCTTGCCCAGGAGATTGGTGCGGTCTTGGCTGTTGCCAAGGTTGTCGGAGGGACGGGAGGAACTGCCACCGGTGTGCCCATCGTCGTTGTCGTTGGACCTGCCACCATCCCCGGTTCCGATGTAGAGCATGCCGTCTGGGCCGAACTCGAGTTGGCCGCCATTGTGGTTGCCTTGAGGTTGACCAAAGGTCAGAAGGATGCGCTCGGAGGCGGGATTGGCGAGGTTGGGATTGGCGGTGGAGACGGTGAACTCGGCAACGACGGACACGTTGTCTTGCGGGGTCGAGGGGTTTTGGTTCGTTTGTGATGGTGCACTGTAGTACACGTAGAACCTGCCCTCGCCGGGTGCGCTGGCCGTGGCGAAGTCTGGATGGAAAGCCAAGCCAAGCAGTCCTCTCTCGCTGTAGCCCGTACTGGCGGCGAAGATGACGTCCAATCCCGTGGAGGTGAGGTCGAGAAATGGGGTTGGGAGGAGCATGCCGCCATCGATGACGTGGATCAGGCCCGGTTGATCGCAGACAAACAGACGACCGGATCCATCGCCAGCATGAGTGATGGTTGTCGGTGAGTGGATCTGACTCAGGACCACCGGTTTGAGGTGGAGGGTGGGGAAGGCAGCCTGGCTGAGGGAAGCAAGGCAAAGAATGGCGGCAGCAAGAAGTCGCATAGGGGCGCACGTGGAGGTTGGCAGGGAGCAAGACCCAGAGTTCGAACGGATTACACCAGAACGATGATCAAAAGACAAGCCATGAACACGGAGTCCGCGAGTTCGCGGAGATGGAGCGCCCCTTTCGTTCGTGCACCCAGCGCGTTCTTTTGTAAAGAAGGGCGTTTCAGAGGCTCTGCGCGATGTAGAGCGAAGCGATGCCGCCGCTCAGGCGCTGGGTTCGAACCTCTCCAAATCCGCATGAGGTCAGAAGTGCCTCCATTTCCGCTCCTGAGGGGAACTGCTCCACGGAGCGGCAGAGGTACTCATACGCATGTCTCTGTCCGGTGAGGAGACCGGCGATTCGAGGCATGACCTGCTTCAGGTAGAAAAGATAGAAGGGGCGAATGAGGGGGTGGCGGGGGATGGAAAAATCGAGGATCATCAAGTGACCTCCGGGGCGCAAGACGCGGTGCATTTCGCCGAGGGCTCCCGGCCACGAAGCCATGTTGCGGAGTCCGAACCCCACGGACAGAAGGTCGAACGTGGCATCCTTGAAGGGCAGATTGGTTCCATCAGCGGCGATCAGTTTGTCAAATCGTCCTGCCTGAGCTTCCCTCATCATGGGAACCGAAAAATCCGCTCCGACCACCTTTGCGGATGGCACCGCTCCTTGGATAGCGATGGCCAAATCACCGCTGCCCGTGGCGAGGTCGAGCACACATTGCGGATTCAGGGCCTTGGCTTCAGCGGCCGAGCGTCGACGCCAGAGGACATCGATGCCGAGGCTGAGCACATGATTGGTCAGCACATAGCGTGCGGCGATTCCGGCGAACGCTTTTTGTACAAAGGTGGGATCTTGCATGGGGACTCTTACGTGTCCCGGGCATCACCGGACCCTCCAAGTGATGGTGCTCGCGAGAGGACTCGAACCTCCACGGGTCTCCCCACATGAACCTGAATCATGCGCGTCTACCAATTCCGCCACGCGAGCATCGCATTGACCGGGCAGCGATTTTGGACCCCACTGGGAATTTCTCAACTGGAAAAAGCAGAATAATGAATCTGCCCAGTCGAAACCGTTCTCAGTCACTCTGACTTACCAGTTCTTGATCCAGAGTTCCGTTATCTCAGGACGATTGAGTTTGGTTTCGCGACCGGTGTTGAGAGTGTTCGTTTCATCCTCGGCGAAGGACCAGAGGTCAAACGACGATTTGTTCACGGCCTCGGAGTCCGTCCCCTTGGTGTACTGGAAGGGATTTCCAAACCCGTCGGTCATGAAATAGATGCCGTTGAGGACACGGCGCACCGTATCCGGCATCTCCGTCATTTTGATGTTCGCGGCTTCGCCATCGGAGATGTTACCGTCGGACATTGGATTGGCGGCCCCAGAGGGTTGGGTGCCGCTGGCAAAGTAGATCTGATCAAATCCGTCCCCGCTCAAGGCCTGGTAGAGCATCGCTGCTCCGGAAATCACGTATTGTCGGGTGTTCACTTCCATTGTGTCCCCCTCATTGGCTGGTGCAGGGTACTCCCCGAAATCGTTACGGTAGCGTTCCAAGCCCGATATGATGGCCACGTGAGTGGCCGAGGTCCGTCCACGTGCAGCAGATTTTTGGGCGAAGGTGAAGGCACCCATGGTCAATGCGGCCATGAGGGCCATGATGGTGATGACGACCAAGAGTTCAATCAAAGTGAACCCTTGCATCCGTCGGCTGCCATTCTGATGTGAAGAAAGAGTCATGTCGAAGATACGTTTTCCGAGGTGAGGTGGACTGCCGCGTTCAAGCGCGATTGCGTCGGCCTAACTCCCACCGCTGAGGCCTTGAATGACCTGAATGAGCGGGAGGAACAGAGCCATAACGATGACACCGACCACGAGGGCCAGCATTACAATCATGAGGGGTTCCAACATGGAAGTGAGGGCGGAAACCGAATTGTCGACTTCATCCTCGTAGACGTCTGCGATTTTCAGCAGCATCTCTGGAAGCTGACCAGTTTCCTCACCGACATCCACCATGGAAATCACCATTGGAGGGAAGACATGGCTGCTCTCGAGAGGAGCCACCATGGATTCACCTTCTTTGACCGCGTCATGGACCTTGCTGATCGCGTCCGACACGACGGTGTTGCCTGCGGTTTCTCGCGTGATATTCAGGGCTTGGAGAATCGGGACACCCGAGGTGACCAGCGTTCCCAGCGTGCGGGTGAAGCGGGAGATGGCCGTCTTGCGCTGGACATCACCAAACAAAGGCATCTTGAGCTTCAGCCCATCGATCGTGCGGCGTCCGTTCTTGGTCGCGGCGAAGAGCCTCCAGCCAACGATGGCGACAACCGTGCCAATGACGAGGAAGAGGAAATTGTCACCCATCCAGCGACTGAAACCAATGACGAGCTTGGTCAGTTCTGGGAGCTTGTCTGCACTGCCGAGCATGTCTTCGAAGATTTTCTCAAAACGAGGAACGATGACCAACATGAGGAACACCATGATGGCCACGGCGATACACATGACGATCATTGGATAGACCATCGCGGCGACGATCTTGTTCTTCAGTTTCTGGGCCTTCTCCTGATATTCGGCTAGTCGGTTCAGAACGATTTCAAGCACACCACCAAGCTCACCGGCTTTCACCATGTTGACGTAGAGCTTATTGAAGATGCGGGGGAACTGCTGAAGGCTCTCGGAGAACGTACTGCCTGTCTGGACGCTGTCCGACAGGGTCATGATCGTCCGCTTCATGATGGGGTTCGGCTCCTGGCGACCCAGAACGGTCAGCCCGCGGAGAAGAGGAAGACCCGAATCGATCAGCGTGGCCAACTGTCTTGTGAAGATCATCAGGATCTTGCCTTTGACCTTGGCGACGCCCGATGCCTTGGCTTCGGCCTTGCCTTTGCCTGCGGTGGACTTGGCCTTTTTCTTGATGGCCGCGGCATCTCCCTTGCCGTCCTGAACCACTTGGGTGGGATACAGCTGGGCCTGGCGGAGTTGATTGATGGCGTCGGTCTCGGACGCTGCGTCAATGTCTCCGGCAGTTTCTTGACCGTTTTGATCGAGGGCGATGTAGTGAAAGATCGGCATGGGCGGATTTCGGGCGAGGTAAGGGGATACTTAAAGTCGTATTTAGAATACCGGTTCGGCTTGCTTCGTGTCCAACAAATAAATGAAGGGATCGCGAAGCAAAAAGCTTTCGGTAGTGGGATCAGGTGTACTTGAGGACTTCTTCGACAGTGGTTTCGCCATCGTAGATGTTTCTGAGTCCATCTTGGCGGAGGGTCACCATGCCCAGCTCGATGGCTTTCTGACGAAGTTCGAGTGTTGGAGCCCGCTTGGTGATCATGTCGCGGATCGGGTCCGACATATCCAGCAGTTCGTAGAGGCCTTTGCGGCCTTTGTAGCCGCTGTTGCCACAAGCAGAGCAGCCCGAGCCAGTGTAGAAGGAATTTCCTCCAATGTCCTCCTGCGAGAGGTTGAGCTGGTTGAGGATGGACAGGCTGGGCTCATACGGTGCGCGGCACTGCTTGCAGATGGTGCGGAGAAGTCGCTGAGCGAGAACGCCTTCGAGCGTGGCGGAGACCAAGAAGGGCTGGACGCCCATGTCGACGAGACGCGTGACGGCACCGGCGGAGTCGTTGGTGTGAAGGGTGCTCAGAACCAAGTGTCCCGTGAGGGAGGCTTGAATCGCAATCTGCGCCGTTTCGAGGTCGCGCATCTCTCCCACCATGATGCGGTCTGGATCCTGACGTAGGAAAGCTCGGAGAGCCTTGCCGAAGGTGAGTCCCACCGCGTCATTGACGGGAACCTGCATCACGCCATCCAACTCGTACTCGACGGGGTCTTCAGCCGTCAGGAGCTTGGCGTCGATGGTGTTGATGCGGCGGAGGCAAGCGTAAAGGGTCGTGGTTTTTCCTGCACCCGTGGGGCCTGTGACAATGAAGATGCCGTTGGGCTTGTTGATGGTGTCGGCGATGTAGTTGAACAAGGGTGGGGGCATGCCCAGATGTTCGAGATCCAAATTGACCGAGGAGCGGTCAAGAACCCGAAGCACGACAGATTCGCCGTGCTGGGTGGGCAGGGAATTGACCCGCATGTCCACAGGCTTGCCGCCAACCGTGGTCATGATGCGACCATCCTGAGGAACCCGGCGCTCAGCGATGTTCATGTTGGCCATGACCTTGATCCGTGAAATGACGGAGACCGCCAGATGAACGGGCGGCGGAGCCATTTCATAGAGAGATCCATCCACGCGGTAGCGAATCTTAAACTCGTGCTCGAAGGGCTCGAAATGGATGTCGGAGGCGCGCTCTTTGATCGCCTGGGTGAGGACAAGATCCACAAAACGGACGATGGGAGCGGAGTTGGCTTCGGCCTCAATGTTGCCATCGGCGGCCCCGATGCCGCCCTTGCTCATCTGCCCAAAGATCTCTTCGACGGAAGGAGTGCCCGTTCCGTAGTGCTGGTCGATCAAGGCTTGAACCTGGCTGTGCCGAGCCACGACGGGCACAATGTTCCGATCCAGTCCAAACCGCAGATCTTCGACCAATTGTGGGTTGAGTGGATCGGTGAAGGCCACATGCAGGCCCTGCGCGTCAAGCGTGATGGGGAAGGCTCCATAGAGGCGCGCCATTCCGGCGGAGATCATTTGAATCACCGAAGGCGGTGGTTGGAAATCGGTCAGGTCAAAATGCTCTGCTCCGAGTTCCTCGGCCACGGTGGCCCAGAACTGGTCCTCGCTTTCGAAGATGCCATAGTCCATGACAACTTGAAGGATGTCTTTGCCGTTCCGTACCGCGTCTTCGGCCATGTCATAGGCCTGACCGCTGTCGATCACACCGCGTGCTTCGAGCATGTCCACCACGTTTTGTGCAGTCATCGTTTCGTCGAAATAGGTTGGGGAAAAATTTGGGTTTGGTGAGGGAGGGGGAGGGCGGGGATCAATCGGCGTCGGCCATGGTGGCCTCGATCACTTCCTCGGCAGTGGTGACCCCTGCCAGAACCTTGCGAATGCCGTCTTCCCGAAGGGTGCGCATGCCGAGTTGTCGGGCACGCTTGCGCAGTTCGGGGGTGGTGAGCTGCTGGTTGACCATGCCGCGCACTTCATCGTCGATTTTGAAAATCTCCGCAATGACCATCCGGCCTTTGTAGCCCGCCTGACGGCATTTGTTGCAGCCTTGGGGTCCCATGATGCTGGCATCAATGAGTTGAGATGCCTCCAGTCCGAGGGAGCGGAGTTCTCTGTCGGAGAGGGTGCTTGGGGCTTTGCACTCCTTGCAGAGTTTTCGGACAAGGCGCTGGGCCAAAATCGCTCTCACAGCGGAGGCGATGAGGAAGGGTTTCACACCGATGTCGGTCAGACGGGCGACCGCTCCGGGAGCATCGTTCGTGTGCAGGGTACTGAAGACCAAGTGACCCGTGAGAGAGGCGTTGATGGCGATGGAGGCGGTTTCGAGATCTCGAATTTCCCCGATCATGATGATGTTGGGTGCCTGACGCAGGATGGCTCGAAGGGCGGCTCCGAAACTCATTCCGATGTCCTCTTTCACCATCACCTGATTGATTCCGGCCAGTTCGTATTCCACCGGGTCTTCCACGGTGATGATCTTGCGGTCGGGACGGTTGATGTGGTTGAGGCAGGCGTAGAGCGTCGTCGTCTTCCCTGAGCCCGTGGGGCCTGTGACAAGAACGATCCCATCGGGGAGGGTGATCAGTTTCTCGAAGTCCTCTTGGTCATCAGAGAAGAACCCCAAGTCCACAAGTCCGAGACGGAGACTGCTTTTGTCAAGAACCCGCATGACGACCGACTCGCCATTGTTGGTGGGAATGATCGAAACCCGCATGTCGAGTTCCTTGTCGCCAAAGTGCATCTGAATCCGGCCATCCTGAGGGACACGCTTTTCATCGATGCTCATGGTGCCGGTCATGATCTTGATCCGACTGATGATCGCTGCGTGGAGGCGCTTGGGGTGGTGCTCGACGTCGTGCAACACCCCGTCGATGCGGAACCTGACCCGGATGTCTTTTTCCAGGGGCTCAATGTGGATGTCACTGGCGCCATTTTTGAAGGCCTCCATGAGGGTGTTGGTGACCAACTTGATGATGGGGGCATCCTGATCTCCCGACCCTGTGTCTCCTCCCGGTGTCTTGACGGAGCCTGTTCCCATGACGACCTCATTGCCGTACAGGTTGGCCATCAGCGCCTTGATCAGAGAGGGCGTCGAACAAAAGTACTCGATGTCAGGTTGGAGAACGTGGGGCAGTGCATCCAGCGTTTCGAAGTCATAGGGATCGGCGACGACGATCTGGAGTGTGGTGCCGTTGCTGCCAATGGGCGCGATTTTGTAGCGAAGGGCGACATCCACCGGCACGAGATCCTTCATCCCAGGATGAGGCTCAAACCCGTTCAGGTCGATGTAGTCCATGCCAGAATTCGCGGCGACGACTTGCGCCACCTGCTCATCGGAAACGACATTGGACAGGATCATTGACTCCAGCAGGCTTTCGCCAGGCTTCTTGGTGCCTTTGGCGTGCTGAATGGCGCGATCTTCGATCAGCCCCGATTCTTGGAGCAGTTCCACGAGATACTCTTCGTTCGAATACATGAAAGGTGAAAAAGGAGAGGCTGTCTGGGCGGGTGAGGGTCAAAAAGGGCCGAAAATGTCGGAAAAGAAGAGGTTAGCGGCTTAGAGCCGCCAGTGTCAATCATCCGGCGAAATTCCTTGAGAAAAGTCGCTGCTTTTCTCAAGGGCTACCGAGTCCGGCGAATCAATACGCGGCAACGGATCCTGTCCGGTTGCGAAATTCAGGATCGTCCAGGGCTTTGTCCACCGCGTCCTGCAAGGCTCTGGAGGTGAGGTCTCTGAGCAATGGAACGGGTGACCCGGAACCGGGGCGATAAGCGGCGCTCTGGCGTTGGCCTTCGAAGACCTTGGAGAAAACGATCTGGCCGGTGGAGGTGTTCATCGCATTGACGCGAATTTGCGCGTAGCCGTGCGGATGGACGATTTGCTGACAGTAAAGGTCCATGACTTCACCCGTGATCACGAACGAAGGGGTGCCTGCTGAGAGCATCCCGCGGGCGCTGAGACCGTGAGCGAAGGCGTTGGATACAATCGTCTCGATCGGAATCGTCGTGCGCACGACTTCGATGGGGGTTCCCACTGGCGTGCGGACCGTCCCGAGGAGGGTGGGCTCCTCGTCCCGACCGTTGGTGAATGACCCCACGCCAAACTGGGCGGGTCCGGCAAGCATCTGCCCCGGATGAGGCTCATAGTCCAAGGTGACTTGAGAGGTGGTGCATTGAACCAGTGGCAGGCAAGCCAACAGCGGCAGGAAACGAAAGAGGACACGACGAATGCTCATGAATTTCTGTGTTCTACCTGCTGCCGAACCAAGAATCAATTCAGGAGAATGACCTTTTACCTTTTATCGAGAGGGCATGATCGTTTGACCCGGCAAAGGGGGCGCGGCAGTATCCGCCACGATGGAGACGGCAGCTGTGGATTTGTTTGGAGGCGGTGACGATGAAACGTCTGCGCTGGAAGCGACTGTTGCCAAAAACGCGCCCCTGGCCTCGCGGATGCGCCCCAGATCGCTCGCTGAATATGCGGGCCAAGAACACATCCTGGGGGCCGGGAAGCTTTTGCGGCGTGCGGTCGAGGCCGACCGTTTTTCATCGATCATTCTTTACGGACCCCCGGGAGTCGGAAAAACCACGCTCGCCACGGTCATCTCCCTTGAGACAAAAGCACGTTTCGTGACGCTCAGCGGTGTCGAGAGCAGCGTCGCGGACATTCGGCGGGAAGCCGATGCGGCCCGCGACCAGCAGCGATTGAATGGACGGTCGACGATTCTCTTCGTGGACGAGATCCACCGGTTCAACAAGGCGCAACAGGATGTGCTATTGCCTCATTTGGAACGTGGGACGTTGCGGTTCATCGGAGCGACGACGCACAACCCCTTCTTTTACGTCAACAGCCCCCTCGTGAGTCGGTCGCAGGTCTTCACACTGGAGCCTCTGCCCATCGAGGCCTTGGAAGCGCTCATGGATCGCGCCGTGGCCGATTCGGAGCGCGGGCTCGGAGATCTCAAGGTCCACCTCACTCCCGAAGCCCGCCTTCATTTGGCCACGGTCAGTGATGGAGATGCTCGAAAGTGTCTCAACGCCCTGGACCTTGCGGCCCTTACCACCGATCCCTCACCTGACGGCACCCGCTTGATTGATCTCGCAGCTGCCGAGGAGTCTGTTCAGCAGAAGACTGTGGTTTATGATGGCGATGGAGACGCGCACTACGACACGGCCAGCGCCTTCATCAAAAGCATGCGGGCCTCCGATCCTGATGCGGCCGTTTACTGGCTCGCCAAGATGCTCTACGCGGGTGAGGACCTGCGCTTCATCTCGCGGCGGATCGTCATCGCGGCCAGCGAGGATGTGGGGCTGGCGGATTCCAATGCCCTCCGCGTGGCGGTTGCTGCGCAGCAGGCTGTCGAGGTGATCGGGATGCCGGAGGCGCGCATCATCCTCGCCCATGCGACCATTTATATTGCCACCGCGCCGAAGAGCAATCGAGCCTACGCCGCCATTAACGAGGCTCTGGCCGATGTGAAGGAGGGGCGCACGCTCCCCGTGCCTGCTCAGGTGCGTGATGGAAACTCGACCATGTCGAAGACCGGGGGGCGGGGCGACGGGTATCAGTATCCGCACGATACCGAAGATGGATTCGTGCCTCAGCGTTGCCTCGAAGGAGGGCGCGAGTACTACCAGCCCACGACCCATGGGCTCGAAGCTCGAATCAAAGAGCGGCTGGAGCTTTTCCGGCAGCGCTGGAAAAAGGAAGCGCCACGTGGTGAACGATCCGATTGAGGGAAGTTGAAGGCTCCCATCTCGGGTTGCGTCCTGCGTGGCACCGCGTACGTTCGATTCAGCATGTCACTCCCGAAATCTTCCTCATCTGATTCTCGTCCCGTTCCTCTTTGGGCACCCTTGATCCTCATCGTGGCCGCTTTGGCGCTGCGCTGGTTCAAGCTGACGCCTGCGGGTGCCGACTTCCTTCCGGGGTTCTCGCCGTGGATGGCGCTGGCCTTTACAGGGACATTGCTTTTCTCTCGTGGCGTGAAGGCTTGGATGATCCCCATGGCCATCATCCTGATCGATCAGGTGTCGTTTGGCTGGGATGTCGAGTCGCTCAAGGCGGCGGCTCCGACCTATGGTTGCTTGATCTTGGCGGCGTGGTGGGCATCGGGACTGCGGAAGCAGACGGGAGTGATTGGCACGATGGGGCGCACGGCTGTTTGCTCGGTGGCTTTTTACGTCATCACCAGTTCGTCCTCCTGGCTCATTCTGCCGGAGTATTCCAAGACCCTCGGCGGTTGGGTGCAGGCGCTTACGACCGGTTTGCCAGGCTATCCGGCGTCGATTTTGTTCCTGCGCAATGCCTTGCTGAGTGACCTCGCGTTCTCGTTGGTGCTCATCGTTGCTCACAATGTGGAAGCGGCAAAGCGGGGCGCGTTCCGGGTGCCGCTCCTGCGTCCGGCGAGTGCGACTGCGTGATCCGCGGAGCGGGCGGGTGAACTATTCCGCGATGCTGGATAGCTCGCCGTCTGCGAGGCGGGTGGTGAGTCGGTCGCCCGCTTTGACGTCCGTGGCGGTTTTGAGGACCTTCCCATCGGCATCCATCGTGTAGGAAAAGCCACGCCGAAGAACAGCTTCGG
Source organism: uncultured Verrucomicrobiales bacterium (assembly GCA_963976915.1). Taxonomy (GTDB): domain Bacteria; phylum Verrucomicrobiota; class Verrucomicrobiia; order Verrucomicrobiales; family Verrucomicrobiaceae; genus CAXBNA01. The sequence goes on from CAXBNA010000065.1 coordinate 18,930, forward strand.
GGCCCAGGCTTCGAAGCAAGGCTGCTTGGTGATCCAAGAGCGATGTCGTTCGCTCGAGCCGTCTTTGTGCCGCCGATGCGAGGTTCTCGCTGGCACGTGAAAAGCGGTGCCCGGCTTCGGCGAGCAGGACGCGGGGATGCTTGGCTTCCAGAATCTGGCGAGCCTCGACCAAGCCATCGCTCAGCTCTTGGAGTCTCGATTGCATTCGATCCTCGAGCGTGTCCTGCATCTCATCGATCTCTTGATCTGCCTGCATCAACAGTCGCTCAGGGACGTGGGTGAGGGGACCGCTTGCCGTGAGATCGAGGACTTGTTGCCCGCGATCCAATCGGATTCGAATTCGCTGCTGCATCAGTGTATCGAAACTGTTCAATTGACGACGCAAGTCTGCTGAGTCGGGTGCGAGCAGTTCCGCCGCAGCACTGGGGGTGGGTGCGCGCAGGTCCGACACGAAGTCAGAGATGGTGAAGTCAATCTCGTGGCCAACGGCGGAGACGACAGGGATGGTGGATGAGGCGATGGCCCGCGCGACAGCTTCTTCGTTGAAGGCCCAGAGATCTTCGAGGCTCCCGCCGCCTCGACCGACAACGATGGTGTCAGGGCAGGGAATGCCCAATGCTTTCCACCCGTTGAGCCGCGTCACCGCCGCAGCGATTTCTTCCGCGGCACCCGGCCCTTGTACCTTCACCGGATAAACCAACACACGCACCCACGGTGCTCGGCGCGTGAGGACATGGATCATGTCGCGAATGGCTGCGCCGGTGGGTGAAGTCACCAGGGCAACCACGGAAGGGAAGGTGGGGATGGGCACTTTTCGCTCTTCGTCGAAGAGGCCTTCCTCGTGGAGGCGGCGCTTCAGCGCTTCGAACTGGGCTTGAAGCGCCCCTTGTCCCTTGGCTTGCACTCTTTTGACGACCAACTGGTACTGGCCGCGGGGTTCGTAGACAGAGATGTCCCCTTGGACTTGAATCTGCTGCCCGTTGTCGAGTTGAACGCGGGAGCGCGATGCCATGCCGCGAAAGAACACGCAGGAGATTTGAGCCCCCGCATCTTTCAGGGTGAAGTACTGATGACCGGACGACTGAAGCCGGTGATTGCTGATTTCTCCCTCGACCCAAACGGTGCCGAACTCCCCCTCAAGCGTCTCGCGGATCGACCGCGTCAACTCGCTGACCGTGCGCACCTGAGTTTCATCTTCCATCGTGACAGATGGACCGTGTTTTCAAATCGCGCCAGTGGCGATGATCAGACGGTTTGGGTTAGGATGGTCCAAGCCCACTCAATCATGCCTGAAAACGTATGCCACCAAGTGCTGAGTACTTCGAAAGGTGTCAGTTCGGGTCCGGGCGCAGCCATGAGGAACATGCCGACGAGGAGAATGAGATTGAAAAAGAAGATGAGGACGATGGAAAAGAACTCGCCATTGCGGACGAGGTCGCCCTGTTCGAGCCGAATCGTTTTGATGGTGTAGGTGACGTGAAAAAACCACGACCAGCCGATCAAAAAGGCGCTGATCCACACCGGGCGGAATCCGAACGCAAACGAACCGAGATCGATTGGAACGGAGGATCGCATCTCGACGAAGAAGGACACGGCCATCGAAATGATCAGCGCGATGAGTGTGTAGAAGGGCACGAGGTACGGGGCGAGCGTGATCCATGTGTTGGACTTGTTGGTGTCCACGTAGCCGCCGTCTGCGCTGGCAACGACCTTGTAGATTTTGCCGCCGCAGGCCCAGGCGGTAATGGCGTGGCTCCATTCGTGGCCGTGAACGTACATGGATACCAGTCGAACGCCCGTGTAGAACATGGTCCACCACGCGATGCCGCCGAGCAGGAAGAAGCCCAACTCGCTTGATTTCCAAAATGCTTGGTAAACCAGAGCACGACCCATGAGCTGAAGCGCCGTGATGACGGTCACGGCCACCAGCGGAAGCAGAAGGAGGACGGCCGTGACGAGCTTCCAGCTTTTCATCCGCTCCTCGCGCATCACTTCAGGGTGTCGAAGGATGCCCGACACATGATGTCGGTGAGCTTCCCGGGCCTTGCGGGTCCGGTTATTGAGCATGCGATTCGTTGTCGCCATGAAAATGGGAGATTACTGAGTTATTTAGCAGATCTTAACATTTTCACAATTTTAGATGTTCATATGTCAATAATTTCTGGGGATAAGCAGAGCGAATCCTTGGGTTTTTGTTTGAAGGTTTTTTGCGTTAAAAAAATCTCAAAAATTTGGAAATCAGCCGATTGCACGGTTTTCTTGGGATCGTTTATGTGTGGATTTGACCTCCTCGCTGAGAAGTTGGAGGAGATCGACTGTGACTTCGGCAGGCTGGGGAGCGTTCTCAATTGAGCGGCCGGAGTTGCTTGCCTTCCGCATGCTTTGAGGATCTGATCTCCTCTCTCGGCCCTGGTCATCCCAACCCTTCAAACCACATCTCATGAAACGAAAACTCGCCTTCCTTGCCATCTTGTCCCTTTGCTCTGCACCGCTCTTTGCTGAAGATCACAAAGACCACGCCGCTCCTGTCGATGGCAAACCCCAGCCTGCTCCCGAAGGGGCGGTCGTTTACATCGTCAGTCCGAGAGACGGTAAAGCTGTCAAATCCCCCGTCTTGGTTCGCTTTGGACTCAAGGGCATGGGAGTGGCTCCCGCCGGAGTCAACATGCCGAACACCGGCCACCATCACCTCATCATCGACGGTGCCAAGGTGGACATGACGCTTCCGTTGCCTATGAGCGATCAAGTCCGTCACTTCGGTGGTGGTCAGACCGAGGCGGAGATCGAGCTCGCCCCCGGCAAACACACCCTTCAACTCGTGGTCGGGGACTTTCTCCACATCCCTCACAACCCACCCGTCGCCTCGAAGGTCGTGACGATCACCGTGGAAGAGTAGTCCCGGGAATTCTCTCATTTCGAAAACGCCGATCTCCTCAGGGGATCGGCGTTTTTCGTCAAAGCCTCCTTCTTCGCATGGAGCTTCGAGGGACAAGGTAGGGGGGATCGCCGCGAAGGAGAGGACGGGGAGACCAATGAGGGGGCGTTTCCAACCTCCACGGCGGAAGCGGGGGTGGAGCCCCTGTTCCCAGAGGCGAGGAATCCCGAAGCGGTCAATCCTCATTGCTCCGTTTCACAGCGTGTCCTGAGATCCAGTCATCCTGTCCAAGTAAAACCGGCCTCTGCCACGCCTGCGCTCTTTTGCACTGCGGGAAGTTGCGACGGCTGATGTCCTCAGCGTTGCGCGGAAGACGCACTGGTCTACTCTAGGCGTCAATGCCTGATTCCAAACTCCTTGGCCAACTCCTCCTCACTGGCGTTCCCGGTGCGGAACTCGACTCTGAAACCGCCGCTCGCTTCAAGAAATTGCAGCCGGGCGGGTTCATCATCTTCGGGCGAAACATCCAGTCGCCAGAGCAATTGCGGAAGCTCATCGATGATTTGCGCGATCTTTCCGACATCGAGCCCTTCATCACGATCGACCAGGAAGGCGGTCGGGTGTCCCGGCTCCGGCTCATCGGGCAAGAACCGCCGAATGCTCAGGCGCTTCGCGACAAGGGCGATCCGAAATTGATCAAGCAGCACGGCAAGCTCACGGGGCAAATTTTGCGTCTCTTTGGCTTCAATCTTGACCTCTGTCCGGTGCTGGACATCAGCTATGACGACACGGCGGACAACTCGCTGAAAGGCCGCACCTATGGTCGCGATCCTCAGGAGGTGGTGAACAACGCGGGCGTGTTCAATCGGTCGATGCGGGGGCAGGGGATTCTGAGCTGTGCGAAGCACTTTCCCGGGTACGGTCCGGCGGAGTGTGATCCGCATGAGTTTCTTCCCGTAATCACGAAGAGTCGCGAGGCTTTGGAGCGGGAGGAGATTTTACCCTATCGGACGCTCTTGCCGGAGCTCGACAGCGTGATGACCTGCCACAGCAACTACACGGCCTTTGATCCAGATCGTGGTCGCTGGCCGGCCAGTCTCTCGCACAACATCGTGACGAAGCTGTTGCGTGATCAACTCGGTTTTGAAGGTCTGGCGATGACCGATGATCTGGACATGGGGGCGATCCTGAATGAGGTCACTTTTGAGCAGGCGATCCAAGAAGCTGTGAGGGCGGGGAACGATCTGGTGATGATCTGCCATCGATTGGAGATGGTGGAGCTGGCGCGCACACATCTGGAGGGTGTCGAAGGCCCGGTGATTCATGACGCGCTGAAGCGGATTGAGAAGACAAAGAAGCGCCTCGTCGCGCCGGACAAATTCACGATGAAGCGATTCGACGAGATCAACCAAGAGATTTGGGATCTGCGTGTCGCCACGCTCGGTGAGGAAAAGGCGCAGAATTTGAGCGTGGAGGATGGAAAGCGGTCGCCGGTGGAGTTGTACTGACCTCACCATGAATCGCCGCCGATTTCTCACCACCTCATCCACCACGGTCGCTACCTCATTCGTTTCGACGGTTCAAGCGGCGACGGGTGGCAAGGCGCGGGTCGCGGTGATCGGGCATACCGGTCGCGGCGACTTTGGCCACGGACTGGATACGGTTTGGTTGGAGCTGCCTGAGGCCGAGATCGTAGGGGTTGCGGACGCCGACAAGGCAGGCCTCGCGAAGGCCTTGAAGAAGCTCAAGCTGGAAGCGGGCTTCAGCGATTTCCGGGCAATGCTGGCAGAGGTGAAGCCAGAGATCGTATCTGTGGCGCTGCGTCACTTGGATCAACATCACGCGATGGTGATGGCGTCCATTGAGGCGGGCGTGCGCGGCATCTACATGGAGAAGCCGTTCTGCCGAACGCTGGTGGAAGCGGACGAAATGCTGGAGGCATGTCGGTCAAACAATGTCAAACTGGCCGTCGCGCATCGGAATCGTTATCACCCGGTACTGCCAAAATTGAAGGAGCTCCTGGCCGAGGGCTTGATTGGTCGTGTTTTGGAGATTCGGCTTCGGGGAAAGGAAGATCGCCGGGGCGGCGGGGAGGACCTGTGGGTCTTGGGAACGCACCTGTTCAATCTGGCGCACTACTTTGCTGGGGCACCAGTGGCCTGTTCGGCGACGGTGTTTCAGGATGGACACCTGGTTGCGGCCGCCGATGTCGAGGATGGTGCTGAGGGAATCGGCCCGCTTGCAGGCAATGAGGTCCATGCGCGGTTTGAGATGGCGTCTGGGGTGCCGGTGTTTTTTGACTCGATTCAGAATGCGGGGACGAAGGAAGCGGGTTTTGGCGCTCAGATCGTGGGAACCGATGGGATCATTGATCTCCGAATCGATAAGGATCCGCTCGCGCATCTGCTTCAAGGCAGTCCCTTTTCGCCAAAGAATTCACCGGGGAGTTGGGTGCCGATTTCCTCGGGCGGAGTCGGTGTGCCGGAGCCGATCCCAAATCTCGGACACTTGGTCGGACATCATGTGATGCAGGCCAAGGATCTCATTGAGGCGGTGCAGGAGGATCGCGCTCCCGTTTGTGACGTGGAGCAGGCCCACACCACAGTCGAGATGGTAGCGGCGGTGTTCGAATCGCACCGACTTGGTGGGCATAGAGTGGCATTCCCCCTGAAGACGAGGGTGAATCCACTGACGTTACTTTAGGCTTCTGAACTGGCTGGGATTCGTATAGCCTTCTGCGATTCCCAATCCAATGCGTTTTTTTCCTCTTCGTGCCCGTCCGTGGCTACACTTTCTTCCCTTGTTGGTTCTGGGGTTGGTCCTTCTGCTCTCGCGTCGATCTAGTGTGGATGTCGAGAATGGAAACACTCCGGCCCAGCCATCTTCAGCCCAGGTGGCCTCGTCGGTTGATTCGATCAAAAAGGGCATCGATGCGCTCAAGGGGTTCGAAACGTGGCGAGCTCAGTTTGCTGTGGGAAAAGCCGCCCTCACTGATGGCGTTCGTCTGGCGGAGGCCCGCCGTGTTCAGCTGTTTGCCCTAATCAAATCCGATCCTCGGACAGCTCTCGCAGCGGCTGTGTCTTACGCGGACCGAAAACGGCTGCCGCCTGAGATCGTCGATCTCTTGGAGACGCTCGTGAGCACCACGGCGAATCTGGATGTGTGGCAGGCCTGTGGCGGTCCGGGTCAAAGCTCCAGTTTGACCCGGTGGCTCCGGCTTGAAGGTGAGAAGCATCAGGTTTTCACCTTTGGTGACCGCAGCCAGGCGATGTCGAAGAATCGGTTGTCGGTGCACGGCATTGCTCTCGATGGCAGACTTGCCCTGTCCGACGATCCGGTCCGGGTGCTCTCGGGGGAGGAGAAGGCGGACCTCGGCATGCAGGGTCTCGCCTTCCAAGCTGGAGTGCGATTTTATCAGGCCGATTCCGAGAAGAAACTGGCCGAAGTGCGCTCTGCCCTTTTGGAAAGCGAGTCGACCCTCGGTCCCGAGGCCTTGCCCGCCTATCGAGAGCTGGCCTTGGGCGAGGTTGAGGGCGTCGATTTCATCGCCATGCAGGATGGCAGCATCGTGGGTGATGGTGACATACCGCCCGTCGTGGAATCTGCCTTCACCGAGGGCGCGAAAACGATGCTGTACATTCGCGCAAGATTTGCGGATGAAGATCCGGCCTACGAGCCGGTGACGCTCAGCTTGGCACAGACCCGCCAAGGCGAAGCAGAAGCGTTTTGGTTCGAGAATTCCTATGGGAAATCGAGTCTCTCAACCACCTTCACCGACGTGGTGACCCTGCCCAAGAACGGCAGTGAGTACGTCGGCAACTTTGGGACGTTGAGGAACGATGCGGCGGCAGAAGCGGTGGCGTTGAACACGAATTGGAACCGAGACAACTACGACTTCTACACCATCGTCACCAACAGCCAGAGCAACCCGGGCTTTGGCTATGCCGGAGTCGCCCAACTCAACAACAAGGGTTCGCATCTGCTGCGCCAGTACATCTCGGTGCGGACGGCATCGCACGAATACGGTCACAACCTGGGTCTGAATCACTCGGCCTATTGGCTCACGGACTCACCCTCACCGATCGGTGAGGACTCCAATCCGGGCGGCTATGTCGGAGACACAGCGGACAGCGAGCGCATCGAGTACGGCCACAAGTTTGCCGTTATGGGAGCGCAGAACGGATCCGGGGACTTTGACAGCGGCCGCGCCCACTTCACGGCCAGCAACAAGAACCGGCTCGACTGGCTCGTCGAGGGGGATGGAGACATCGTCAACACCACCACGGGCGGCACCTTCCGGTTGTATCGTCACGATGTGAAGCAGGCGGACTTCGCGTCGATGACCACCGGTGTTCCGCGGGCCATCAAGATCAACATTCCATCGACCGACCCGACGGGATTCTCCAATCCCTACAAGTACTGGCTCAACTACCGCCTGCTTCCCACCAACGGGATCGCCGAAAACTGGCTCCCGCACGGCCTCCAGGTGGACTGGCGGCGCGACGGCAACGGGTTCCGGGCGGTGCAGCTCGACATGACGCCCTACTCGCGCGACAGCGGCCCCTATGGTGCAAACCCCAGCACCAATTCGGACAACAACGACAAGGAGGACGGCGTTCTCTTGATTGGCCGAACGTTCAGTGATGTCGGAGCGGACATTCATTTCACCGCCATTGACAAAGGCGGGAGCACCCCCAACGAGTGGCTGGATGTGGTCGTCAATGTGGGAACCCAGGCGACCAATGCCCCGCCCGAGATCCAGTCTTTCAGTGCAAGCGCCACGCAGGTCGGCACCGGCGAGAACGTGACCTTCTCCGTGACGGCCACCGACCCCAACGACGATCCGCTGGCCTACCACTGGGACCTCGGTGACAACACGGTGCAATCCGGACAACTCAACCAACCGACGCGCACCAAGCAGTGGAGCAGCGCCGGATTTTACGTCATGCGCGCCGAGGTCTCCGACATGAAAGGCGGGAAGGACACGGAGTCGGTGGTGATTCAGGTCGGAAATCCCGCCAATCAAGGAATGATTCACGGACGCGTCACCCAAAGCGGCCGCCCGGTGGAGGGCGCGTTTGTTCGCGGGGGAGGTGTTGAGACATGGACGGACAGCGATGGGACGTATGTGCTCGCCGGGGTCGCCACCGGATCCTCGCACACCGTCACCGCGACCAAGGCTGGCCTGACGTTCACCCCCCGCTTCACGAATCCCGTGCAAGTGACGCAGCTCAACGCCTTCGCCATCGACTTCACTGCGGATCAACCCTGGTCCGGTGGTGGAGGCAACGTGATGGCGCTGGTGCCTTTCGAGATCGAAGTGCCGCTCGGCGCCAGCGTTCCGTTTTCAGCGGAGGCCTTTGACGGCTCGGGAAATCCGGTGGCGGTGAACCCCTCGTGGGCGGTGGATGGCGGCGGAAGCATGTCCACCACGGGCGTGTTCACAGCTTCGTCTTTGGGCGGTCCCTTCGCTGTGTCGGCCACCGACGGCGCCCTCTCGGCGGTCGCCAGTGTGACGGTCATCGACAGTGACGCTGTGGGTGTGGCGGCCTTGGACGCAAGCGCTGCGGAACCCTCGGACCCGGGTGTCTTCCGGGTGCGCCGGTTCGGATCCACAGCGGGTGCCTTGACCGTGCAGTTTTCCGTCAGCGGAACGGCCACGGCCGGAGCCGACTATTCCGGATTGGGAACCAGTGTGGTGATTCCCGACGGGGCCTCGTTCACCGACGTGACCGTGAGCGTGATCGACGATTTCGTGGTCGAACCCGTGGAGACGGTGACCCTCGATCTTCAACCCGATGCGGCCTACACCATTTACGGCTCGGAAGCGGCGGCCACGGTGGAGATTGCGGATGACGGCGACGTCGCCCCTGTCGCCACCCTGACGCGTCCCTCGATCGAAGCCGTCGCGATTCCATCCGGGGTGGGATTGGAACTGGAAGGTCAGGCAACGGACGACGGCTTGCCCGCGCCACTGGGCCTGCGCTGGCGTGCGTCGGTGGCCCCGGCGGGGGCAACGGTCCGCTTCTCCCCTCCCTCAGGAACGGCAACCACAGCCTTCTTTTCGACCACGGGAATCTACGAGTTGGAACTGGTCGCCTCCGACGGAGCCAATGAGGGCACCGACACCGTCACCGTTTTCGTGGGGGCAGACGGGACGACCTACCCCGACTCCACGGGCGAACTGATTCGTTATGCGTTTGATGAATCCTCCGGCACGACGGCAAGCGACGCTGCGGGCGGAGACGACGACGGCTCGCTCTTCGGCAATCCCCAGTGGGAGAGTGGCGACAGCATCGCTGGAAACTCGACCGCTTTCGACGGCGTCGGTGATTCGGTCAGTATCAACAACACGGCGGACATCAACACCGCCGCGCAAGGACTGCGAACGATCGCTCTTTGGTTTAAGGCCTCTAATCCGAGTCTCAATGCCAAGCAGGTTCTCTTCGAGGAAGGCGGCGGCAGTCGTGGTCTGAGCATCTACCTCTTC
>CAXBNA010000066.1:0-27962 GCA_963976915.1 uncultured Verrucomicrobiales bacterium
AGGCACTTGCACCGCTGAGACACGGCCCTGCGCCGCCAATCCGATTCTGTCCGGGGTCTCAGCACGCCCTTGCCGGTCCCTCCGTCACCCCGCATTCCCAGATTGACGCCGCACGCTCGGGAGCTTTGATGAGGTCTCCCATGCCTGCCCTCACCGATTGGATTCAAGCCGCCCGACCCAAGACCCTCGGTGCGGCCGTGGCACCGGTGGCGGTTGGATCGGTGCTCGGGTTGAAAATCGGGGGGGAGTTCTCGATGAATTTGCTGATCGCCACCTTGGGAAGCTGCCTGTGCCTGCAGATCGCGACGAATTTCTTCAATGACGCCTTGGACCACATGAAGGGTGCCGATACCGCGCAGCGTCTCGGCCCCCGCCGAATCACGGCGACCGGCGGCAGCACGGCACGGACGATGATGAACGCCGGATGGTTTATGCTGGTGGCGGCGGCCGGGTTTGCCCTGCCGCTGGTGCTGGCCCGGGGCCCGGCGATCCTGCTGATTGGGATCCCATCGCTCTACTTCTGCTACGGCTACACGGGCGGACCGGCACCCCTGGCTTATCGCGGGCTCGGCGAGCTGTTCGTGATCCTCTTCTTTGGCCTCGTCGCGGTGATGGGCTCGGCCTTTGTTCAATGCGGCGAGTGGCTCGGCGCGGGGTTTGTGGCGGGGATTCAAATCGGCTGCCTCTCGACCGTGCTGATTGCGATCAACAATCTGCGCGACATTCACGAAGATCGCCGGTCGAAGAAACGCACGCTGGCCGCGCGATTTGGCGTCGGGTTTGCCCGGGTGGAAATCACCCTGCTCATCATCGCGGCGCACGCGACGGGCTACTACTGGTGGCAATCGGGATTTGAGTCCGCCTTCACCTTGCCGCTGGCAATTCTTCCGCTCGGAGGGCTCATCGCCCTCTGGGTTTGGCGAACGAAACCCAGCCAAGCCTACAATCGCTTCCTCGCCCTCAGTGGACTGCAGCTTCTCCTGTTTGCGTTGCTTTTGTGCCTCGGAATCGCGCGCTCCAACGTTGTCTCGATGTGATCGCGACCGATGAACCCATCCACGTGCACGAGTACGTCCTGCAAAGCGGGAGTCCTCTCAATTCTGCCTCGACGCGTCGGCATTTCCCCGGCGCGCTGATCCGCGTGGGCGATGGCTACGGTGCGGTGCATCCCTGGCCGGAGTTCGGCGACGACCCGATCGAGGTGCAGTTGGAAAAGCTGGCCGCCGGACAGTTGACCCCGCAGACCGATCTCGCGATGCAATGCGCGCTCGAAGACGGCGCGGCACGACGCGCAGGGGCGAGTCTGTTCGCGGATCTGCCGGTGCCGGTGAGCCACTACTCCTGGAGTTTCGCGCAAGACACCGCCCCACAGATGGATCGAGTGCTCAGTGAGGGCTGGCCTGCGATCAAGGCGAAGGGCTTCCTTCACTGGGGCGAGACCCTGCGCTTTGTCGAGTCCTGTGCGAGTGTGAGCGCAGGGACGGACCTGATGCTGCGCGTCGATTTCAATGGCTGCCTCGCCCGCGCCGATTTCGAGCGTTTCATCGAGTTCATGGCCCTCAAGGCCTATCGCCGTCTGGACGTGATCGAGGACCCATTTCCTTACGATGCCGAGTCGTGGAAGGCCTGCCAGGATCGCTGGGGCCTAGCGCTGGCGCTGGACAAGGGATGGAGCTCTGCCACGGACGGGTTCGACGCCGTCGTCGTCAAGCCGGCCCGAAGAGACTGGCGATTCGTGGCGGAAAAATTCCCCGATGCTCCCCTGATCCTGACGTCCGCCATGGATCATCCTCTGGGTCAAACCTTCGCCGCCTACCAAGCAGCCCTCGCATGGCGCGACCTTGGCGACTCTCGCATCAGCCTCTGCGGCCTCTGCACCCAGCACCTCTTCCAAACGGATGCGTTTTCGGATCGACTGATCACGACCGGCGGGCAGTTCGCGCCCGACACCAGCGGCGGCGGCCTGGGCTTCGGTGATCTTTTGGAGGGCCTGCCATGGAGACGACTGAACTGATCTCCTCCGCTTTCTGGGAATCCGCCCGGCCCCACATCGCGCAACCGGAGCCAAGCCTCGACGCCTTCCTCGTCACCCGTTTCCCCGGGCAGGGCATCTGCGCCTTCCAAACCTCGGGCAGCGAGTCCGCGCCAAAGTGGGTCCTTCTCGAAAAACGAGCCTTCCAGATTTCAGCCGAGGCCGTCAATCGCCACTTCGCAGCCACGGCGGAGGACCGCTGGCTCATCACGATCCCCAGCCATCATGTCGGGGGATTCTCCATCTTCGCCCGCGCTTTCCTCAGCGGAGCCTCCGTCATTCAGTCGGATGCCAAGTGGGACCCTGTAAAATTCACGGCCCAACTTGGAAGCGACGCCATCACCCTCACCTCCCTGGTCCCCACCCAAGTTCACGACCTCGTCCAAGCCCGACTCACTCCTCCGCCCAATCTCCGCGCCATTGCCGTGGGTGGAGGCGGCATGGGCATCGAGTTGGCCCGAAACGCACGCAACCTCGGCTGGCCCGTTTTTCAAAGCTACGGCATGACCGAGACGGCTTCGCAGATCGCGACGCAGCCACTCGCACCCGACTCGCCAACCACCACTCTTGAAGTCCTCCCGATCTGGGACCTGACGACCGAACCCGACAATCGCCTCACCGTCCGCGGCCCAGCCCTCGCCATCGGCTACGCCCGGCGCAGTTTTTCCGGAGCTTGGACGGTCGATCCCATCGATCCCTCCGTCGGACTCCGCACCCGAGACCACGTTCGTCTCTGGACCGAGGGAGACACCCACTTCCTTGAGTTCCAGGGCCGTGACCAAGACTGGATCAAGATCCTCGGTGAGCTGGTTTATGTGCCGCCATTGCAAACTCGCCTCGACGACCTCGCGACATCGCTCGGGTGGCCAACCTTGCCGATCCTCCTGGCCCTCCCCGACGAGCGCGCTGAAAACCGCCTCGTCCTGGTGACCGACCAATCCCAACCAGAGCCAGCGAAACTCCTCGCCCGCTACAACGACACCGTCAGCACGCCCATCCACCGAATCTCAGCCGCACGCACTGTCCCCGAGATTCCCCGCAGCGATTTGGGCAAACTGAAGCGCGCTGAACTGCTCAAACGCCTCCACTCCGGGCCATCAGATCGGTGAACGATTGAGCCTCCCGTCTCAGCGATACTGGTACGGGGCCGTTTTCGGCATGAAGGGGACAGCCTCTTTCTTCCAGCCTGGCTCCGGCACCGCCGTCGTCATCCGATCCTCCTGATCCAGTGCGAAAACCCCCACCTGAATCAATCCGATGCGGCCGTTCGGTTGAAAGCTCAGCGGCGCGTTGGTGTCCGGCACGGACACAAAGGTCAGCGGGTACTCGGTGCCGTCACTGCGCCAGCCTTTGTCCAGCACCAACGTCTTTCCAGGCTCGATCTCCACGCCCGCATGATCCCAGGCCTTCACCTTGCCCGAGAAGAGATCCCGACCACCAACCCGCACCCGCACCTCGATGGGTGACCGGCTGGCATTTTTCAGCAGCAGTCGAAATTCCTCAGCCGGAGTCCCCGGAATCAGAAGCGCTCCACCGCTTTCGAGACCATCAATCCATTCGCCTGCGGCATTTTGAAACCCCATCTCCAAACTCCCATTGCCCATGGAAACCATCTTGCGAACCGGCGCGGCCACGTCATCGGCACGCGCGGCCAGCTCATCCATCCGGTCCAGCGTTTGATAGCAGGCTCGGGCCACGATGACGGGGCGCTTTTTCGTGCCCGCCGTGATTCGCAATCCCGGTGCATCGGCTCCCGCCAAGGGCGCGTCCTTCGGCAGCAGCATTTCACACCCGCTTAGCGCCACCACCATCACTCCTGCCCAGGCTCCTCGCGCCAGCCAGCTCAACCCATTCGTTTTCCACATCATGTCGTTCAATCCAGCTTCAGCCGGACCTTGAATACGATCCGGGTCAGGCCGGATATTTCATCCATTGTTCGTTGTACCGGACAGTTGAGCAGACGCTCCAGCATGTCACACTCCAGTTCGCGGACAATATCATACTTCGCCGCGAGACTCGCGAAGGGGCAGTGATACTCCACCAGACTCAGCCCCTGCCCGTCCTCATCCACCTCGCAGACACTCATGCAGCCCTCCCTCGCCCGGATTTTGGCCAGAAGAATCGCACGATCAACGGTGCTCAGGCCTTCCATTTTCGGAGCCAGTGAGTCGGCCTTCTCCTGAAAATAGGTGTAGAGAAGCTTCTGCGGGGCGGTCTCCCCAAAAACACGCTCGGACATGTCGAGGATCTCCTCCGTCATCTCGCCACTGACGGAGGGGAATAGCGGGTCCAGCTTGTGCGTCAGGCGATACACCTTTTCGGGACGACCTGCCGACTTCGGGCGCCGCCAAGTGTCCAAAAACCCCTTCTTGTCCAGATCATCACAATGCTGCTTCACCCCCATGTAGCTCATCCCCATCACGCTGCAGAGTTCTTTCACCGACATTCCCGGAGAGCGCTTCAGGTGCAGGATGATCCCGATCACTGGCGTCCGCAGCATGTCGCGCAGCAGGGCAAAGATCGGTGGGGTGGTACGCATGGTTCTCCCCGAGACTACCACGCGATTCCAGCGGTGCAACGCATCGGAAACGCTCCGCAACACGTTTGACACTTAAGGCGATCATCGCCTAACCTATTTCCAGCCAACGCACCCCATTCATGTCTATCGAGCACCCCTTGCCCGAAAAACCCTTCCGATCCGCCGCTCCCGGCTACTGGAGCGATTCTGGAGTTACGCCCGAGCAATGGGCCAGCCACACGTGGCAGCTCAAGAACCGCATCACCACCCTGGCCCAACTGGAGCAGCACCTCACCCTCTCTGACGAGGAACGGGCGGGCGTCCTCCTATCCGGCAACAAGCTGGCCATGGCGATCACGCCACACTACTTCAACCTCATGGACGCCGAGGATCCCAGCTGCCCCATCCGGCGTCAGGTCATCCCCCGCATCGAGGAAACCTGGGAGGACCCCGACGAAATGGCCGACCCCTGTGGCGAAGACAGCCACATGCCGGTCCCAGGCCTCGTTCACCGCTACCCGGATCGCGTTCTCTTTCTCGTCACCGACCGTTGTGCCGCCTACTGCCGCTACTGCACACGCAGCCGTGTCGTCTCCGGGGCTGGCGAGCAGGAACTCCACACCGAAATGGAGGCCGCCTTCCGTTACCTCGAAAAACATACCGAGGTCCGCGATGTCCTCCTCTCCGGTGGCGATCCCCTGCTCTTCAGCGACGCCAAGCTCGAGCACATCCTCTCACGCCTCCGCTCCATCCCCCACATTGAGTTCATTCGGATCGGCTCCCGCGTCCCGATCTTTCTCCCGCAGCGCATCACGTCGGAGCTCTGCCAGATGCTGCAGAAATACCATCCCCTCTGGCTCAGCATCCACACCAATCACCCCCGCGAGCTCACCACCGAGGTCAAAGAGGGGCTCGAACGCCTCGCCAATCACGGCGTCCCCTTGGGCAATCAAAGTGTCCTCCTGCGCGGCGTAAACGACAACCCCGAGGTGATGAAGTCCCTCGTGCACAAGCTCCTCATGTGCCGCGTGCGCCCCTACTACCTCTATCAGTGCGACTTGATCCAAGGGTCCAGCCACCTCCGCGCCCCCGTCAGCAAGGGCATCGAGATTATTGAGGCTCTCCGGGGACACACCACCGGCTACGCCGTCCCTCAGTTCGTCATCGACGCCCCCGGCGGCGGCGGCAAAGTTCCGCTCAATCCCGACTACATGCTCATGAAGGACGAACAACGCGTCCTCATCCGCAACTACGAGGGCAAGGTCTTCGAGTACCCGGAGCCCTCCGTGACCCCGGCGCTCGTCTAGCCCCGGATGGCAAGGCACCCGCCAAGCCCATGCGTCTCAAAGCGAGCAGCCGATCTCGCCGACTGCCGTCGACCGGACCCCAAATCAAAGCGTCGCCAGATGCTTCCCGAGCGTCACGTCCAGATTCATCTCCACCACCGCCCCCATGGAGTCGCAATTCGCGAAGGCGTCCGTCTTGTGGAACTCGCCCAATTCAGAGCGCAATTCCATCACCTTCACCATGGGTTCCTGCGGGTGGTTCTTCATCGCCCGCAGTAGATCGGCAATCCGCTCCCGCTCGGCCACATAGCGCCGGGCGATCAGGCTCCGCTCCTCGTCCTGATACTGCTGCATCGTCGGATAGTTCAGCAACTCGGAGCACAACTGCACCGCCGGCAGATTCTCTTTGAAAAACTGCGGCAGGTAGATGTTCCGCCGCCCCTCATAGCTCTGCTGATCGAAATCAATCGCCCGCACGCGATACTGGATCTCCTCGAAGTCAGGCGTGATGTCGACCACGTAGTTGTAGCTGCGCATGTCACCCAGCAGGCGGATGAAGCAGCGCTCGCCGAATTTCACAAACTCCTTCGCGATCCTCACCCGGTTCATGTCCTCGCGCTCAATGAAATCGCGCATGAACACATCGCCCGGCACCCCGGCAATGTGTTCCTCCACCAGCGTTCCCTCCCAGGCGAGGTAGTTGATCCGGTTCGGCGAAAGCAGGTGCTCCAACTCCAACCCGTACACCCGCGACGCATCCGCCACCTTCACATAAAAGTGGTCGTAGTTGTCATTGTACTGATTGACCACCCGAACGCGAAAGGGGCGCGAGTTTCCAAACTCGCAGTAGTCCACACGCTCCACATAAAGGTGAGGAACCGCCTGAAGATCCCCCGTGCCCAACAGCGAGTAAATGCTCGTCAGCTTCGGGTAGAGCGCCCGCCGGATGTCATCCGGGTAAATGACGCTCGACCAGTAAGTGGGCTCATGATTCTTGTCCATGAGCGGATAGCTGTCGGAAAAGGCCAGCAGATCCTGGTAGGTGGCTGGAAGCTTGGCGTGCCGGCCATGCCGGGCCAGGTAGCCCTTCAATTCCGGGCTGATGGACAGAAAGTCCTTCCTGCGACTGATGTGTTCATTGCCAGATTCCACGTGGAGACCCTCCACTCCCTAAGCAACGCCGTCCATCCAAATCCACCCTGACACGCCGTCCGAAACCCGTTTTTCCCTTGTCTTCACCTGCGATTTCGTGTGCAACTCCTTCGTTCTAGCCGAGTTGAACTCCAATTCCCCTGACGCCATTTCATGTCCGCATCTGCCGCCTACCTCCTCCTCCCAGCTCCAGACGCCTCTTGGCGCCTCTGGAAGCCTCAAGGCACTCGGACCGAGGAAACGGTGGAGAACCCCGCCAGCTATGAATCCAAAGGCCGTTCCCTGGTGGTCGGGGTTCCCGCCTCCGCATGCCTGACCTTGGGCTGGGTTCTCCCCATGGCCGACCACACGGTCTTGAGCCAGATGGTGGAAGCGCAGCTCGAGAAACGCGGGTTGCGCGGCCCTCAGGGAACGGTCGCGGCCCATCGCTGGCATCTGCTCGGACAGATCGGCACTCGCGCCGTAGTGAGCGTGGACGTCCTGGCCGAGCCCTTCCCTGCCGATCTGATTCAGAATGAAGCCCGGGACTACACGGCGGCCCTGCGCCTGACCAAGGTGCCCACCGGTCATCTCGTGATTATCGAGGAGCAGGGAGACTTGATCATCGCCCTCGGTCACCAAGGACGCCTGTTCCACAGCCACATCTTCGCTCTCGGATCGGCTTCGACGGAAGAGATTGCTCGCGAGATCAAGCTCACCCAACTGGCGCTGGAGCCTGACCTGGGGCTGGAGGCCATGGCCGCCGTCGCTCTTGTCGGTGATACCTGGGAGCCCAACACGGTCAAAGAACTCGAGCAGCTTGTGGGAATGCCCGTGCGCAACCTGTCCGACCTGCCTCCCACCGCGACTCAGGATGCAGGTGCCAGCGACGTACTCCTTCCGCCTTCCGTGCGCGAGGCCCAAGCCGAACGCACGCGCAAACACAAGCTCACGCGGCACGCGACGCTCGGAGCCCTTCTCTTGGTGTCCCTCGCCTTCCTCGCCTTTGCCTACCTCACCTATCTGGAGCGCCAGGCGGAGGCCCTCAGCGCCGAGATCGCCGAGACCTCAGGCCCTGCGGAGGCCGTGAAAGCAACGGCGGAGCGATGGACGGCTCTGGCTCCCGCCATCGAGTCCCGGCTCTACCCCATGAACCTCCTTTCAGAGATCACGAAGATCCTGCCTCCCAGTGGCATCGTGATCCGCGAATTTGAAGTCAAAGGCGGGAGCATCAAGATTGACGGCGAAGCCCGCGATGCCCAGATGGCTTTCCAATTCCTGGAAGACCTCAAAAAACATTCCTTGCTGAGCCGCTACGCTTGGAACATGCCCCAACCCTCCGTGAAGGAGAAAACCGCGACCTTCTCCGTCCAGGGCAAACCTCTTTGATCGACTCTTCTGCCCATGTCTTCCAGCGCCCGCAATCTCACCCAACGTGAAAAACGCCTCCTTCTGCTCTGCGTCGGTGTCCTTGCGTTGATGGCCTCGGCGCTCCTGGCCAACGAGTTCATCCAACGAAAAGGCAAAGCCACCAAGCGCCTCACCGAACTCGAGAACCAGAAGCGCGAGAACGACACGTGGATTCAAGATCGCGCCTTATGGGAAAAACGTGGTGCCTGGCTGGCTGAAACGATGCCCAAAACCGAATCGCTCGGACGCGCCCAAGGCCAGCTCCTGGAGGAGATGCAAAACGCTGCCCTGGATCGAGAGATCGAAGTCCAGCAACAGACACTCCTTGAACCGGTCACGACCGCCAACTTCCGAGAGGTCGCTGTCAGCCTCCGACTGCGTGGAGATCAAACCAAGCTCCTAACTTGGCTTGGATCCATGCAATCCCCGGAGAAGTTTCAGGCCGTCAAAGTCTTCGACTTCGAAATTGATCGCCGCGCCAAAGAAAAGACCCCCCAGGCGGTTTGCAACCTCACCCTCGCTCGCTGGTTTCAACCTGAAGGCGGACTCCAGTAGCGCTTCCTGCGTCGGCCCACCCACGACCCATCGCCATCATGAGACACAGCCTTTTCTGCCTCTACTTCGCCGCCTCGATCTTGGCCGTGCCTTTGGCCTCTGCTCAGGAGTCCGATCCAGATCTCCCCCAACCCTTTGACGCAACGGCGCTCGACCCGGTCCTTGCCAGCAGTCCCTTCACTCGCAGCGTCAATCTCTCCGACTCCCTCGTTCTGACGGGTGTCGCGTATGTCGAAGGAAAGGCCATCGCAACCTTGTTCGACAAGGAAAAAGGCCAGTCCCTCGTCGTCACCGAGGAACCCAACGTGCAGGGTTGGACCCTGACCGAGGCGATCCCCACCTCCAACCTCACCCGGGCTCAAGCCAAGGTGCAAATCGGTGGCGAAGTCGTGACCATCCGCTACAGCAATGAAGATCTTGTCAGCAAATCGGGTAGCGAACGGCGTGGGCCACCTCCCGGAGGGGATCGCGGTGGTGATGGAGATCGATACAGAAAAAGTGGGCGAGGCCCATCGGAGGAGGACCGCAAACGCTATGAGTCTCTCTCGGAAAATGCGCGGGAGAAGTTCCGCAATGTGATGCGCGAGAAATTCACCGATGAAAAATTCCGCAACGCTCCCGAAGAAGAGCGTCGCGCCGTCATCAAGCGTGAGTTTGATCGGATCGAAAAAGAAGACAAAAGCGGCGGCCGCTGATCGCCGCTCCTTGATCCATTCTCCCCTTCCGCATTTTGCACGCCATTCCCATCTCTCCACCGACCCAATCCCCCCTCATGCTGTTTCGCCTATTCCCCGCCCCGTTTGCCATTGCACTGGGACTCGTTCAAGTCTTCGCGCCATTGACCCACGCACAGGACGCTTCGGAAACACCCGCCAGCACAGAATCGGCTCCTGCTCCCGCAGCAACACCAGCGGCCGCTGCGGAATCCACCGAGGACCTCCTTGATGCCGCCGCAGAGGCCGCCGCGCAGGTCACTGCGGAGCCCACAGAGGCGACGCCCCCACCCGCCAATGACGGAGCCACCCCTCCAACGCCCCCGGTAGCGGGTCAACCTCCCAGCGGCGCGGAAGGCGGCGAACCTGGCGGTGGCTTTCGCGGTGCCCCCGGTGGCCGTGGACCTGGCGGAGGACGCCCGGGCGGCTTCGGTGGACCTAGTGGTGGTCCCGGCGGCGCTCCAGCGCCCGAAGGCCTGGTGGTTGAAGGCGACAAAGTCTCGCTCCAGTTTCCCAACAACCCCGTCGCGGACATCCTCGCCATCTACGAGCGGCTCACCAACATCACGCTCATCAAAGACACCAGCATCTTCGAAGGCGCCCAGATCAGCCTTGTGACGCCTCGTGCGGTCGAGAAGGACGAAGCCATTCGCCTCATCGAAGCCTCCCTTCTAACGAACGGCTACGCCATCGTCACCGACCCCAACGGCAAGAGCGCACGCATCCTTCCAGCGCGGACTCAGGGTGCCAACTCCGCCCAGTTCTCCCAAGGAGTGAAGTTTTACACCGCCGAATCGGATCTTCCCGACGGCGAGACGATCGTGACCTTTTTCATGAACCTCAACTACATGTCCCCGGACGAGGCGGCTGAAATCCTCTCGGGACATGTGGGCCTCAATTCCTACGGACGCATTACGCCGGTGAATACACCTCCCGGTCTCCTCCTCACGGAAAGCGCCTCCATCATCAAGCAACTCATCAGCATCCAGCAGGTCATCGATTCTTCGGACACCAGCTCGTCCCTCGTGACCAAATTCATCCCGGTCAAATACGCGGACGTTTCCACCGTCGCCCAGGTCATCCAAGCCACCCTCACCGCCCAAGCGCAAGAACGCGAATCCAAAGGCATCAATACGATCCGCGGTACCGCCCCCACCTCCGGTGGCGGCGGCGGAGACAACAATCGCGGTGGTGGCGACAACAACCGGTCTCAGCAATCATCCCAGCAGGGGGGTGGCCTCCAGCGCACGGGTGGAGAGAATTCCAGCCAAATGGCGGCGCTCCCCTCCGCCCAGATCATTGCCGATACCCGTCTCAATCAGATCCTCGTCGTCGCCTCCCCGGAAGACTACACCTACGTCGCCAGCCTCATCGCTGAGTTTGACAAGCCACTCGACATCGAAGCTCCGTATGAGCGTATCTTGATGTACGCTTCGGCCATCGACGTCCTCCCCTCCCTCGCAGATCTGCTTCAGGAAAGCTCTGCCGGTACGATTCAGCTCCCTGGTGGCGGTGCCATCCAGCAGCAGCGCCAGCAGCTCCAAACCTCCAGTTCCTCCCAGCTCCTCACGGGTCGAAACACCACCAATACCCGGGGTGGCCAAGTCACCTCCACCTCCGGCAGCGCCGCATCCGAGGACCTTGGCTCCACCAGCACCTCCCTCGGAACGCGTCCCGACATCATCGAAGGCCCCCAGGAGGACAACGCTCCCATCTCCGTCCTCGTCAACAAGACCCGGATCATCGCCGACCCCATGGCCAATGCGATCCTTGTCATCGGGACTCAGGAGGACATCGCCAAGGTCAACGGCCTCCTCGACAAACTCGACCGCAACCCCGCCCAAGTCTATCTCGCCACCGTCATTGGCCAGTTCACCCTCGGCAACGGCATCCAGTCCGGCTTCGACTACGTGAGCGCACTCAACCGAGCCGGAGGCGACACCAACTTCAGCGCGGGCAGCTTCACGACTCGCGACGAGTTCCTCAGCAACATCGTCGGCGGAGCCATCGCCCCCGGTGCCATTGCCGATCTCCGAAACAACGCCATCACCAACGCCTTCGGCCCCACCAACGGGCTGAATCTCTATGGCGCCTTCGGTGACAGCGTCGAAGCCTTCGTCAATCTCTTGGAGACCTCCAACCGCTTCAAGGTCCTCTCCCGCCCTTCCGTTTTTGCCCTCAACAACAAAAAGGCCGTCATCACTTCCGGCCAACTCATCCCGGTGCCTTCCCAGACCATATCCGTTCCGGGCAACGCCAACGTGAATGGCTCCGTCACCACGACGATTGAGTATCGTGACGTCGTTCTGAAGCTCGAAGTCGTCCCTCTCATCAATGCCAATGGCGAGGTCATCCTCACCATCTCTCAGGTGCTCGACACCGTGGTCGCCACCCAACGTGTCGAGCCCAATGACATCCCCATCATTGGCACCGAGCAGCTCGTCACCACCGTCACCGTCCCCAATGGCCGCACCGTTGTCCTTGGGGGCCTCATCACGGAAGAGATCACCACCGACAGCAACGGCGTCCCCGTCATCAGCCGTGTTCCGCTTCTGGGAAAACTCTTCCGCAATGACGTGGACAGCGTCGAGCGGCGAGAGTTGATGATCTTCATCCAACCCAACGTCATCACCGACAACGCCAGCCTCCTCGGCGGCTCCTATCAGGAGGACATCCGCTCCAACATCGGTGGCTACGCCGCCGAGCGTTTCCCGCAGACCGTCGATCCCTACAATCCTCCCGCCCCCATCATCGAAGAACCCGAAGCTCGGAGAAAGAACTTCTTCCAGCGCATCTTCACGAAGAAGAACAAGGATGACGGGGTTACGCCCGATTCGGAATAGGCTACACGGTCAGCCATGCAACGCCCCACTTGATGGATGCGTTGATCAAGGGCACGTCGTCGTGGCATTTTCTGTAGCGAAGACTTCAAGGCACCAAGTCATTCTCGACGCCTTCCACACCTCCTGCTGAACTCTCGGGATGGATGAACCAGCCGCCAAAGCGCCGAATGTCGAACGGCTGCGTCATGTTTCTCCTCGTCATGCTGACCGGAGCCACCGTGGTATTCGTGGAGGGGTGGTCTGCCGTCTCCACCGCAGCGGACCAAATGAAGTGTTCCAGCCGTTGCCGTGAACTCATCATGGCGATGAAGCGGTGGGCCATCGATCACAATGGCCAGTACCCGACTGGGGCAACCTCAAACGAGGTGCTGCGCAAGTTCATCAGAAACGAAGATTTCTTGGATGAACGCATCTTCCATTCGCACTGCAGCCGCTACCAACCGGACGGCATCATTGGAGAGCCTCCCGACTACAACCAAGCCCTCGAACCCGGCGAGAACCCTTGGATGATCGTTGATGGACTCAATCTGGACTCACCCGGAAATTACGCCCTCATCTTCGAAAACAGCCTCGACACGACGTGGCCACCCCGTTGGGATCCCACAAAAAGGAGCAAGCCCGCCCGGGGTCGGACGTGGAGAGAGGACAAGTTCTTTTCTAGACGAGCACTCATCCTCATTGCCCGCAACGATGGTTCCACGCTGTTCGAGTATGTGGACGCCAAAACTGGCCACCTCGAATCCCAATTCCAGCCCGACTCACCCTTCCCACTTCCCCAAGGTGATCTGAAACTCCTCGACATCGAGGAATAGACCGGACCGCGGACTTCAGTCCGCAGTTCGTCGCCAAGCTCATTTGGAAACTTTCGCCCTCTTCTGCTGCGCTTTCCGGGAACGAAGATCCCTCACCATGTCCGCCACCCACAACGGCAAAAGCCCAGCAAACTGAAAAAGCAACACGACCGCCAGCTGCGACGAAAACCCCGGATAGCGGTCTTTCATCAAAACAACCACTCCCCCGAAGACGACCCCCACGGCGATCCAAACGCGAGAGAAACGAGACGTTGGCCACATCCCAAACCACAACTTAGAACCTAGCATCCACCACCACCCTGGAGCGAAAAACTCCAAGTAGAGAGATACCAATCCGACCCCAAGAATGAAGTAACCCTCCATGCGGAGATGGATGCGGAGCAGACCCGCAAAATCAACTCCCCTCTGTTGCTCCGCGTCTCTGCGCGAGGCATCTCTGTCTCACAAATCCCGCATCCTGCCCTTGTCCGAGGCGTAATTAGGGTCAATCTGTCCTCTCTCATGGCCTGCAAGATCGACCCCGCCCTTCACCGCGAAAAGAAACCCGACTGGATCCGCGTCAAGCTGCCGCGCGACCCGGTTTTCTGGAGCACCAAGGGGATGATCACCGACCTGAAGCTCCACACCGTCTGCGAGGAGGCCCAGTGCCCCAACCGCTGGGAGTGCTGGAGCCAGGGCACCGCCACCTTCATGATTGCGGGCGACCGCTGCACCCGCGCCTGCGGCTTCTGCGCCGTCAAAACGGCCAAACCCTTCGCCCTCGAAGCCGACGAGCCTCAACGCGTCGCCGAAGCAACCAAGCGCATGGGCCTCAACCACGTCGTCATCACCGCCGTCGCCCGCGATGACGTGGCCGATGGCGGGGCCGAGCACTTCGCCCAGACGATTCACACCGTGCGGGAAAAGAACCCCGGCATCACCATCGAGATCCTCGTGCCCGACTTCAACGAGAAGGAAGACTCCCTCGGCATCGTGATGGATGCCCGCCCCGAGATCTTCAATCACAACCTCGAAACCGTGGAGCGCCTCACGCCCCTCGTCCGCTCCCGCGCCAAGTATCAGCGCAGCCTCCACGTCCTCAAACGCGCCAAGGCACTCGCCCGTGAGAAAGGCTTCCGCTGCTCGACCAAGAGCGGCTTGATGCTCGGCCTCGGCGAAACCGAGACCGAACTCTTCCAAGCGATGGACGATCTCCGCGAGCACGACGTCACCGTCCTCACGCTGGGTCAATACCTCCGTCCCTCACCGCAGCACCTCCCGGTGGTCGAGTACATCCATCCCGACACCTTCGAGAACTACAAGCAGATCGCCCTCAACAAAGGCTTCCGCCACGTCGCCAGCGGCCCCCTCGTCCGCAGTTCCTACCACGCCGCCGACTTCAAACCCGAGCTGGACGTCGAGGACTGAGCGGAGGACGCCTGATCCTCAATCCCCGGGAACCTGCCCCAGCGTCGCATAGTACGGGGCCAGACGCCGTGCGTGCTCGTCGTAGGCGGCTTCGAAAAGCTCCGTCGCTTTCTCGGCTCCACAGACGGCCCCCGCCGTGAGCACCTTGGGCGGTTGTCCGGCCTTCGTCAGTCGATCCGCGACCTCGGCCTTGATGGCATTGACCAAGAAGCAACCGCCGACCGTTGAGCCCGGGGCCACGGGCGTGTCGAGCTCATCGATCATCACCATGGCATCGCCGATCGGCGCTCCCGTGTCCAGAACGAGGTCCGAGAAATCCTGCAGCTTCTTCCCGCTCGGATGCCGGCTGGTGCTGGCATCGCTGTGGCGTTGACTGATGATGGAAACCACGCGTACGCCGCGCCGCTGAAACTCCTCCGCCATCTCCACGGGCACCACATTGCAGCCGCTGGACGAAACAACGAGGGCGCAGTCGCCCTCCTTGAGATCAAAGTTCCTCAAAATGCGCGCCGCCAACCCACTCACGTTTTCAAGAAACATCGCCTGCCGCTGACCATTCGCGCCGACAACCAGATTGTGAAACGTCAGCGACAGCTCGACGATGGGATTGAATCCCGGAAAGGATCCATACCGAGGCCACATCTCCTCCACCAAGATCCGGCTGTGGCCCGATCCAAAGACATGCACCATCTGACCCGCGAGGATGGTCTGCGCAAACCAGTCCGCCGCTTTCAAGATGCGTTTCTCCTGGTCGCGTACGGTCTGCAGCAAGCCTTCGCAGGCATCCAAGTATCGAAGAGAGGGTTGGGACATGATGAAGATCTTTGTTCTGAGTTCGAGGTTCGAGGTTTTTGGTTCCGACTTCTAATGACTGAAAACTGATCACTGATTACTGCCCGCGGTCACACGCCACCTCGGGATTCAAGACGGCGTAGACACTTCCCACCGCGCCCGCCCATTCTCCAGCGACGGCGGGCACCACGGGACAGGAATGACCACCGGGTTGCCATTCATACTCCGCCACCTGGCGACGCAGCGGCTCGAATAAAAACTCCCCGGCTCCCGAGGCAATCCCGCCGCCCACAATCACCACCTCGGGGTCGAGCACATTGATCATGGAGGCAATGGCCGCCGCCAAATCGCGAATCGAACGGCTCCAGACGTCCTGCGCCTGCGGATCGCCAGCCTGCGCCGCCGCGACCAGTGCATGCGTCGTTTCGTAGCGTCCCTCCCCTCGCTCCCCCACAGATTGATTCCCGATGGCCCGCTCCAAGCTCCCCGGGGTGTTGAAGTCATCCTTCACCCCGGTCGCATTCACGGTGACATGACCCAGATGGCCCGCGCGCCCGATCGCGCCTCGCAAGAGCTTTCCATCCGCAAACACCGCGCCACCCACACCCGTGCCCAACGTCAACATGCAGACATGACGCAAGCCCTTCGCGGCTCCGGTCCAGACTTCGCCCAGCAGCGCCGCGTGCGCATCATTCAGCACGGCCACGCGACGCTCCAAGAAATCGCCCCAATCCAGTCTTTCCAGCCCGTGCATCCGACCCGGCATCCAAGCGATGCATCGGCCTGACGAGTCCGCCAAGCCCGGGGCGGACAAACCCACCGGCAGAGGCCCTTCGCCCGCCACAGCTTCCAATTCCTCGACCAATGATCGCACCCCCAACGCAAACCGTGGCTGGCCATCCACCCACTCGCCATCCCTCGTGGCGGTCGAGCGATGCTGCACCACCTCCCCCGTCTCGCCATTCACCAGAGCGGCCTTGATGTTCGTCCCGCCCAAATCGATGCCAACCGCGTGCTTCATGCCTCCTCCGTTGATCCCCACTGCCCTTCGCTGACCGTCCAGCCACCATCCACGGCGATCACCTGGCCCGTGATGAATCCCGAGGCTCGCGACAAAAGAAACAGGGCCGCCCCATCCACATCTTCCGGCACCCCCACGCGTCCCCCGTCCAAGGGTTGCTTGCTTGCCACGAACGATTGAATGGCCTCATCCCCACAGGCCCGCTTGGACATCGGCGTCTCCACCAAGGCCGGAGCAATGACATTCGCCCGGAGGTTTTCGGAAGCGTAGTAGGCCGCAATCGACTTGGTGAAGCCCACGATGCCCGCCTTCGCCGCCGCATACGCATGCGACGCGAAATACCGCTTCGACGGACTCCAGCCCAGCACGCTGCCCATGTTCAGAATCGTGCCCCCGCCCCCTTGCTCACGAAATCGCCTCACCGCCGCCCGATTCGAGAGCATGATGGATTTCAAATTCAAATCCAGCGTGTAGTCGCAACCCTCGTCCGTCAGCTCATGCAGCGGCCCGTCGCCCCGCGACCGACCGCTCCCACCAGCGACATGATAAAGCGCGTCCAATCGCCCAAAGGTTTCCACCGCCATCGACACGGCCTTTTCACTCGTCGACGCCTCCGTCGCGTCTCCTGCAAAACCCACCGCCGACGCGCCCAGCACTTCCAGTGCCGAACGAACGTTCTCATCAGACCGGCTCGTCACCACCACACGCGCCCCATTGGCCACCAGACACTGAGCCGCCGACAGGCCCAAGCCCGTCGTGCCGCCCATGATCACCACGGACAATCCCTCCACATCGTATCGCGCACTCATTCTATCGGAGTATCGAACGCGCAGCCAGCGACTCAATACCAAACTGCATCGTCCCCCCAACCCCGCCGTTTCCTCCATCCTGAGAGAATTCGGCACTCCATCCCATCCCCGAACCCGGATCGACTACGACCTCGTCGTCGCAGCGGTCGGCACATCCGGCAGCGGGCCCGCAACGCCCTTGCCCGGCGCACGACCATCAATTGTTGGAATCACCCTCGCCCCGTCTGCGGGGAATGGAATGGGCGTAAGGCAAAGCACATCCCCATCGGAAATCGCCGTGCCGGTCCCCGCCTTCACCACAAGATGATCGGCGTTGCTGACCAGCGGATGAACGGTCACTCGACTGAGCCGGTTCTCTTCCGAGATCAAGATGATCTCGTTTCCGGCGCGGACCGCGGATCTCGGAATCACGAAGACGTTTTCGAGCTCTCCTCCATCGATTTCCGCTTGGACAAAGGTGCCCATCAGGAGCGGTGGACGACCGTCCTCGCGCTTCGCGTACGGCTCACTCACCCGCGCCACGGCCACGGCCTGTCGCGTCTGCTCATCGAGCCCGCTCTCCACCCGCACAATCTCGCCCTCCCAGATCACCTGCTCACCCGCAATCTGGGCGAGCAAGGCCACTGGAATCGCCTCACCGCTGCCCTCGCCTTTGTCGTCCTTGTAGGCGTGAGGCAGGTCCAAAAAGCGTGACTCCTGCTCCGGCAATGGCAGGCGAACCTCCAGGTAGTCGGTCGCAAAAATCCTCCCGAGGGTCGTTCCCTGACCCACAAACTGCCCCACGTCCACCACCTGCTCGATCACCTGTCCCTCATAAGGAGCGCGAATCCTGGTGCGCTCCAGATTTCTCCGAGCCTGTTCCGTTTGAGCTTCCGCCGCCGCGACATCGGCACGGGCCTTTGCCAGCTGCGGGAGCCGGGCCACCAAGGGCGGCACGGCGCCAGAGCGACCCAAGTCTTTCCAATCATCGGCGGCCTGACCCGCCCTGGCCTCTTCTTCCGCCAGCACCAGCTCAGCCTGCGCCAGTGAAGCTTCGGCGATGGTGACCGCCGTCTCGTAGTCCACCCGATCCAACTCCAACAGGATCTCTCCCTCGGCGAAAAATCCACCCGGGCGGAAGGCATCGCTCACGCTGACCACCCGCCCGGAAACTTCAGGCACGAGCGTGCTCCGTGTCCGTGGCTGAACCGTTCCCTGAGCCTTGACTCGCAACGGATACGTCGCACTCCTGAGGACGGTACCCTCGACGCGCACATACGTGGGTGGCTTCTGGCGCACCTCCATTTCCGGCTGATTGACATACAACCACCACGCGACCGCAATGCAGCCGCTGAGAATCAGCAGCGGAATCAGGCCTTTGAGTGCGCGCAACATGTATAGATTAACGTTTCCAAGCGTTCAACGTCGCGTCGAATCGCCCATTGAACAGGATTTTTATCACCTTCAAAAATCGCCTCCCAAGGCCAAATGCAGGTCCAAACGATTCCGCAACCGGTCCGCCTGAACGGAGATCAACGAACCTTTTGAATCAAACGCCCGTTGCCGCGCATCCAGCAGCGTCAGCACGTCGGCCAGCCCTTTCTCGTATTGCCCCAGCGCCAATCGCTCGGCCCTGTCCGCCTCCTCGACCGCCGACCGCAGCGCTGCCTCCTGCTCGGAAAAGAAACCGCCCGCAGCCAGTGCCGTCTCGACCTCCCGAAAGGCCGTCAATGCCTGAGACTCATAGTTCATCAGCGCTTCGTCGTAGCCTGCCTTCCGTCGCCGAATCTCGGCCAGCCGCGATCCGCCTTCAAAAAGCGACAACGCGGCATCGCCACCGATGGTCCAAAGTGCCGTGGATGGATTCGCCAGTCTTGCGAGTTGCTGGGAACTGAAGCCACGGTTTCCAGTCAGGCTGATGCTCGGCAGAAAGGCCTTCTTGGCCACGCTCTCGTTGCTTGTCGCCTCCCGCAGCCGCTGCTCCGCCACCAGGATATCCGGTCGCCGCAGCAAGAGTTCGGACGGC
Source organism: uncultured Verrucomicrobiales bacterium (assembly GCA_963976915.1). Classification (GTDB taxonomy): domain Bacteria; phylum Verrucomicrobiota; class Verrucomicrobiia; order Verrucomicrobiales; family Verrucomicrobiaceae; genus CAXBNA01. Next base: position 19,335 of record CAXBNA010000066.1, read on the forward strand.
AAGCCTGCAGGTACGGCCTTCCTTAGCGTGGGCAATTCTGAAAGCCCCCGCTCTTTTCCAGCCGGATACCCACCCATCAACGTTTCGAGGGTCCGTCGAGTCTCATCCACCACCTGCCCTCGCTGAGCTAGAACCGATTCGGCCCGTGCGAGATCGGCGCGCCCCAAGCTTAAATCCAGGGCAGCGCGTGCAGGCTCGACCCCGCGATCCAATTGCCGCTCCAAGATCCCCAGTTGGGTCTTTCTCACGCGCACGTTCTCCGCAGACAGGTCACGCAGCGAGGACGCCTCCGCCAAGGTGATCGCCGTCCGCGCCGTGGTCGCGGCCAGGGACAACCTCGCACCGTGGTAGTCTGCCGCAGCGGCGTTTTCGCGGGCCTTCGCCGCCCTGCGTTGATCCGCGACCCTTCCCCAAAGATCCAACTCCCAAGAGTACTGCCCCGTCACCGTGAATCGCTTCGCCCGCTGGCCAAGGCTCGCGAAGCGCTGGTCCCCGGGACGTTGGGACCGGTTCGCCGCTCCGTTCAGCCCTGCCGTTGGAAGCAACGCAGCTGTCGCCGAAGCTGTCTGAGATTGGGCCGCTCTGACCCGGGCCGCAGCTGCTTTGAAATCCCGGTTCTCCTGAAGAGCCCGCTCCACAAGTGGCCGGAGTTCGCTGCCACTGAACTCGTCCAGCCAGCCTGCGGGTTCGCCCGGCGAAGAGGAAGGAAGCGCAGCCCACTCCCGGGGAACGCCCTCCTTCACTCGAGCCAAATCGCCCTTCTCTCGCTTCGTCCCTAAAGGCGGCAAAACCGCACAGCCCACGACCCCGACCATCATGGCGGCGAGTGCGGTGATCGGGAGCGGATTCATCAGAGATTCAACGATCCGCCGGGGCAAATTCAATCATTGGCAGGTTGCCCCTTCGGTCGTCGAAGCGCCTGCAATCGAGTCCCCTGCGGCAATCTATTTGTCCATTCCAATCATGATCCAGCCAACCAAAATCAGGATGGGCAGCAGGATTGGAACCGAGTACTTGAAGATGTACGTGAGGAAGGCCGGAGTCTTGACCCTCGACTTCTCCGCAATGGCCTTGACCATGAAATTAGGTCCGTTGCCAATGTAGCTTCCCGCACCAAAGAACACCGCACCCAACGAGATGGCAATCAGGTGGCCCGCGTGTTCGGTCGCAAATTTCAGAACGTCCGCCACCTTGTCGACGGACAACTGCTCCATGCCCATGGCCGCGGCGAGGAACGAAAGGTAGGTCGGCGCATTGTCGAGGAAGGCCGACAGAACACCCGTGGCGAAGTAGAACTCAATCGGATCGCTGATGTCCACCGCCTCACCACTCTGCAGAATTTGCAACGCGGGAATCATGGTCAGGAAAATCCCAACAAAGAGATAACCCACTTCCTTCACGGGACCAAAATTGAAGTCGTTGGCTTCGTGAACCGGCTTGCTCGTCATGAAATACGAGCCCACTGCAGCCGCGATCATGACGAGGGCAGGAATGCTGAAGATGCCCAGAATGGTGGTTTCCTGAACGGATTTCGGCAGAAAGACCGCCCCGAGAACCACGCCCAAGAAGATCAGGTTTTTCAACCCACGGAACATCCAGTCTTCATTCGCGGTTTCCTTGTCGCGCACTTCCTTCGGTGCCCGCTTGAAGTTCTTGGAGTCGAACACGAAAAACGTGATCAGCAGGAGCACGATGGTCAAAGCCCACGCCTGCCAGCAATGCGTCAGCACCCAGAAGAAGGGCACGCCACGAAGGAATCCGAGGAACAGTGGAGGGTCACCAATCGGCGTCAGACAGCCTCCACAATTGCTCACCACAAAAATGAAGAACACGACGTGGAATCCTGTGATCCGGTACTTGTTCATTTTGATCCATGGGCGGATCATCAGCATGGAGGCACCGGTCGTGCCGATGATGTTGGCCAGAACCGCGCCAATGGCGAGGAACAGCGTGTTGACCATGGGTGTCGCCTCACCCTTGACGCGAATGTTGATTCCACCCGAGATCACAAACAAGGACCCCACCAAGGCCATGAAACTCACGTACTCCAATCCTGCGTGATGCAGGGCATGGTAGTCGTGGCGGACCAGCATATAATAAGTCGCTGTCACCAAGCCCAGGGCCACCGCGATCTTCGGGTAGTGATGCTCCCAAAAGTGCGGCGCAAAAAGCGGCATCAGGGCGATGCAAAGCAGCAGGGAGGCAAAGGGGGCCACCATCCACACGGGCGGCAATTCAGAGTGATGGGCGGCGGCTTCAGCAAGAATCGGGAGCATGATCAGAATGAAATCGAATTATCAGTTCGGGCGAGCAGACTGCATCAAAAGGAACCCGCGACTGTCAAATGACGAATCGCGGGGAACCCCAAACAATCAGGATGCAGGCATCTCGATCTCGTCCTTCGCGCGCTTGCGCTCACGTGCCCGCTGATGCTGATCCAGCGTGCGTTTGCGCAGACGGATGCTCTTGGGCGTCGCTTCGACGAGTTCGTCAGCGTCGATGTACTCGATCGAACGCTCCAAATTGAATCGAACTGGAGGAACGAGCATCACCGACTTTCCATCGCCCGAGGAGCGGTGGTTGGTCACGTGCTTGGCACGCGTCGGATTGACCGGAAGATCATCGGAACGAGGGTTTTCACCCACGATCATGCCATCATAGACGAGATCGGTGGGGCCAATGAACAGCTTCCCGCGCTCCTGAATGGTCGTCAGCGCATAGGTCGTCGCTTCGCCAGCTTCCGTGCACACGAGGGTGCCGGTGATCCGGGTCTGCATCGGTCCAGCATGCGGGGCATACTCTTTAAAGAGGTGTGAGTGAATTCCGTGCCCGCTTGTCATGTTCATCAGCTCAAACTCAAAGCCAATCAAACCACGCGTCGGAACCGTCGCTTCAATGGTCGCCCCGTGCGGATGCGTTTTCATGTCGTCGATGCGGGCCTTCCGCTCTGCGAGCGACTTCATCACCGGTCCCACGTAGTCATCCGGAACGTCCACATAAAGGATCTCATAGGGTTCGTGCAGCACCCCGTCCACCCGCTTGGTGATGACCATCGGACGAGAGATCAGCAACTCAAAACCTTCGCGCCGCATTTGCTCCACGATGACCGCGATCTGCATCGCACCCCGTGCGGACACATTGAACACACCCGCCAGGTCCGAGTCCTCGACATGAATCGCCACGTTCATCTTGGCTTCCTTCATCAGGCGGTCGCGAATCTTCCGAGAGGTCACGTGGTCACCTTCACGGCCCGCCAAGGGACCGTCATTCACCGAAAACTGCATCACGATGGTAGGCGGATCGATCGCCATGAACGGCAGTGCAGGAGCGTCTGCCGCACCCGCCACGGTTTGACCAATGTCCAAATCTTCAAAACCACTGATGCCCACGATGTCGCCAGCGCTGCCTTCCACACTCTCCGTGACTCCCAGTCCGGAATAACGAAAGACTTTCGTTACTTTCAACGGCACCGCTTTTTCGCCCTCTTTCTTGCTGAGAAGGAAAACGCGGTCTCCCATCTTCACTTGGCCACGGGTGACCTTGCCAATTCCCACACGACCAACGTAGTCATCCCAGTCGATGTTCGAGACGAGCATCTCGAAGCAGCCTTCAGGCTCTGCGACAGGCGCTGGAATTTGCTCCACGATTTCCTGCAGCATCAGCGAAAGCGGTTGCTGCTCACCATCTGGAGTCTTGCTCACCCAGCTTCCACGCGCACTTCCATAAAGGAAGACTGCGTTGAACTGATCTTCCGTGGCTTCCAGTTCGAGAAACAGTTCCAACACCTTGTCGTGAACCTCTGCGGGCCTCACGGTCGGACGGTCCATCTTGTTGAGGAGCACGATCGGCTTCAGACCTGCTTGGATGGCCTTGCGCAACACAAAGCGCGTCTGTGCCTGCGGCCCTTCGTAGGCATCCACCACCAGCATCACTCCGTCGACCATCTTCATCACTCGCTCCACTTCACCGCCGAAGTCAGCGTGTCCGGGTGTGTCCACAATGTTGATGACATAGTCGCCCCACTGAAGAGCCGTATTCTTGGCCTTGATGGTGATGCCCTTCTCTCTCTCGAGATCCATCGAGTCCATCGCGCGTTCAGCGATGGCTTGGTTTTCACGGAAGTTGCCGCTGGCACGCAGCAGGCCGTCCACGAGAGTCGTTTTGCCGTGGTCAACGTGGGCGATGATGGCCAAGTTGCGGATATGGGAGGGAGGGGTCATTTTTAGGGGGCGGGGAAAAAAGGGACCGGAGACTACGCAGTTTCTTCCACTTGGCAAACGAGCACTTTCGGGGCCAATGCGCGGATTCCCAATGGAGTCATCCCCCAGTCGCTCGACTTCACTCCTGATTCGTCGAGGCACTCGACGACAAAAAGCCATCAAATTCAGGCGTCCCCAGTATGGTCCAGCCCCCCACAGGACAGCTGCTTGTCACATCGCAAACAGGGCAATCAAGGCTGGCGAGCACGGGTGAAACAAATCCGCTCACCATGCGCGGTACGGCATGGGGCACCCTCGCCTTTGGCTCGACCGCGAAGCGCCGGAGTCCAAAACCCAGCGGAAACCCCGCGCGACCTCGTGTTCACCTAGACCCCACCCCCAAGATCACCCAATCGACCTAAAAATCGGCAGTTTTTAAACACGCCAATCGCGTTTTATTGTGTATTTGGTCCATTTTATTCAATTTTCATCTTGCTGATTTCCCCATCGGATCGAATATCACCCCCAATTCATCCATTTTCACCAATTCACTCATGAAAGACACATCCTACGACGGAGCACAGGCGCTCATCAAGACACTCGACGACCTTGGAGTCGAATATGTCTTCGGCTATTCGGGTGGCGCCGCCATCCCGATCTTTGACGCTCTTCAGACCGTGAAGACCAACATGAAGTTCATCCTCGTTCGTCACGAGCAGGGTGCGGTTCACATGGCGGACGGTTACGCACGCGCAACCGGCAAGCCCGCCGTGGTTCTCGTCACTTCCGGCCCCGGTGCGGGCAATACCGTCACGGGCATCATGACCGCCCAGATGGACAGCGTTCCCATGATCGTCCTCTGTGGTCAGCAGGTGACGTGGATGTTGGGCAAGGATGCTTTCCAAGAGGCGGACATCTTCGGCATCACCTCCCCGGTCGTGAAGCACAGCTACCTGGTCAAGGACAGCAACGATCTCCCGCGGGTCGCTCGCGAGGCCTACCACATCTCGACGACAGGTCGTCCCGGACCTGTTCTGATCGACATTCCGAAGGACATCAGCCAGGGGCCCTTCACCGGCACCTTCGATGAACCGATGGACCTCCCCGGGTATCACCCTGAGGAGGGCTTCAATATCGATTCCACCCAGATCCAAGAGGTGGCCAAACTGCTCGCGCAATCCAAACGGCCCGTGATTCTGGCAGGCCAAGGGGCGATGATCTCCCGTGCCGCAGAGGAACTCCGCCAGTTGGCAGAAACCCTTCGCTGTCCGGTGACCTCCACGCTCCTGGGCAAGGGCGTCTTCCCTGAAACCCATGAACTTTCCTTGGGCATGCTGGGCATGCACGGAACCGCTTACGCCAACAAAGCCATCTGCGAAGCCGACCTCATTCTCAACATCGGCTCCCGTTTCGATGACCGCATCATCGGCAAGCCCCACATGTTTGGACGCAACGCCAAGCTCATCCACATCGACATCGATGCGGCCGAGCACAACAAGATGATTCAAGTCGACGTGGCCATCAAGGGCGACGCCAAGGCCGCGTTGAAGGAACTCCTCCCCTACGTCTCCGTTCTCGACACGAGCGACTGGCTGGAGACCCTCAACGGCTACAAGAAGAAGTTTCCCCTCTCCTACAAGAAGCAGGGCGGACTCCGCATGCAGCAGGTCATCGACGAGTTGTACCAACTGTCCGAGGGCAAGGCCATCATCTCCACGGACGTCGGTCAGCATCAGATGTGGGCCGCTCAGTTCTACAAGAACGATGAGAGCTACCACTGGCTCAGTTCTGGCGGTGCCGGCACCATGGGCTTTGGTTTCCCCGCCGCCATCGGCGCTCAACTGGCCTGCCCTGACAAACTGGTCGTCTCCATCTCTGGCGACGGCGGGTTTCAAATGACGCTCTTTGAACTGGCCACCGCCGCCATTCACAAGCTTCCGATCAAGATCCTCATCCTCAACAACAGCTACCTCGGCATGGTCCGCCAGTGGCAGGAACTGTTCTTCGAAAACCGCGAAAGCGGTGTCGATCTCATCGGGAATCCCGACTTCGTGAAACTCGGAGAAGCCTACGGCATCAAAGGCTGGCACATCCGCCGCCCCGCAGATGTTGGTCGCGTTTTGAAGCAAGCACTCGAGTACAACGACGGTCCCTGCATCATCGAAGCTGAGTGCATCAAGACGGAAAACGTCTTCCCGATGATCCCTGCCGGAGCCGCCCTTGAGGACATGCTCACCGAGCCACCCAAGATGAAGATGGCCAAGCCGACAGGATCGACCTGATTCAGCAACTGCGCTCGCACGAGCACGGTCCGGCCATGGAACTCGATACAATCATACAGGGCGACGCAGTCGAGGCGCTCGCAAAGCTGCCCGATGCGTCCGTCCAATCGATCATCGCCGATCCGCCCTACTACAATGTTCTCGAAGACGAAGCTTGGGACACTCAATGGAAGACACCCGACGACTATCTCGACTGGTGCGATCAATGGGTCAGCCAATGCCTTCGAATCCTAAAACCCAGCGGCCTCGCCTTCATCTTCGGCCAACTTGGAAAGCGCGAGCACACCTTTCTCCACCTCATGTCCCGCCTCACGCGCCAGCACCAGTTTCACGACCTCATCATCTGGGATCGTGCGGTCGGCTATGACGAGCGCCGGGACAGCTTCACGCCCCAGTACGAAATGGTCCTTGTTCTTCGCAAGGGTGACCAAGCCAAATTCAACAAAGACGCCGTGCGCATCCCGTACGACGCCAAGACCATCGAGACCTACCTCAAGGACAAGCGCTACAAGGACCTCGACGCCCGCCGTGCGCATCTGGAGAAGGGCAAATTCGCCACCAACATCCTCCGCGTCCCCAGCCTCAAAGGGACGTCCAAAGAGAAGTGTGGCCACCCCAGCCAAAAGCCGATCAATCTCATCCGCAAACTCATCCTTTGCTCAACGGATGAGGGCGATACGGTCCTCGATCCCTTCCTCGGCTCCGGCACCACCGCCGTCGCCGCCCAAGAACACAACCGCCACTGGATCGGCATCGAGCGCGATCCCGCCTACGTCGCCATCGCCCAACAACGCCTCGCGACCTAATCCTCCTTTCCCCCACCCGTTTCCCTTTTACCTTCCCTAAATCCATGAGCGAACGCATCCCCGCCACCACCGACAAAAAGCCAGCCCCATTGGCCGACATCATCAACATTCACACGCTCAGCGTCTACGTGAACAACAAGCCCGGTGTCCTTGGCCGCATCTGCCAGGTCTTCAGCCGCCGTGGGTTCAACATCGAATCCCTCGTCGTCTCCCAGAGCCGTGACCCGCGCTTCAGTCGCATGACCATCGGCATCAGCGGTCACCCCGAAGGCCTGCACCAAATCATCATGCAGGTGAACAAGCTCATCGACATCATTCACTGCTCTGAGCACAACGACAGCGATGCCGTCGCCAAAGAACTGGTCCTCGTGAAGATCGCCACCCACGCCGATCAACGCACCGAGATCCTTCAGATCGTCGAGCACTACAGCGGCAAAACCGTCGATCTTCAGGAAGACAGCCTCATCTGCATGATCACCGGCAACACCGACAAGGTCGACGCCGCCGTGCGCCTGCTCAGCAAGTTCGACATCATCGAGACCGTCCGCACCGGAAAGGTCGTCATGGCCCGCGGCTCGGCCGAGACCTGATTCCGCCCCCTCCCACCTTCGCAGCGGGCGGTTTTCAGCCTGAGCCAAGCCTGGCTGGATCCACGTCGCATCGCAGCCATTCGACGTTCACTGTTTGGCTGCTTGGTTGAGCTGCCTCTCAAAAAGTTCCCTTGTACATCCAGCAGCAGAAATCTCAGGGATACGCCACGGTGGACGCGTTGGAGCTAGGTGTGGAGGGTTGGATGATCCGCTACAACACCTAGCGACCGCATCGGGCGTTGGGCAATCGCACGCCACAGGCGGTGTATCGGGCGCAGAGCAAAGCGACGCAGTCGGCGGCCCGAAAACGACGCACGAAAGCCGCATGAAGGCCACCCAAACAAAACAGCTCAAGGAGGGGGCGCGACCGCAGGTGGAGGGCCTCCGCTCCAGGGCGCATCGCTACGCTCGCCGCCTTTCGCTACGGCCCACCACCTGCGGAGCAAAGCCCTTGCAATCCGTCACACAACCAGCGAAACCTACTTCCCTCCAAGCCGTCAACACCATATCTTAACTTCCAGCAATCCTGGCCTAAGAATAGGGTCCACCTCAGTCATCACCGTCGCCGTCGGCGGATGAGATCCCTTTCGCTCAGGGTGCCCAAGCACTCGATAAAAACAAAGAAGGCCGGGAGAAATCCCGGCCCTTTTTTGGGGGTTGGCTGTAAGCGTTTGAGGCATCGCTTCACTGGGGCTATGAAGTGGTCTTGGTTTAGTTGCCAGCGGAATGTTGATTTAGTTGATGCAGGTCG